>JBLMXG010000043.1:0-3039 GCA_050257635.1 Chloroflexota bacterium
GATCCTGCTCGCTTCGGGGTTGACGCTCTTCGCCGGTAAAGTGAGCGGCGAAAGAGCGCCGGCCGTCGTTGCGGCGCCGAGCAGCTCGCCGGCGTAGTGGCGATTAAATACCGGCTCTTCGCATAATCGAGCGGGCGAAATTTTCTGAAAACGCTGTCGGTCAAAATCCCCCCTTAGAAAAAGTGGGGTAGGGGGGATTTTCTCTTGCTGCCCTACAGTCGGCGACTGAAGGGGAGAGCTCGCTCCTTGCGGACAAATCCATCCGACGCAGAGCTGCACCTGTGGCACCGCTTGCGGCGAAAACAAATCCTTGGGCTGCAATTCTACAGGCACAAACTCATCGGCAACTACATCGTTGATTTTTACGCTCTGGCTGCAAAACTGGTCATCGAACTCGACGGAGCTCAGCATTCGGAGCTCGGACAAGAAAAGTACGACGCCCAACGGACCAGAGATCTCGAACGGCAGGGACTAAAAGTCTTGCGTTTTGATGATCGACAAGCGCTGCTACAACGAGAGGTTGTGCTGGAGGCGATCTTTCAAGCTGTAAAAAATCCCTCCTAACCTCCCTTTACGAAAGGGAGGCAACGGCCGGAGGAGACAATCCGACAATAACTTACCGACTCCACTGCACGACGAACCTAAAAACTGTGGAAAGTTTATGCGCAGAGGGGCGGGTGAAGCCCGCCGCTACAATACACCGGTGCTGCCGCGATGAATCTAGCTCATCAAGCGTCCGACGGTGACGTTCAGCGATTCGCCGGTGGTGTGGGAAGAGCCGCTGGAGGCGAGAAACAGGGCGGCGTTGGCGATCTCTTCGTGTTTGGCGTATTTGCGCAGTGGCGTGAATGAATAGGGCGCGAAAATCGGGCTGAAACCGGGTATGAGAGTAGGGTCACGGTACAATGCGAATGGGGAGATCTACAACGTGGTGACGCGGGATAAATGTCTCAATGGTACGGTCTTACACCTGCTCGTGTTTCTTGCCGGCGTTTTGACGCTGGTATCGGCGCCGCTCGAGCTGGCGCGATCAGAAACTGTCACCGGTTGGGCCGACGTGCATGTGCATATCGACGGCTTACCGAATACCGTTCATGATTCCGTTGCGTCCCTGATCCGGGGCATGGACGAGGAAGGGATGCGTGCCGCTGTGGTCATGATAGTGCCGAGGCCCGCGCCGCGTTCGAATTATTCTTTATTCGCCTCGGAATTGAAAAGCTTCCCCGACCGTTTTCGCTTTCTCGGAGGCGGCGGTATCCTCAACCCCATGATCCAGCGAGCCGTGCAGCTCGGTGCGGTGCCGCCACCGTTGCGACAGCGTTTTACCCAGGCCGCAAAGCGGATTCTCGATGATGGCGCGGTCGGCTTTGGCGAAATGACGGCGCAGCATTTGTCTCTCGTTCCCGAGCATCCTTACGAGGCCTGTGCGCCCGATCATCCGCTGCTGCTTCTTCTTGCCGACATCGCGTCAGAGGCCGGCGTCGTTGTCGATTTTCACCTCGATCTCGTCATCCGGCGGATCGAATCGTTGCCCGGCAATATCCTTGGGAACAAAAATCCGGAAAGCCTCGAGCCCAATGTCGACGCTTTCGAGCGGCTGCTCACCCATAACTCCAAAGCAAAGATCGTCTGGGCTCATGCCGGATCGGATCCGCTCGGGCAATGGACGCCTTCCGTCAGCCGTGAGCTGCTCGGACGGCACCCCAACCTGTACATGAGCATTCGGGTTCCGCCGAACGACCGCCTCGCGCGCAGGGTCATTTTTTCCAACGGCACGGTCGACGAAGAGTGGCTCGCGGTCCTGCGCGATTTTCCCGACAGGTTCGTGATGGGCGGCGATCAGTTCGTTGTTTCCGGACTGCCGGATCGTGTGCCCATCATGAGATTTTCCAAAATGGCGGCGCATATTCGTTCCGAATCGCGCCGGTTCCTGGAAGCATTGCCGGAGGCTCTTGCACGGAAGATCGGTTACGAAAACGCTGAACGCCTCTACAAGCTGCCGCACTAAAAATTGAAAGAATCGGAAGCGAAAATTTGCTACCTGGATAGGTCTGTGCAGAGGTTCCCACGCCGCTGCGAGAGCGTAATCGGATCTGTCGATCGAGCTTTATTCAAGCCTAGCTCATCAGCCGTCCGCCCGAAACGTTCAGCGACTCTCCGGTGGTGTGCGAGGAGTCGCTCGAGGCGAGAAACAGCGCGGCTTTGGCTACCTCCTCGTGCTTGGCGTATTTGCGCAAGGGCGTGAGCGCGAGGATTTGCGCTTCGTGGGCTTCGACCGACATGCCTAAATTCTTCGCGCGCTGGGCGTACATCTCGCGCAGGTCCGGCTCGTCCATGCCGCCGGGGCAGATGACGTTGGCGCGGATGCCATGGGGGCCGTATTCCTTGGCGATGGTTTGGGTCAGGCCGATGATGCCCCACTTGGCGGCGCAGAGCGAGCCCCGCATCGCCATCCCCTCGCGGCCGGCGGTGCCGGAGATGCTGACGATGCTGCCGCTCTTCTGCTTGACCATCTGTTTCAAAACCGCTCGGCAGCAGAGAAAGACCAGCTTGAGATTGTAAAGAATCACGTCGTCGAATTCCTTCTCGCTGATCTCGGTGACCGGCACCAGTGGGCCGCGGAAGCCGGCGCTATTTATCAAAATATCGATCCGGCCGAAGCGCTTCACGGATTCACCCACCAGACCGTTTACCTGACGGTCGTCGCTGCAGTCGGCGGTGAGGGCGACGGCGGTGCCGCCGGCCTTGCCGATCGCTTGCGCCACGCCGTCGAGTTGGGGCTTCATTTTTTCCAGGTCGATCAGCACGAGGCTCGCCCCTTCCCGGGAAAAGGTATGGGCGATTGCTTCGCCGATGCCGCGCGCGCCGCCGACGATGATCGCAACTTGACCGTCGAGCTTCATTTACGCTCCTTGCCTCCGACCAGCTTGGCGTACTTCTCGCGCAGCTGCGCATAGCGCGCGCCGCCCTCCACAGCCGCCTTGCGAAAATCCTCCGGCATGACGTTGTACGGCGGGCGGATGGGGCCGGTTTTGCAGT
>JBLMXG010000044.1:0-5322 GCA_050257635.1 Chloroflexota bacterium
ATTTGCCGTCATCGGCGCAACGCCTTGAAACGCAGTCGGACGTAATCCGCATACCAGGCGCCATCGGGTCGGCGCAACTTCGGCGCTAAATTTTTGCAAACCGATTCGACAAAGTTCTCGCGCTTGGCTTCCGGCAGCGCTTTGGTAAACGACTGGGCGAATACTTCCAGCCAGCCGCGAAGATCGCCGGGAAGTATTGTCGGGCGCGGAATGATCTCGCTTCGCTCCACTTTGAACCCGTGCGTCTGGAGCAGCGCGGAATATTCGTCAGCGGCTGGATAGTACCAGGGATCGACGCTCCAAGGATCGACGCCAAGTTTAACTAATTCCCTGTGGAGCGCGGCGCGGATCGCATCGACATTGCCTTTGCCGCCGAATTCGCCGACGAAGCGGCCGCCGGCTTTCATACTGGCGGCTACGCCTTCGATGACTTGCTCGGGACGCTTGAGCCAATGGAGCACGGCGTTTGTGAAGACCGCGTCGAAGCGTCGTTTGAAGCCCAACGCTTGGCCGTCCATCACCAAAGCGTTCACGCCGCGCCGCCGAGCCGCCATGACCTGCGCCAAGCTGGAATCCACGGCGAAAACCTTAGCGCCCGCCGCGGCGATTTTTTCGGTCAGCGCTCCGTCGCCGCAGCCGAGGTCTAAAATTGTTTCCCCGCCTTTAGCGGCGAGCAGCTCCAACAAGGGTTCACCGAGATCGGAAACGAAGCGGGCGTTCTTTGCGTAGCTCGCCGGATTCCACGTGATGGTTGCGCTCATAGTGAATCTCAAAGTAACACTTTCATTTGTCTTGAAAAAGACGAAATTCCCCGTAGTCTTGTTTAATTTATGGCAACCAAAGACGTGGACTTGTCTTCTTTGCGCATCGACCGCTCTCCGCAAGGCCCGAGCGGGCGAAAAAAATCCGGCGGCTTTGGCAAGACCGTCGGCTGGTTGGCGGCGGTTGTGCTGTTGGTCGTACTTTCGCTCATTTTAAAAGATTGGTTTGATCCCGGAGTCGAAGTGCAGTTGACAACGGCGTCCTTGACCTCCCCCGCGCAGGCGAGCGCGGTGTTGACCGCAAGCGGCTACGTGGTGGCGCGGCGCAAGGCGGCGGTGGCATCCAAAGGCACCGGCACCCTGGTATATTTGGCGGTGGAAGAAGGCGACCGCGTGAAGAAAGGACAGTTGATCGCTCGTTTGGATGATTCCGATGTGAGCGCGACCCTGCGGCGCGCCCAAGAAAATTTACGGGTCGCCGAGGCGGACCTCGAAGACGCCAAGAAAGACTACGAGCGCAAGCGCAACGTTATTGGCTCGCGCGCCATATCGCAAGCCGATTACGACGCCGCCGAGGCGCGATACAAACGGGTCGTGGCGACCATCGAAGCGGCCAAGTTCGCAGTGAGAGAAGCGGAGGTGGCGGTTGAAAACACGCGCATCATCGCACCCTTTGACGGCACGGTCTTGAAGAAGAACGCCGACGTCGGCGAAATCGTCGCGCCATTGGCCGGCGCGGTGAGCTCCAGGGCAGCCGTCGTGACCATTGCCGATATGTCATCGCTGGAAGTGGAAGCCGATGTGTCGGAAGCCAACATCACCCGAGTTTTTTCGGCGCAAAACTGTGAGATTACTTTGGATGCTTATCCGCAACACCGGTATCCGGGAGTTGTGAGCAATATCGTGCCGACGGCGGACCGTTCCAAGGCGACCGTATTGGTGAAAATCAAGTTCAAGCAATACGATCAGCGGGTACTGCCGGAGATGAGCGCGAAGATCACATTTTTAGCGGCCGGCGCAATCTTGAAAGAAGCGGACCTTGCGCCGGTCTTGACCGTGCCGGCAGCGGCGGTAGCCGAGCGCGACGGCGGCCAGGTGGTTTTTCAAATCAAGGATGACCGCGCGGTGGAAAGGCCGGTGACGGTGGGGCGCAAGCTCGGCAGCCTGGTCGAGATTAAAGAGGGGCTGAAGGACGGCGACAAAATCATCAGCAAGGCTGACCCGCGGATCAAATCCGGCGCGAAAGTGTCGCAAAAAGGCGATTGAAGCATTCGGACGATGGTGACGCCGCTTATTCATGTGCACGATGTGTGCAAATCATACCATCGCGACAGTTTGGAAATTCCGGTCCTGCGCAACATCAATCTCGAGATCAACGAGGGCGAGTTCATCGCGTTCATGGGGCCGTCGGGCTCGGGCAAGACGACGCTGCTCAATCTCATCGCCGGCATTGACAAGCCGACATCGGGAAGAATTTTGATCGGCGGCGTCGATGTCACCGAGCTCAACGAGAGCGAGCTGGCGGTCTGGCGTTCGCGCAACGTCGGTTTCATATTTCAATTTTATAATTTGATTCCGGTGCTGACGGCCATCGAGAACGTCGAGCTGCCGTTGATACTGACGCCATTGTCAAAAAGGGAGCGGCAGGCTCACGCCGAGATGGCGCTGCGTGTCGTCGGGTTGGCCGATCGCCTGCATCACTACCCACGCCAACTCTCCGGCGGCCAGGAGCAGCGTGTCGCCATCGCCCGTGCCATCGCCACCGATCCGACCATTATCGTTGCGGACGAACCGACCGGCGATCTGGACAAGACGTCGGCCGAGGAGGTGCTCGACTTGATGGATCGTCTCAATCGCGAGCTTAACAAAACCATTCTAATGGTGACCCATGATCCGCGGGCCGCGGAGCGCGCGCGCTCGAGCCGTCACCTGGAGAAAGGCGAGTTAGCGTAGCAGTGGAGAATGCCCTTCAAGGTCCAAAAGTTCACGGTTCGAAGTCAGAGGCAAAAGCACGTGTTGAACCTTAAATTTTGAGCGAGTCGCAGCGCCGCGAGTCACAGGAAAAGGGATTGAAGGACAAATGGAGCTTTTGCGATTGTTAGTGCGCAACGCTTTGCGCCACAAGTTGCGCAGCGCGCTCACAGTGATCGGCGTCGGCGTTGCGGTTATGGCCTTCGGCCTGCTTCGCACCGTGGTCACTGCGTGGTATGCCGGCGTCGAAGCCTCGGCGGCCAATCGTTTGATCACCCGCCATGCCGTGTCTTTCGTTTTTCCGCTTCCCCTGGCTTACCGCGATCGGATCGCCCAAGTCCCGGGCGTCGATAAGGTGACCTATGCGCTCTGGTTTTCCGGGGTTTACATCGACAAGAACCAATTCTTTGCTCGGCTGGCGGTGGACTCGGAGAGTTTCTTCGACGTCTATCCAGAGTATTTGCTCGACAAGGATCAATACGAGGCGTTCAAGCGCGAGCGCAATGCGGCGATCATCGGCATCGATCTGGCGCGCCGGTACGGCCTCAAAATCGGCGATGTCATGAATCTCGAGGGCGACGTTTATCCCGGCCAGTGGGCGTTTGTGGTGCGGGGCATCTATCGGCCGCGGGATCAAACCGCCGATCCGTCGATCATGATGTTCCATTACAAATACGTCGACGAACGGCTGCGTCAAGAAGCTCCTGAGCGGGCGGGAAACATCGGTTGGTACATCGTGCGGATCGCCAATCCAGACGACTCGGCAGCGGTATCGGACGCCATCGACAAGCTGTTTGAAAATTCGCCGGCGGAGACCAAGACCGAAACCGAGCGCGCCTTCCAGCAAAACTTTCTGTCGTCGGCGAGCGCGGTTATTACCGCGATGAACGTCATGTCCTTCGTCATCATCGGCATCATTCTGCTAGTCGTCGGCAATACCATGATCATGTCGGCGCGCGAGCGCACCCATGAGTTCGCAGTCCTGAAGGCGCTTGGATTTTCCGGCGGAAAACTATTTGTCCTGCTGGCGGGAGAGTCGCTGCTGCTGGCAACGATCGGCAGCGTTATCGGGCTGGCGGCGACGGTTCCCGCCGTGCAAGGTTTTCGCGCCGCGCTGCCCAAAGGCTGGTTCCCGATTTTTTACATCAAGCCGCAAACTATCCTGATCGCTTGCCTGGCGAGCCTGGGAATCGGTTTGCTGGCGGCAATCATTCCGTTGCGCCGAGTGTTGACGACCCGCATCGTCGAGGGACTCCGTTATGTCGGATGAAGAAAAGATTCCACCGCAGAGGCGCAGAGGACACAGAGGAATTTATTTCGTAAATAAAAATTGAACCTCTGTACTCTCCGTGCCTCCGTGGTGAAGGTTTGGGGTCCGTTTCTTAATGCGCATACCGCTCAAATATATTGTGCGCAGCTCGTCGTCGCGCCGGTTAACGACAGTGATCACCGTGCTGGGCATCGCCCTGGTCGTGTTTGTATTCAGCGCCGTGTTGATGATGGCGAACGGCGTGCAAAAGACGCTGCGTTCGACGGGGTCCGACGACAATATCATCGTCGCCCGCAAAGCCGCCGCGAGCGAAATCATGAGCATCATCGACCGCGAGGACGCCGCCGTCATCACCAACCTCCCCGAGATCGCCCGTTCCGCCGACGGGCGGCCGATGAGTTCGAAGGAAGTCGTCGTCATTATCAACCTCAACAAGCTCGGCGCCGACGGGATCAGCAATGTGACCGTGCGCGGCGTGGAGGAGGCCGCGTTTCAATTGCGCAGGCAGGTGAAAATCACCGCCGGGCGGATGTTTCGCTGGGGCGCGCGCGAAGTCATCGTCGGCGCTGGCATCACCAAAAGGTTCGCCGGCGCGCAGATCGGCGAGAGCATCAAGTTCGGCGGCGATTATTGGTCGGTGGTCGGGCTCTTCGATTCCGACGGCAGCGGCTTCGACTCCGAGGTCTGGGGCGACGGTACGCAGATCATGGATGCCTTCAAACGGTCTTCGTTCTCGACGGTGACCGCGCGGCTCAAGGAGCCCGACGATCTCTCGATTGTGCTTCGGGCCTTCGAGAGCGATAACCGCTTGCAGTATTTTATCCCGAAGCGCGAGAAGAAGTTTTTCGAGGAGCAGTCCGAAATGATGGCGATGTTCATCCGCATTCTCGGTCTGTTCATCACCGTCATTTTTAGCACCGGAGCGACCATCGGCGCGATGATCACCATGTACGGCGCGGTAGCCAATCGCACCACCGAGATCGGCACCATGCGCGCCTTGGGATTTTTTCGCCGCAGCATCTTGCTGGCGTTTGTGATCGAATCTCTACTGCTATCGTTGAGC
Source organism: Chloroflexota bacterium (assembly GCA_050257635.1). Lineage (GTDB taxonomy): Bacteria > Desulfobacterota > Binatia > UBA9968 > UBA9968 > DP-20. The sequence continues at coordinate 5,066 of JBLMXG010000044.1, forward strand.
GGCGGGCTACTCGGCCTGGGCATGGCCTCGCTGCTCCAGTTCTTTACGATCTCGACGCTCAATTTCGGTTCGTTCTCGGAATTGGCTTTTTCCTTTGCGCTCTCGCCGTCGATTGTTTGGCTGTCGTTAGGTTTTGCGCTGCTGATGGGACTGCTCGGCGGATTTTTGCCGGCAGTGCGCGCCGCACGCCTGGATATCATTCAAGCGCTGCGCGCGGTGTAGAATAGTCGGTGAAGCTCACGCCGCGGACGGGACCT
>JBLMXG010000045.1:0-8829 GCA_050257635.1 Chloroflexota bacterium
CTAGAGGAGCTGAACTTTGCCTGCCGCGTCGGCTCGCATCGCGGCGATTTATCCCAGACTCTCCACGTAACGTAAAATATCGGTGGTTGTCACCAGCCCGACCAAGGCGCCTTCGCTCACCACCGGCACGCAACCAATTTTTTTATCGGCCATGAGCTGCGCGGTGTCCTTGATCGGCGTGTCGGGAGCAACCGTGATTACATGTTTTTTCATGACCTCCTTGATCAGCACGGTTTTTAACAGCGCCGATTTACTCTTCTGCCTGAGGCCAAAAACCTGGCTGGCCGCAGCGCCAATCAAGTCGCGCTCGCTGATCAGACCCACCAGCTTATCGACATCGACGATGGGAATATGGCGAATGCGGCCCAAAGCGATCACGTTGTTGGCCAAGTCCAAGTTGTCGTCCGGGCCCAGAGTTACCGGAGAGCCCATCATGATTTCACGAACGATGCCCTCTTTGCCGTTCTTCATGGCTATTCCTCCCGCAGCCGGTTAAGAAAACACCGCAACACATCGACGTAGGTGACGATGCCGACCAGCCCCTCCGCTTCGTCGACCACTGGAATGCCGCCGATTTTTTCGTCGATAAGCAGTTCGATCGCTTCCTCCAGCGCGTCATCGGGAGACAGCGTCAGTGGTTCCAGGGTCATTACTTCCCTGACCGGGGCATTAAGCGCTTTTTCACGCGCCTCGGGGTCCGAAAGCAGCGAACCGCTCAGAAAGGACCGGATGTCGCGATCGGTGACGATTCCAAGCAGGGCTGCACCGTCTACCACCGGCAGCTGGCGGATTTTGTTCTCCGTCATCAATTCATCCGCCTGCGCAACGGTTTCCGCCGGCGTCACAATCAAGGGATCTTTCGTCATAACATCGACGACTTTCATCCACTCGTATCCTCCCATGGTTTTTCCTTTCATCCGAGAGCGATCCATCCGCTTCGCTGGATTTGCTCCTCTGGGTGAGCAAATGAGCACAGCTTATGCCAAGCCTTGACCACTGATCATTTAGCGATTTCGGCGGCTTAAGCGAATTGCTGAACATGCGATTCGCGTTCGTGAGAAAAACTCCGAGGATTTCCTCAACGATAGGAAAATTTAGCCGCGTCTCTGCGGAATCCTCTGGCATATCGAGCCGTAATGCGAGGCACGGATATTGCGCCGAGTGACTGTTGATATTTCCATGGGACATCGGGCCAAGGAGGTTCTTATGTCGAAGATAAAGAAGATTTTAGCGCCGACCGATCTCTCCGATTTATCCAAGCTTGGGCTGCGCTACGCTTTGGAGGTTGCGCGCGATACCAGTGCCGAGGTGATCGTTTATCATGCGATCGACTTTAGCGGCGAGTGGACGGAAAAACGGAGCGAGGTGGTAGCTCACCCCGACCTTCTGCAACATTCCCGCAGAAAGCTGCAGGCATTTCTCGCCGATAACTTCGCCGACTGTATAAACCTGGTCGAGCTGCGGTCGATGGTGGAGATCGGTTCGCCGATTCAGAACATCGTCGAGAAGGCAAAGGAGGAAGGAGTCGACATGATCATCATGTCGACCCATGGCCGCACCGGCCTCGACCATATGATTTTGGGGAGCGTGACCGAGAAGGTGGTTGCGCGCGCGCCTTGTCCGGTCCTGGTAGTGCCTCGTTCCGGCCGCCATTTGCCTGACGCGAAGGCCGCATAAATCAGCGCCGGATCGAAAAGCAGGGCGAAACCATCCAGCAAAGTTACAGCGCCAGGCTCGTTTCAAAGCCAGCGCCGGTTCTTTTTGGCGGACTCGCTTTTTAAGCGTGGTTGAGGAGGTCAATTGGCCTTCTGTCATCCCGCTAAGGCGCTGATCATGGGATGACGGGGTCGACGACCGCCTGTCAAGAAATTAGCGCTAGCTTCCTTGCGCTTTCATTCATTTTTTCTGGAGGGTGCCGACGTATTCGGCAATGATCTTTGCCTTTAAGAGCGTAGTGAGCTCGGTGTATTTCTTTTCCGACAACTCGCTCGAAAACCTTTCGCCCCACACGGGCATTTCTCGATCGCCATGGGCTCTCACCAAACGGCGCCCATCGATTGTCGCGATTACGTCATCGAGCGGATAAACGCCTCGGTTCTTTTTAGCCAATATCGTGAGATCGGGAACTTTTACCTTCAAGTCACGACTAACGGGACCGTCGCCAATCGCCATTCGTCCATGACAAGAGCCGCAGTACTGTAAATACATTTGTTTGCCGCCATTAGCTTCTTCTGGCCTCGCATTTGTCTGAAGGCCCAGCACCAACAGAGCTGAGAGACCTATAAGAAACAGTAAATTTCGCATCGTTATTTGTTCCTTTCCCTTTTAGGGACGGTCATCAGATTGGAAGCCCACAAACTAAACGCAAAATGGATGCCCCCGCAAGCGCGACCGCTCCGACTGGTATCGCTGAGCACAAAACAGGCCTTCCGATTCCTGCAAAGACCGAAAGCTTTCCTTCGCGATTTTGCTAAGCGCGCCCGATTATTTTTCAGTGTTGCTTGCTAATGCCGCGCCGGCATGGAGCAATTCAGCATCATATCATCAACGCCTTGGCACTAAAGATGCGTCTCTGTACGGGTGAAATCGTTGGAGGTGCGAATCATGGCCGACGAAAAGGATAAGTTTGGCGATACCATGAGGCTGGTCGAACGGGCCAAGGAAGATATTTATTTCGCGGAGCGCGACCGTGAAGTGCTCGCCAAGCTGCGCGAGCAGCTAAAGAAGGTCGAGAAACCCAGCGGTGATTTGCGCTGTCCCAAATGTCCTGGCTTGCTCGAAACGTATTCCTTCGAAGGGCATATTTTGGATCGCTGCCGCGAGTGCGGCGGTATTTGGATGGACAAGGGCGAGTTGGAAGGCGTTATTCGTAAGATCAGCCGGGGACCGCTAGGCGCTTGGATCGATAAGCTGACGGCCAAAGAGGATCGAATTCAGAAATAAGGAGTTGTCCCATGGGAGTTACCTGGAAAAAATACGACGCAACTTACAAGAAGAGAACGGATATCGACCGGGACAGCTACCTGCCGAGCCGCTCGCCGAAAGAGATCGTTCAATGCGCGGGTTGCGGTGCCTTTTATCACCGGCGCCGTTGGACGCTGACGATGCCGCACGGATATACGCCCGCCAGGCACACCCATCCGATGTACTGCCCGGCGTGCACGAAGATCAAAGATCGGCGCGCGTCGGGGGAGGTTCATCTGAGTGGGTTTGCGGCCTCGGAACGAGGCGACATGCTGCGCATTCTGCGCAACGAAGAAAACCGGGCGCGGGAGAAAAATCCCCTGGAGAGGATCATGCGTTTGGAAGCATCCAACGGCGGCTGGAAAGTTGAAACCACCACCGAAAAGCTCGCGCAGCGGTTGGGGCGCGCGGTGAAGAAAGCGCGCGGCGGCAAAGTTGATTACAAGTGGTCGCACAACAACAAGTTCGTGCGGGTGATCTGGCAACCGACGACCGGCAAGGTGTAGCTTCGAACGCCGCCGGACGGCTGCCTTTGATCGAGATCAACCGTCGCTGCGATCCGGTCTGACAGCTGCGCGTAGAGATTTCTTTTGGCCCCGATGGCGCTTGTCGGCGAGCAGCCGCAATTTGGCGCGCCGCGAGCGTTTGCGCTTCTGCCGGCGGATCTTGGCGACGCGCTGCTCCTCTGCCACGGCGCTTCCCCTGAGCTTGGCTTCAAGCTTATCCAGCAAAAGCCGGCGCGCGATGAAACGATTAAGCCCTTGGGAGCGTTCTTTCTGGCAGCGTACCCGGGTCGCGGTGGGCCGGTGATAGAGCACGACGCAGCTCGAAACCTTGTTGACGTTCTGCCCGCCCGCGCCGGACGAGCGGACGAATTGCTCGTCGATGTCCTGCTCGCGAACGCCCAGCGCCCGCATGCGCTCCTGTAATTGCTTTTCCTTTTGCGACGAAACCGGAAAGAGAGCCATAGGACGTGTCTAGGGTTCGTTTTTGATTTTGAACTTGTCTTTGAGCAACGTCTGGTAGATCCGCTCGATGTGTTCCTTGCCGGCGGTTTCGAGCGTCAGCTCGACTTCGGTCTCGCCGATCGCCATCTCGCCGAAGCCGCGCGTCTGGCTGATCTGTAAAATATTCGCGCCCAGGTCGGCGACTCGCTGCGCCAGGCGCGCTAGACTGCCGGGCCGGTCCGAGATCACGATCGCGAATCGGCCCAGGCGGCCGTCAAGGATCAAACCCGACTCGATGATGCGCGAGATTAAATTCATATCGATGTTGCCGCCGCTGAGGACGAGACCGACGTTCTTGTCGGCAAGGATCACCTTTTTGTTAACCAACGCAGCGAGCGGCACGGCGGCGGCGCCTTCCGCCACGGTCTTTTCGATCTCCAAGAGCAAGAGCACGGCGTTGGCGATCTCACTCTCGCTCACCGTGACGATTTCATCGACATAACTTTTTACCAACTCGAACGGCGTCGCGCCGACCCGGCGCACCGCGATGCCATCGGCGATAGTGGTGGCAGGAGGAAGCTCGGTGGGCGCGCCTGCAGCGAGGGCGGCTTTCATCGACGGGACCGCTTCCGCTTGAACGCCGATCACTCGGATTTCGGGCTTCAGTGTTTTGAGCGCCAGCGCCACGCCGGCGATCAGACCACCCCCTCCCACGGGCACAATCACCGCGTCGAGATCGGGATTCTGATCGTAGATCTCAAGGCCGATGGTTCCTTGGCCAGCCACGACCCATGGATCATCGAACGCTGAAATGAAAGTGAGCGCTTGTTCCCGGCTCAACCTTACGGCCTCGGCGCAGGCCGCATCGTAATCGCCGCCGTGCAGCACGCTTCGGGCGCCGTACTGGCGCACGCGGGTGACTTTAACCAGCGGCGCAAACTGGGGCATGACGATAGTGGCGGCGATATTCAAGCGCCGACTGTGAAAAGCGACCGACATGCCGTGATTGCCCGCGCTGGCCGCGATCACGCCGCGGCGGGCTTCTTCCGACGTCAGCGTCAACAGGCGATTGAGCGCGCCGCGCTCTTTGAACGAGCCGGTCATCTGCAAGTTTTCCAGTTTGAAAAAAACTTTGCAGCCGGTCATCTGGCTGATGGTCTCCGAGCGCGCAAAGGGGGAGAGATAAATCTGGTTTTTGATGCGCCTCCGAGCCTCTTCGATATCGACGAACGTGATCATGTCCCGTTCACGTTAGAATGAAACGGACGGAGGGTGCAACATCGATGGCCGCTGCGATTTTGACAATGGCGCTAGCGAGAAGCCGTAGTCTGCGCATCGACTTTGCGGATCTTTAGGATTTTGGCCTCGTAATGATTGAATATAGTCGCGGATCGTTTGTCTGAGGCGATAGCAGCGCGCTGCTCCATGAAGCTCCGCGGACCTTTGGCTGCGAGATCGCCGGGAACAGCACAATTGAGCGGGATACGAAGTGCCGATTAATTCGCAAGATTTCTACGAGCTAACTCTTGCGCTCAAAGAAGGCGTCTTCTTTGTGAACATAGCCATGGATCATCTCCGTTCCCAGGGAGCGAATTTTATAGTAATCGCCCGTCCGGCCCGCAATGGTGATGCGCGTGCCAGGTTCCAGAGTAGCGGTTATTGCCGCACTAAACGTTGGTTTGGCTCGAACGAAAGATGGTCCTACAACAAGAAAGGTTGCGCTGTTTGCGATTGTTTCCTTCTTGTCGCTGTGCGGTGGCCCGACCGTCTTCGGGAGCTTGGGGACGATGGCCTCTGTTGCGACATGGTTCACAGTCCCTTTGGCGGCGGAGGCAACAATTGCATTTTTCGGTTGTCCGGAGGAGAAATTCTGAACCGAGAGGATCTCCCGCTGAGTCTGGGCTGCGGTCAATGTCGCTCGGGGCATTATGCTGGAAGCTTTCGATTTGAGCGCGGATGCGGCCAAATCGATCTTATTCATATCTTTACTTCTGGCCTCTACGGCCGCTGCCGGAGCGCTATAGGAGCCGGGAAGAGAAAATCGTGTTTCATGCGAATAAAGAACGCTTAATCCAACCAGCAAGACGATAGCCGCTGATGAACTAACGATCAGCTTGTCCCACTGGCGAGCATCCCTGGAGGGCGTTATGGAATCTTCGTGGACAATCGTGGGACGATCGCCGGAATCCACAAAAAACGGCTCCTCTATTAACGTGAATGGTTCCTCCGGTGCCGGTGCGAATTCTGAGGGCTCCTTCTCTTCAAAACGATTTGTGAGCGGCTGCGATTGGGCGTCTCGTTTAACCTGTGAGTCGCCAAGGCATAGGTCCTCGGCAACTTCGTCTACAATATCCGCGCTGATTTTAGGTTTAGAAAGGGCAAAGGCGGCCAAGAGCGCATTGTCACAGATGATATTAATCAGGCGGGGAATTCCAGTCGAATATGCAGCAACCTTTTCGACCGCACCAGCGTCAAACAGGTTTTCGCAACAATGGCCGATGGTCTGGAGTCGGGAATCAATATAGACCCCTACCTCATCACGCGCTATGGGTGTGAGCCGTGAGCGCAGTGCTAGACGCTGTTTCAGCTGACGAAGTTCCGGTTGATCCAGTTGTTGCTCAAGCTCAGGCTGCCCGACCAAGACAATTTGCAGGAGTTTGTCCTTGTCGGTTTCCAGATTGCCGAGGAGTCTCAGCTCCTCCAGCGTATCACGGCTCAAATTTTGCGCCTCGTCGATCAGCAGAGCGATGGTGTTCCCGGCCGCAAACTGCTCGATCAAATAATCACCGAGACGCTCGATCATCTCCGACCGACTATCTGTCGAGTTTGGCAAGCCGAGATCGCCCAACATCAAGCGAAGCAACTCGGTGTAGCCGACCAAAGTGTTTGATATGTAAGCTGTCTTGACGTTGGACCCAAAAGCGCGCATCGCTTTCCTGAGCAGAGTAGTCTTTCCCGTCCCCGCTTCACCCGTAACTAAAATGAATCCCTTGCGGGCCTCGATGCCATAGCGGAGTGTCGCCCAGGCCTCGCGGTAAACCGCATTGGAATAATAAAACTGCGGATCGGGTGTCACACCGAACGGCGCTTGGCGGAATCCAAAATGTGCGTTGTACATGGCGTGCCCTCGCAATTCCGGCCTTCAGCGGTTCATAGGCTCTTTGATCGAGACCTGCCGCCAAAGCGAGATCCGCCACCAGGTTTCCCCCCACCTACTGCTATCCTGCTCACAGGAAAAGCCTCGGGTCAATGGGCTTTAGCTGTCGCGCGTTAGTATCCTCTCCTAGGTCTGATCATGTTGTGATTTGTGTAAATCGAGAAACTGCTGGTCAGTACACGCCGGGAGCCGTGTGCGGTAAGCGTCAGACACACTTCTCCAAAAAAATCTATTGTTGCAGCGGCAATTTGACTTGCGGACGACGGCTGTGGCAAGCAATAAATAATTGGTGGAATTTATTTTAGATTGCAGCGCTTCTAAGATGGCAAAACCACAATCAATCACGGCTGCGGATGTGGAGCGTTATCGGCAAAATTATATCGTCGAGATGGATGGCATCGCTCTGTACCGCGCCATGGCGGCTGTCGAACAGGATGAGCAGCGGGCAGCAATCTTTGAAAAGCTAGCGAAGAACGAGGAGCGGCACGCCCAACGCTGGGCCAAGCTGATTCAATCGGGTGGCGGCGCGGTGCCGGTGCACAAACCCTCCGCTCGCGTGCGCATGCTCGGTTGGATGGCACGGCGCTTCGGCACGCGTCGCGTCGTGCCGATCATCAGCAGCCTCGAAGCGCGCGATGAAGCGGGTTACATGCGTCAGCCGGAGGCGGCGGGCTTGCCCGCGGAGGAGCGCGCGCATAGTCGAACGCTGCTGGCGATGGAAGGTAAAGTGTCGTCGGCGGATAACATCGCTGAAACCGAGCGCTGGCATCTCTCAACTGGCGGCGGTGGATTGCGCGCTGCGGTATTCGGCGTCAATGACGGGCTCTTATCCAATTTTAGCTTGGTCATGGGTTTCGCCGGCGCCGAAGCGAAACCGGAATACATTATTCTAGCCGGTGTCGCCGGTCTGCTTGCCGGCTCGTTCTCCATGGCGGCAGGCGAATACGTCTCGGTGCGCGCACAGCGCGAGGTGTTCGAACAGCAGATCGCGATCGAGAAGGAAGAGCTGGAGATGTCGCCCAAGGAGGAAGAAGAGGAGCTCTCGCTGATCTATCAGGCGAAGGGGATTCCCGAACAGGAAGCGTCCGGGTTGGCGCGCCGGATCATTCAAAACCCCAAGACCGCCATCGATACCTTGGCGCGCGAAGAGCTCGGTCTCGATCCGACGGGGCTTGGCTCGCCGTGGACTGCCGCCATGAGCTCGTTTTTTGCTTTTGTGATCGGCGCCTTCGTTCCGGTGGCGCCTTATCTCCTCACTGTCGGGATCAAAGCATGGATTGCCAGCGCCTCGCTGAGCTTTTGCGCTCTGTTCGGCGTCGGCGCCCTGTTGTCGATCTTCACTGCGCGCGGTCCAATGCGCAGCGGCGCGCGCATGCTCGGCATCGGTCTGCTGGTTTCCGCTATCACTTACTGCGTCGGCTGGCTTTTCGGTGTCTCAGTCTCCGGTTAGAGCGTCAAACCGACCGCCCCTTTTCGTCGGCCCCAACTATAAATTTCTCAACTCTGAGATTTGCTTTGCCAGAAACTCGCAGAGATGCAAATATTTGCTGTAGGCTCGACAAAAGCTTACCGAGAACCGCACTTATTCTATGGCATAGCCATTGCTGAGCATTTGGAGCGGTATCCGCATCGCTTACAATACCGCTTCGCAAGATGTGGTTGTGCGATCATGATCGCTCGATTGCGAAAGAAAGGCAGAGGAACCGATTGTGAATGCTACCAAAACCACGACAAACCCTTTGACCGCCGCCGAAGGACGGG
>JBLMXG010000046.1:0-2892 GCA_050257635.1 Chloroflexota bacterium
GCTACCAATTCTTCGGTCAGGTAGGAGACGATCCGCTCGGTGCCGCCATAAAGCCGTGGGGGGACGCTTTCGATCAGGGGCGCGATCTGCGCGATTTTCATTATATGCCTTTGATGACCCCGACGGGACTGTGGCGCCTTGAATGGCCTTGTTCGAGCATCGCTTTGGAGACTCTCGGTCATCTATGAACGAAATGACCCGCTACAAGGGAATAAACTTTGTAAACGCCCATCGCGACTAGGGCGCGGCGAAGCTATTTGCATCTCCTCCCCACACCCTCTTTCGCGCTCGACGGTGACGTAATGCCTGCTTATTGGACGTTGGTGAGCGTAAATGGGGACGATCAAGTCGAATCGCGAGACTATTACGCGCTGCCCGCATTAATCATGGGCCGATTTGCAGGCTGATTTGTCCGTCCAAGCTCGATGCTGCGGATCTTTATTTCAAGCAAACGATCACCTGCCCCTGCGGTTGTCTGCATTCATCCCCATATACGGTTGTTGTTTGAACATTCAGATGATCTTTCATCGATATTTTGGAGATAACGCTCATGAACTCCTCTGATTTGGACCCTCACCAACGCGAGGCGGCCCATAGGCGGCCTCGTCGTTCGCCGAAGTTCAATCTTCAGGGGAGTCCCGGAATGCTCCAATGGTTCGTACCACCGATTGTCGTGCCGGCTGGTTTGGTTGCTACGGTCATCGTCGTCGCGATTCTGAAACACTCTTTCGGCGCTTAAGGGTCAAAAAGCCGGTCGTCCAGGCTGTTTTCCGGCCCTGATGCTCGCCAAAGCTCGCGATTTCTATCCCGTTATCGTGATAACAGGACACTCGACTACATGCGAGTAAAGGCGCAACGCGTTTTGCAGTTCGACGCTTGACCAAGCGCTCTCGGCGTTCGCGGCCATAAGAAGAACTCGCGCTGGCCTGGCCCCTGTTCGAAAGCGGATCGAAAAATCCACACGCCCCAACCTGGAAACGATAGATGCTCAAGCGAACGCACCGCAAAACCGTGATATTTTACGGCCCATTCTCACTTAAGGGTAGCCTGTTGCCTTCCGGCAGTTATGAAATCGTGACCGATGAAGAGCTGATCGAGGGACTATCGTTCCTGTCTATCGTCGCATCGCCACAATGATGCTGGCGCCAGTGCGGTATAACTACGCGACGGTCGAGATGCTGACCGTCGATCCGATCGACCTCGCGGCGGCGATAGACGCTGCGGTCATTGCCGAAAAGCCTAACCGCATTCCGGTGAAGATGCCGTGATGTGGGGCCGCTGGCTATCGCAAAATCGAAAGGCCACGAAAATGACGATTAGTTTTCCCAACAGCAGCCGCAGCTACGATGCGACGCGGCGGGCGGTCCGTTTCTGGGGATACGACCGTTCTATGGAGAGTTCGTTCTTTGTGACCGTGGACGCCCTCAGGCGGCTTCAACCGAACCTGAGTTTTGACGCGGACGATCTGTTGCTGGCATTTGATGTCAATCGCGAGCGCATCCACAAGATCGCCGCTCGGGTCTACGCCCGCGGGCGCAGAGGCTCGTACGATCTTTTCGCGGCTGATATTTGATGGCGCGGGTGTGCGCCTAAACTCGTAACCATCACACGACCCGCCTGAAGCTGGCGGACACCGAAAATAAAAGCACAACAAAGGAAGGTTCATGAGCAAAGATAAAAGGACCAAAGTGACAATAAGCGAAGAAGCTGTGAACGATGAATCAAAGGCCCAAGAGTTAAGTTTCCAAGGTCAAAAAAACCAAGAGTCAAAACACCAGAGATAAAGCTGCACGAATCCAAAAAGCCGACGAATTTACGAGCGAACGTGATGCCGGTCGACGGCTATGTATTGTCGATCGATGGCAAGTTGAAAATGCGCTACGAGAGTTCGGAGGATGCCATGGCGGCAGGTACAAAGCTCAAGCAAAAATTCCCGGCGATTCAGGTCGCAGTCTATGACGCCATCGGGCGCAATTATACGCCGGTGGATTTGCACGAGCAGAAGAACTAGATCGCGTACTCACAAATCGAGTTAAGGGGTGGGACGCTAGCCCATAGTCAGTGGCCCATTTCTGTCGATCTGGAACGTCCGTCGTCACGGTGAGGTTTGGTCGGAAAGCGGACGTCGCGCGGACATGACGCCAAAGGCGAAACTGACCCAAGACGGACGCCGTTGTCCGGCCTTTACATCCGCTAGCCGAAGTAACGGCAACCGGGTAACGTGGGCTCATAGTCAAACATTGCTTGACTGAGAGCTGCCAAAAAAGTGGCGTCGCACCGAAGACGCCCCTAATAGCAACTAGCAGCACTGGTGCCATCGGTGGGCAGCATTCCAAGAATTGATCTCACCTTGAATCGCGAGCGTCGGCTGCCGCCTTGCGCAGCTACCGCCCGACCCGCCCCGTTTCCCCAGCAACCGCCCGATCTCGCTCAAAACAAATTATTTTGAGCGGCGACACAACGAATTATTTCTTTTCCGTTTCATCCGAATCGATCTGCCGGCTGCGCGATGTGGCGAGTGTCCCCTAACCGCGTCTGCCGTGGCGGCAGCCAGCGTCCGGTAATTGTCGCACTCGATAACCAAGGATGGCGAGGGTCGTTAGCGCGCCAAGAAGGAAATGAAACCCGCTAAACCGGTTGATTGGGCCGAATACAAGAGAGCTAAAAAAGGGGCCACGAACACCGCACCGAAGAGCATGTATGGCTTCCCCGCGTGAATGGCATCTTTGCCCGACAATTCGAACTCTAGGAACCGCCAAAGCTTGAAGGATATTCTATTGCTGTCATCTTTCATTCGCTTGATCTTTCGTTAATCGGGTGTCTCAAGGTAGCCGCGACCGTTCTCATCCGATGATGAGCGTGTGGTGAGACCTTTTCCTGATGTCGCCGGGG
>JBLMXG010000047.1:0-9722 GCA_050257635.1 Chloroflexota bacterium
AATACCCGAGTTGCTGCAACGCAGCCTGGACATCGGCAATTACCTCGTCGGGTTGCAGGCCGTCATAGCCATAGATCGGACCGTTATAGTCATAGTACGAATAATAAGGGTCGTAGCCCCACGCCGGATACCACCAGCCGTCATACCAGCCCCAATATCCCCAGCCGACGAGTACAATGGCGTCGCAATGATTATGCCACCAGTCATGATCATGATGATGACGATCGCGCCAGTGCTCCTCGTGGTTACGTTTTGCGTCGTTCCACCCACCAGCTTTCCCGTGCCAGTTGCGCAATCTTTGTTGTGTCTGTGGGTCAAGCCTTTGCTTGTTGGCGAGATTCTGTTTCGACCAGGTGCTGCCAGGCCGCGTTGTACCTCTCGCAGCGGTAAGCCGTTGCCGCCGGAGATCCCGGTTTGTTCCTGAATAACGGGACTGCATGTCGGATTTCCTGGCAAAGCCAACTCTGGATCGATCTCCCGGGGCGTAGTAGCTACCAGAGTATTTCGGCGAACGAGTAAACTGCCTGGAAGCAGTCCTATTTTGCGGTCTTGCAGTTGACCCGTAAATCTGCCTTCCAGTCGAAGTTCGCGGTGCGTACCTTTGCCCACCGTAGACGCCATGTCGTCCGGTTGAGATTCCGGGTGAATAAGACCTCGCCGAATGCACGCCAGCTGGTCGACTAATTCCAGCTCCACTATAGCCACGACTAACTCCGCCCGCACGGGCGCCGCCACTGAAACCCGCGTGTCCTCCGCGGCTGACGCCTGCATGTCCCCCGCCCCCTCCGTGACCACCGCCGCGGCCATACGCGGGAGCGCCAAACAAGCAAAACGACAGGAGCGAGAAACCAACAATCGTTGAAATAAATCGTGTTTTCATAGTCTCGATGCCTCCTATTCTTCTAAACATCGCTAATGGATGGCGCGCTCGCCGATCCTTGCTTTTATCTAGGCAAATTTTGTTATGCCCAGCTGGGAACACTCGTGCTTTATTCTCAACGACGGTAGGGCCGTAATCGGGATGGATGTCAGCCAGCCTTGGCTGACTCGGCCCGTAGCCTGACTTCCGTCACTTACGGTCTAATTGCCACCTTCAAGCAGCCGTCGCGGCGTGAGCCGAGTGAGCCTTTGCTTAGTGACGTGTTGCTTCAGGATTCGAATGACCTCTGCGATGGCTTGAGGATTTTCGTTTGCGCCGTGATCCGACGGTACGATCTTCTCGGATTCTGCTCCATCGAGGTGCGAACTCCAGTATGGCACGACGCCGTCGCTGCTATGGGGCGTATCTCCGCGGCCGCGATCCCCGATAATCGAGTGATACGGGACGCCCTTTTTCCTTGGAAGAGTGCTCGTGATTTTCACCCACGCGTCGTTCGGAGAAAGCGTGTCTATGCTGTTCGGCATTCGTTTCAACTTCATTACGTCTGGGTCCGTCTCCTGAACGACTGACGCCCGAAAAATCTCAGGGCCGAAGGTTACAAGTTGGACGGACCTATGGATGATACTTGATGCGAAGCGTCCAATCGGACCCTGGGCAATCACGCTGCCGCGATGCGGTGTAGAAATAAAGACGACGCGCCCGATGCTAGGCTCTGGTTTAAAAATCAATGCTTCTCGGACTAACGTCTTAGCTTCTGAAGAAAGTGCAGTCTGCCCTGGCGATTTGCCGAAAAAGTAGCGCCAAACTTTGTCTCCATTCGAGTCGCTAATCATTAATCGGCTAAGAATCCCGCCCATGCTGTGACCGACCAGAACGATCCGGCGGTGATTGGGAACAGTCTTATCCAACGCCTCGAGTTGCCGCCGGAGCAGCAGAGCTGAATAGGGGACGGGAAAACCGCTCGGGTAGCTGAATACCCACACCTGGTAATTTTGGCGCAGGACGGGATCAGACCAGATGGCGTTGATGATCGGTACCCAACTGACAGGCGTGGACTGAAGGCCGTGAACGAAGAGCACCGGAATTTTGTTCCGATCGTACGGTTGGACTCGTACGAGGCGGATCTCGTCGGCAAACTTGTCTGGGTCAAGCATCGCGCCCATGCCCATCTTCTCCGGATGCTCGCGCGACAGGCCAACCGCTATTGGCGCCGTGAAGTCTGCGGCGCATGGCAGAGATTTACCGGAAACGCGAGCGGTCTCGGTGGCTAGTGGATCGACAAATTCGACTTGGCACTGCCGCCCACCGAATAGCGCTACCGCGGTCGTCGCGGCATAAACCTGCGGCGGAACAAACGGTTGCCGAATCGTTGGAGCTCGTGGATTTCTGATCGCGACCAACGGCGCGCCTATGCCCTTGCGAGTCACACGCTGAGCGACAAACTTGCCGCGCAGATCAAGTTCGTCGGCCGGAATTAATTCGTAGTCCTGGGCTTTCCAGAGCCGGTTCTTTGCAGGCTGCTGGGTCAGGATAAACTCGCTGCCATTCGCTGCCGGCACGTGCAATGGATGCGTCCAGGGGTCAAGGTGAGCGTCCCGAATTACGGAGAACACGCGCGACAGGGCGAAGTCGTAATCGAGCAAAGCCACGCGATCGGCTGCACTCTTTCGCAGTTCGCTGGTTGCTAATTCGACCGCAGACAAATAAAAGCCGATTGCTCTGTTTGGATCGGTGCGCTGCAACTGTTCGCCACTGGCGATGGCTTGCTCAGCGCGGTGAAGCCGCGGACGTGAGCCATACTGCGTACTCAGCTTGGGATTGATCTCGCGAACCTGTGCCAACGGCGCGCACGCGCCGAGCATTGCGAGCACAGCGAAAAGGAGAATATGGGTCTTGCGTCGTCTAATGCGCGACGTGATACGCCGACTTGTTCGTGAAACGCGATTGGTCAGTAGCGTCGCCACTTTCACAAACAAAAACGCATCACATCGACCCGATAGTTCTGCGGAAGCGCGTCAGGGCGACGCCAAACAAAGCCGCGCTGATCAAGGCAAGCGCGAGGAACTGCGGCCAGACCACATCCAAGGCTCCTCCGCGATAGATGATGCCCTGCGCAAGTTTGACAAAGTGTGTGGTGGGCGCGGCGATCATGATCTGCTGAACGAAATCGGGCATGCTCTCGCGAGGGGTTACGCCGCCGGAGAGCATCTGCAGCGGCAACAGCACCAGCACCATAAGCAGAGCAAATTGTGGCATGGTGCGAGCGAAGGTGGCCAGGAATATGCCTAACGAGGTCGCAGCGATGATGTGGAGTGTCGTGCCACAGAGGAAGAGCGTTCGAGAACCGTTGACCGGGACACCCAGCACACCCTCGATAATAAAGATCAGGCAGAGTGCCGCAGCGATTAGCACCACCAGGCCCATCGACCAGATCTTACTCGTCATAATCTGGAACGGCGTCACGGGCATGACTAACAAATGCTCAACTGTGCCGCGCTCGCGTTCGCGGATGAGCGCTGCGCCGGTCAGCAGAACCGAGAGCATCGTGATCTGGTCGATCAGCGCCACGACGGCGCCGAAGGAATGCCGACTCAGGTTCGGGTTGTAACGCACTCGCTCTTCAATATCCACCGGCGGTTTGAAGACGCTTCGATAACGTTGCAGCCAGGTCTGGACTTCCTCGAGCACGATCCGCTGCACATACGAGCTGCCGCTAAACGCCTGGCTGATACGCGTGGCATCGGTATTGAGCTGGATCGCGGGAGAACGCCCGGCCAGCACGTCTTGCTGGAAATCGGGGCGAATATCGAGTGCGAAGGTGTCTTTGCCGCTGTCCATGCGAGCGTCCATTTCCTCCCGTGACACCATCGTTGGTGGCTTGAACCACGGCGGCTGGAAGGCGTTAACGATGCGCTGCGAAAGCACCGATTGATCCTCGTCCACGATGGCGATCGGCGCCTGGCTGAGCGAGTCGGGCAAAGCACTGGCGATGGAATAGATCGTGAGCGTGAACGCGTAAACGATCAGCAGAACCATGATGGGGTCCCGCGCCAGGCTCCACAACTCTTTGACCCCGAGGTGCAGTATGTTCTTAACGTTCATGGTTCAGGTCTCCTGTTTTTTCAAGAACAGCACACTTAGTCCGACGAGGACCGGGATGGCGATCAACAGCGGAAGGAAGGAGCCGTGGAGCCCGGTAAAACCGAGCGCCTTGGAGAAGGTTCCCCGGGAGATCGTTATATAATGAGTAGTTGGATAGATGTTGCCGATGAACCGGCCAAAGCCGGTCAGGGACGAAACGGGATCAGTCAGGCCACAGAAATTGGAGGCCGGGACCAGGGTGAGGATTGTCGTCGCAAAAAGCGCCGCCACCTGGGTGCGCGTGAGCGTTGAGATGAGAATGCCGATCCCGGTGGAACAAGTGACATAGAGCAACGTCCCAGCGGCATCGGTCAGGAAATCGCCTTTCATCGGCACGCGGAACAGCGTCACCGCGAGCAGGGCGAGCAGGAGGAAGCTGAGCATGCCAAGAGCGACATAAGGAAGTTGTTTGCCTAACAAAAACTCCAGGCGCGTGGTCGGCGTGACGTAGAAGTTGATGATCGAGCCCAGATCTTTTTCGCGCACAACGGAAAGCGTCGCCAGCATGGCTGGGATCAGAAGTAGCAAAAGCGGAATGACTGCCGGCACGATTGCCATCACGCTTTTAACGTCCGGATTGTAACGGTAGCGTAGCTCGACTGTGACCGGAGTAATGATGGGTTGACCTCCGCGATAGCGGGCGACCTGGTTCAGCCAATTGAGATGCATTCCCTGCACGTAACCGCGGATCGTTTCCGCACGCTGCGGCATCGCGCCATCGATCCATACACCGACCTTCACCGGCGGTTTCCCTTCGCTCCAATGCTCGACGTCGCGGCCGAAGTGGGGCGGTAACTCGACGACCATGCTGAGTTCGCCGGAACGCATGCGGCGGTCGAGGTCCGCGTAGTTGGCGATCGGCGGCCGTTCAACGAAATACCGGCTGGAGCCGGCGATATTGATAACATACTCGCGGCTAATGGTTGTCTGGTCGCGGTCGAGCGCGGCAAACCTGAGGTGTTCCACGTCGAGGGTGATTCCATAACCGATGATAATCATCAGAATCACACTCCCCAGACCGGCTAATGTCAGGCGAATCGGATCGCGACTTAGCTCCTGGAGTTCGCGATAGCTGTTTGCCAACATGCGCTGGAAACTGAAGCGGGATCGAAGACCGGACGCCTGAGATCCAAGGTTAGCGGTCGCATGACTGGAAGCCGCCGGTTCAGGGTCTTTTGCCTGACTGTCTACTTGTGACTCCTGATTTCTGCTCTTCTCGGCATCTTCGAGGTAACCGATGAAAGCGTCTTCCAGCTTTGCGGCGCCACGTTTCTTGACGACTCCGTCCGGCGTGTCGATGACCAGCACCTTGCCGGCGCTCATGAGGGAGATTCTATCGCAGCGTCCGGCCTCGTTAATGAAGTGTGTCGAGACGAAGATCGTGACTTTGTCGCGCCGCGAAAGTTCGATCAGGTGTTCCCAAAAACCATCCCGAGCCACGGGATCGACGCCCGAAGTCGGCTCGTCGAGAATCAGCAGGTCGGGTCCGTGAATGAGCGCGACCGCAAGTTGCAGACGCTGGCGTTGGCCTAACGGAAGCGAATCCGGCAAGGCTTCCATGATCGGATCGAGGCCGAAGCGCGCGGCGGTTTGTTCGACACGCGCCGGGATTTCTTCCTCGGGCACGTGGAAGAGCCGGGCGTGCAGGATGAGATTCTGTCGCACGGTTAACTCGGTGTAGAGGGAGAACGCCTGCGACATGTAGCCGATCTTGCGGCGGACGTTGATGTCATTCGCGTCGATCGACTGACCGAGCAACCAAGCCTGCCCTTCGGTTGGCGGCAGCAGCCCGCACAGCATCTTCATAGTCGTCGATTTCCCGCAGCCGTTCGCGCCGAGAAAACCGAAGATCTCTCCGCGCTCGATTCGGAAGTTGACGTGATCGACGGCGGTAAAATCGCCGAAGCGTTGGGTCAGACCCTGCGCCTCGATAATTACCTCTTGCTCGCCTGATGGTCGCGACGGGATGACAATTTCCTTGTGGCCGGTGCGCTTCTCTTCCGGTAAAAGCGCGATGAATGCCGCATCCAGGTCCCTGGCTCCAGTTCGCGCGAGTAACTCGTTAGGCGTGCCTGTGGCGAGGACATGCCCAGCGTCCATCGCCACCAGCCAATCAAACTGTGCGGCTTCCTCCATGTAGGCGGTCGCCACCATTACACTCATGCTAGGTCGGTTGGTCCGGATGCGGTCGATCAGTTCCCAAAACTGACGGCGCGAGAGTGGATCAACGCCGGTGGTCGGCTCGTCCAGGATCAACAGGTCGGGGTCATGGATCAGCGCACAGCAGAGACAGAGTTTCTGCTTCATACCGCCGGAAAGCTTGCCGGCCGGCCGATTAGGGAAACGTTCCAGTCCGATGCTTTTGAGTAGTTCGCCAATGCGGCGCTTGCTTTCGTCCTTGCTGTAGCCAAATAGCCGGCCAAAAAAATCTGTGTTCTCAAAGACTGACAACGTTGGGTACAGGTTCTTGCCCAGACCTTGCGGCATGTAAGCGATGCGGGGACAGGTCGCCCGTCGAAAACCTGCGTCCGCCATGTCGCCGCCCAGGACCTCGACGTGGCCCTCCTGAATTCGGCGTGCGCCGGCAACCAGCGAAAGCACACTCGATTTCCCCACACCGTCAGGTCCAATCAATCCGACCATGCACCCGGCGGGCACTTCGAGGTTCACTGCATCCAGCGCGACGGTCTTGCCGTACCGTAACGTTACGTTTGTTAGGCGTGCGGCCGCTGCTTGACGCGGCTCGCGCACGTCGCCACTCTCGCGCGAAGGTCGAGCCGGCGTTTCAGAATGCTCCAGTTGCGCGATCATTCCGGTGGAAGTTTGACTGCCAGGCTGGCTGGCCACTCGGCCTTCGGATCGACTTTCACATACGCTACTCCCGGCAACCCGGTCTTAACCTTGGTTAGGTGCTTCCGAAGCAGCTCCGCGGGGATGGTCGCCTTGATGCGGAACATCAGCTTCTGCCGTTCCTCTTTCGTCTCCACAGTCTTCGGGGTGAACTGGGCGACGTCAGCGACGAACGTCACGTTCGCCGGGATAACGAGATCCGGCGCTGCATCGAGAATGATGCGCGCTTCGGCGCCCATGTTCACGTGACCGGCCTGCTTTTCCGGAAGGAAAAAGGTCATGTAAACGTCGGCCAGATCGACCATGTTGAGCACCTTTCCTCCGGCGCCGAGAACTTCGCGCTCCTGCGCAACCTTGTATTGGATTCTGCCGTCACGCGGCGCCTTCAGCGCACTGTCGGCGATGTCCGCCTGGATTCGTGCGATGCTTGCTTCGGCGGAAGTCACAGCCGATTTCGCCTTCACCGATTCCGCCCGAGCGGCTTCGATTGCCGCTTGTGCTGCCGCCACCTGCGCTTGAGCAGCTTTTACCGCGGCATCGGCCGCATGCTCGGACGCACGGTCGTCATCAAGTTGCTGCGGTGTCTCAACTTTTTCGCGGCTCAGCTGCTCGGTTCGGGCTAGTCTGCGCTTCGCTGCATCCCAGTTCGCGTCCCTCTGTGCCACGGTGGCGATTGCGGCGGCTTTCTCGCTCTCCTTTGCCGTGACCTGCGCCTCTAACGCGTTCACATCGTGTAAGGCCATTTCACGCTGCGCGCGCGCTTCGTTGAGTTGCGCCTCCAGCGTGTCAGTCTGCATCTGCACGAGCAGTTGCCCGGCACGCACAAAATCGCCTTCACCAACGAAGATTTTCTCTATCCTCCCGGCGAGCTTGGAAGCGATATCAATATCGGTCGCTTCGATCCGGCCGTTGCCCATCGCGAGACCGACATTTTTCGGATGCAGCTTTTGCCAGATGTAAAATCCAGCCCCGCCGGCGATCACGATCACGGCCACGATAACGAGTAGGCGCGACCACTTCTTCCGCTTCGTTGTTGCTGGCTCGACGGACGGTTTTGCCCGAGCTGAATCGGTTGCTGGTCTCCCTGGAGTTGAATCACCCGGCGGCTTTTGCGATGGAACGACCTCGGGGGTCTGAGCTGTTTCAGTTTTAAGCGTTGTTTTCATATTGCGATTTCTTGCGCGCTCAATTGAGTTTGGATTTTCTGGGATGTTCTAAGCAGGGTAGGAAGTTGCAGCTCGCGATTTGCGAATGTTTTTGCATTTTTTGTCATTGGGTCTCTCGAGGCACTGCGCAAAAGTTCAGCGAGCCGCGACTCGTAGGAGTCACAGGTCGGAGACTCACCGTTCGGCTGAACCCATTCCGGGTGTTGTGCGCGTAACGCGCAGTGTATCTCCCGCTGAAGCTCGGCGTACACCGAAGCTTCAGCGGCCGGTAGAACGCTGGTTGCCATGTTCACCATCCGTTTTGCCGATTCGGAACTGGATTGAATATGCGATTCCAGACAGCTTCGGAGTTGAAGATCGACATGTTCAACACAAGCCATCGGTCATGCCTCTGAGGACGAAATCCGAGACGCTTCCGCCACCCGTGTTTTATAGCGGCCTTACCCTGGCCTAGTTTGGTTCTATACATTTTTTTCTCCTTTCAACGAATCGATGTCTCCACCGAACAGGTAGATAATCAGCGCGCAAAAGATTAAGATTAAGATCATGGTTAGGCCTCCGTTCGTAATGATGTTTGCTCCTTCACGCGTCGGACAATCGCCCCCCGTGTGCGAGAGGTGTGCCTAAGTTTAGAAACGCGCGGCTTTATCCTCTGTTTGGATTGAGCTGCGCCGGCTTGAGGTCTGCTGCGGCCAAGTACACGACTTACGAGCTCGACCGCTTTGATTGATTTCGTTAAGCAACAAACGTTGGCATCGTCGCAAGCGAGAACGGTTGAGTCATCGCTGTCGCTCGATGTCAGCGCCACGACAGGCAGCTCCGCGGACGATGTGGTGAGCGCCCGAAGTAATAGGATCCCGTCAGTACCGTTATCAAAATCAATCACCACCAGCTCGAGTTGCCGATCGCGTTGATGAATGATTTCGAGCGCAACGCCGAGTGTCCGAGCGACAATTAAACGAGCACTGCTTCCCGCTGCCGCCACGGCGAATTGTTGTTCTAATTCGATGTCTCGGGTTAGCAGCAGAACGAGCTTCGACTTAATGATGCTATCCGCTCTCGATGCATTCGCGTTGCGAGAACCATTTGCGCTACCCAGACCTTTCGTTTGGATTCCTGCTGTGATGTCCGATTCTCCCGCGACGCGTCCAATCGTTCTGCTCATGCGAACAGTGTCCGCTATCTATCGCTGGTTTGTGAAAGACTATGTTTCTTGTCTCGTTATAACCAAAAGGTATAAAGTTCGTTTCCGTGGAACTTCGGCATTTGCGCTATTTCGTTTGCGTCGCCGAAACTGAAAACATCTCACGCGCTGCACTCAAGCTGCATATCTCCCAACCGGCTGTGAGCCGCCAGATTCGCGATCTGGAGGATGAGATTGGTTTGCCGTTGCTGAAACGCAGCGGGAAGTCAGTGAGGCTGACAGAGGCAGGCCGTCTCTTCCTCGATGAAGCTCGCGTCGTGTTGCAACGAACCGATGAAGCAGTAAGAAACGTCCGGGCGTTCGCCAACAACACGCACACGGAGTTGCATGTCGGCTACTCCTCCTACATGGTCGATCGGGCTTTTCACGCCATCCTGAACAACTATCAGCGCGCGATGCCGAATGTGCGCGTCAAACTGCACGATCGCAGCGTCGAACAGAACGTGGATGCTCTGCTCGAGGGCAAACTCGACCTGGCATT
>JBLMXG010000048.1:0-22824 GCA_050257635.1 Chloroflexota bacterium
CAAGAAGACCCATGGTCACGAATTGAATACCGATAAAGATGAGTCTCAGGATCGCCCGGTCTACGTGATCGGCGAAGTGCTGGAGCAGAGGAGCCAATCATGAATTTAGCCGTAGTCGGCACTGGCTACGTCGGCTTGGTGGCCGGCACTTGTTTCGCCGAAAGCGGCAACGAGGTGGTCTGCGTCGATATCGACGCAGATAAAATCGCGGCGCTCAATGCCGGCCAAGTGCCGATTTACGAACCCGGTTTGGAGGAAATGGTTCGGCGCAATGTGGATGAGCAGCGCCTGTTCTTCACGACGGACTTAGGGGCGGCGGTAAAAAAGTCACCGATCATTTTTATCGCCGTAGGGACCCCCCAGGGCGCCAACGGCCATGCCAATTTGGATTACGTGAAAGCGACCGTCAAGGGCATCGCCCGAGCGATGGATGGTTTTCGCATCATCGTGACCAAAAGCACCGTGCCGGTTGGGACGGCCGATCGCGTTAGGGAATGGATCGCCGAAGAAAGTGCCTATTCCTTCGCGGTGGTTTCCAATCCGGAATTTCTTAAGGAAGGCGCCGCGGTCGATGATTTCATGAAGCCCGATCGCGTGGTCCTCGGCGGTGATAACGTCGAGGCGCTGGAGACCGTCAAGGAACTGTACGAACCGTTCGTGCGCACCGGCAACCCGATCTTGATCATGGACAGCCGCAGCGCTGAGATGAGCAAGTACGCGTCCAACGCCATGCTGGCGACCAAGATTTCTTTCATCAACGAAGTGTCACGGCTGTGCGAGCACATGAACGCCGACATCGGCGAGGTGCGGCGCGCCATCAGTTTAGACCGGCGCATCGGCCCGCATTTCATTTTTCCCGGCGCCGGTTACGGCGGTTCCTGTTTTCCCAAAGACATCCGCGCGATGATCGGGATGGGTGGGGCCGATCCGGAAATGCTGCTGCTCAAGGCGGTCGAGGAGGTGAATGAACGGCAAAAGGGTCTGTTGGTTGAAAAAGTAAAGCGCCGCTTTGGCGCGAATTTATCAGGTTTAACTTTCGCTGTCTGGGGGCTCGCGTTCAAGCCGCGCACCGACGATATGCGCGACGCTCCAGCAATTACGGTGATCGAAGCGCTGCTTGCGGCGGGCGCCCGGGTGCAGGCTTTCGACCCCGAAGCGACGGCGGAAGCGAAAAAAATCTTCGGCTCCCGAATTGGCTACGCCAAGCGGAATTATGACGCGCTGGAAGGAGCCGAGGCGCTGTTGATTTTGACCGAGTGGAATGAGTTTCGCCGCCCCGATTTCGAACGCATTAAAAGCTCTTTGCGGCAGCCGGTGGTATTCGATGGGCGCAATATTTACGATCCGAAGGATTTGGAGAAGCTCGGGTTCCAATACTACTCGATAGGACGGAACAATGGCTAGATACCTGGTAACCGGAGGGGCCGGATTTATCGGATCCCATTTATGCGAGAGTTTCCTCAATCAGGGGCACGAAGTGCTCTGCATGGACAACTATTCCACCGGGGCGAAACAAAATATTGCGGCGTTTCTTAAAAACCCGCGTTTTCGGTTCATCGATCACAACGTAAGCCGCTACATCGAGGTACAGGAGCCGCTCGATTATATACTTCATTTCGCCTCGCCGGCGAGCCCGGTGGATTATCTTGACCTACCGATTCCAACCCTCAAGGTCGGTGCGCTGGGCACCCACAACACCTTGGGTTTGGCAAAAGCCAAAAACGCGGTCTACCTGCTGGCGTCCACCTCGGAGGTCTACGGCGACCCGTTGGTGCGGCCGCAGAGCGAGGAATACTGGGGCAACGTCAATCCGATCGGTCCGCGCGGCGTGTACGACGAAGCCAAGCGTTTCGCCGAGGCGATGACCATGGCCTACCATCGCTATCACGGCTTGAACAGCCGTATCGTGCGCGTCTTCAACACCTACGGACCGCGCATGCGCCTGCACGATGGCCGGGTAGTGCCGAATTTCATCATGCAGGCACTCAAGGGCGAGCCGCTCACGGTATACGGACAGGGGCAGCAGACCCGGAGCTTTCAATATGTCGACGATCTCGTCGCCGGAATCCACAAATTGCTTGAGAGCGACCATCACTTGCCGGTCAACATCGGCAATCCCCGGGAGATGACCGTGCTGGAATTCGCCGAAAAAATCATCGCGCTGACGGGTTCGAAAAGCAGCATCGTCTACAAGCCGCTGCCCATCGACGATCCCCAGGTGCGCCAGCCGGATATCACCAAGGCGAAGAAAATTCTCGGTTGGGAGCCCAAGGTCGATTTGGAAGAGGGTTTGTTGAAGACTATCGACTATTTCAGGTCGCAGCAGGAGCGTTCGGCTTGAAAATTGTCGTCACCGGGGGAGCAGGGTTTATCGCTTCGCACATCGTCGACGCGTTGGTTGAACGCGGCCACGAGGTGCATATTTTCGATAACTTCATTACCGGTCAAAGGCGAAATCTCAACTCCAAGGCCGAACTGCACGAGGTCGATATCGCAGATGACCAGGCGACGCGCCGGTTCGAGCGGCTTAAGCCCGACGTTCTCTGCCACCACGCGGCGCAGATGGATGTACGCCATTCGGTCGCCGATCCGACCTTCGATGCGCGAGTGAACATCCTCGGTTTCATCAATTTACTCGAAGCCGCTAAAAAATGCGGCGTCAAAAAAGTGACATTCGCTTCTTCCGGCGGCGCGGTTTACGGCGATCAAGACATATTTCCGGCTCCCGAAGATCACGTTACCCGGCCGGCGTGTCCTTACGGAGTGAGCAAGCGTGCCGGCGAGCTTTACCTGTCCTATTATCATCAGGCGTTCGGCCTGCCTTATCTGGCTCTGCGTTACGGCAACGTGTACGGTCCGCGGCAATCGGCCAAGGGTGAAGCGGGCGTGGTGGCCATCTTCTTGTCGCTTTTGCTCGCGGGGCAGACCCCGACCATCAACGGCGACGGCCGGCAGACGCGCGACTACGTTTACGTCGGCGACGTCGTCTCGGCTAATCTCGCGGCGCTGGACTCGCCTTTCGTGGGCGCGATCAACATCGGCACCGGCGTTGAAACCGACGTGGTGACGGTCTTTCGTTATCTCCGTCAAGAGGTCGGCAGCGTTGTCGAAGCGCAGCATGGGCCGGCCAAGCCCGGCGAACAGCGGCGCAGTTGCCTCGACACGCGCCGAGCGCGGGAAGTGCTGGGCTGGTACTCCCAAGTCCCTCTGGCGGAGGGGCTGCGACGCACCGTCTCCTATTACCGAGAAAGCGCTTCCCGATGACACTCGACCACATCAGAAATTTTTCGATCATCGCCCATATCGATCACGGCAAATCGACCCTAGCGGACCGCCTGCTCGAATTCACCGGCGCGGTGAGCGCGCGCGAAAAAACCGATCAAATTCTCGACAGCATGGAGCTCGAGCGCGAGCGCGGCATAACCATAAAGGCGAGCCCGGTGACGCTGCGCTACCGGGCCAAAGATGGCCAAGAATATGAACTGAACCTCATCGACACTCCCGGCCATGTCGATTTTACTTATGAAGTGTCGCGCAGCTTGGCGGCCTGCGAGGGCGCCCTCTTGGTCGTCGATGCGGCCCAAGGCGTGGAAGCGCAGACCGTCGCCAACGTGCATATGGCGCTGGACCACAACCTAGAAATTTTGCCGGTGATCAATAAGATCGATTTGCCGAGCGCCGAGCCCGAGCGCGTCAAAGCCGAGATCGAAGAGGTCATCGGCCTCGATGCTTCTCATGCGATTCTCGCGAGCGCCAAGGAAGGCATCGGCACGGAGGATATCCTCGAAGGCATCATCCATGAATTTCCGCCGCCGCGGGGCGACCCGGCGGCGCCGCTGCGCGCGCTGATTATCGACAGCTGGTTTGATCCCTATCATGGTGCGGTGGTCATGGCGCGGGTGTTCGACGGCACCATCCTGAAGGGCACCAAGATCCGTATGATGGCGAGCCGCCACGCGTTTGAAGTGTTGCGGCTTGGCGTTTATTCGCCCGGTCCGGTGGAAGTCGACACGTTGAGGGCCGGCGAGGTCGGTTTTTTCATGGCAGGGATAAAAGAGGTGGCGGAGACGCAGATCGGCGACACCGTCACCACCGACGATCGGCCGACGGACGCACCCCTGTCAGGATTTAAACCGATGAAGCCGATGGTCTTCAGCGGCCTGTATCCAACCGACTCGGGTCAATACCAAGCGCTGCGGGATGCCCTGGAAAAACTTCGCCTCAATGATTCTTCGTTTACTTACGAGCCAGAGACTTCCCAGGCGTTGGGTTTCGGCTTTCGCTGCGGTTTTCTCGGCTTGCTGCATATGGACATCGTTCGCGAGCGTCTCGAGCGCGAATTTGGTCTCAGCTTGATCACCACGTCGGCGACGGTTGTTTACCAGGTCATCACCACGACCGGAGAGACCCTCATGATCGACAACCCGGTGCGCCTGCCCAACGAATCGGAGATCGAACGCATCGAGGAGCCGGTGATTCAAGCGACGCTGCATTTGCCGCAGGAATTCCTCGGCGGCGTGCTCAAAATTTGCGAAGAAAAACGCGGCACCCAAAAGGAGATTCGCTATCTCGGACCGAAGCGGGTGGTGCTGGTTTACGAGTTGCCGCTCAATGAGATCGTCGTGGATTTCTATGATAGGCTTAAGTCCGTGAGCCGCGGCTATGCGTCGATGGACTACGAAATGGCCGGCTATCGCGCCGCCGACCTGGTCAAGCTCGACGTGCGCATCAACGGCGACGTGGTCGATGCCATGTCGATGATCGTGCATCGCGATAAAGCTTACTACCGCGGACGGGACCTGGTGCAGAAAATGCGCGAGTTGATTCCGCGCCAACTCTTCGAAGTGGTGATTCAGGCTGCCATCGGCAGCCGGGTGATTTCGCGCGAAGCGGTCAAGGCTTTGCGCAAGAACGTCACCGCCAAGTGCTACGGCGGCGATATAACGCGCAAACGCAAACTGCTGGAACGCCAGAAGGAGGGAAAAAAGCGCATGAAACAGGTAGGCAAGGTGGAGATTCCTCAAGAGGCGTTTCTGGCGGCGCTAAAAGTTTGAGGCAATCGCTTGTCAATTTTTTCGGAAAAGGTGAATAAAGTGAAAGAACAAAGCGTAATGGATCATCCGGCAACGGTGAAAACGAAATCCGCTTTCCGCGAATACGCGGAAGCGATTATCATGGCGCTGATCTTGGCGCTGTTCATCCGCACGTTTATCGTGCAGGCGTTCAAGATCCCCTCCGGCTCGATGATCCCGACCCTGGAGATCGGTGACCACATCCTGGTCAATAAGCTTTCTTACGGATTGCGGATTCCTTTTCTCGAGCGTTATTTGATCCAGTACGCGACGCCGCAGCGGGGCGATGTCGTGGTTTTTATCTATCCGGAGGATCGAACGAAGGATTTTATCAAACGGGTGATCGGCGTGGCCGGGGATACTGTGGAAATTCGCGCGAAAAAGGTTTTCATCAACGGCAAACCGATCGAGGATCCGCACGCTCATTTCGCCGGTTATGATCCACAGGCCGGTGCGGTTGGCAGCGGCGATGATTATGGCCCGAAGACGGTTCCGCCCAATCATATCTTCGTCATGGGCGACAACCGCGACCGCAGCTATGACAGCCGTTTCTGGGGTTTTGTGGACCTCAACGAAGTGCGCGGAAAAGCATTTTTAATCTACTGGTCTTGGGACGGCACGGACCGTTGGGTGCGTTGGGAGCGGCTCGGCAGTTTGATTAATTGACGGTCGGCGCGGCGCTTCTGATTCTCATATCGGCAGGCGAGGTTCATGGCTAAGAAAACTAAAATTATCTTGTCCTCTTGGGCGGTGATCATCCTGCTTTTGGTGCTCGTGAACGTCGTGATTTCCCTGGGTAATCAGTCGATTCAAACCGAGGTGGGCGAGCGCCAGCAGGAGATCGCCCAAACCATTCAACTCGAAGCGCTCAACCGTCAGCTGGTCACTGTCCTCGCCAACATGGCGCTCAAAACCAACGACCAGCAGCTGAAAAAACTGCTGGCTGACAGCGGCATCAATCTCGATGCAGCGCCGGAAGACACCCCGGCGAAGAAGTGAGGCATCATGGCGGAGGAAATCGAAAACAGCTCCGAAACGGAAGGCGCCGAGGAAAACAGACCGACCCAGCCGGCCGGCTCAAATTTGCCACTGATCGTCATCTTGGCAGCGCTGACGATTTATTTCGGTTTCCAGACGCTTCAGGGACTGACCGAACGGGCCAATTTATCCACGGTGAAAAGCAATCAGGACGCCGCCATTCAGGAAGCGCAAAAGGTCCAGACCCAGTTCAAAACCCTTGTCACAAAGACCGGTCAGCTTGCCGATCAAGGGCATGCCGGGGCAAAGCTGGTCATGGAAGAGCTTCTGAAACGGGGCGTCGGCGGAGCGCCGGAATCGGGCGCGCCCGAAGCAAAAGCATCGAGCCAAACGGAACCCAAACCCACGAAATAATCTCCACGTCAGCCGATCTGGCCTCTATGTTGTTTCGATCGCCGGTTGTTGGGTTGCCGCTCTGTGCGCCGTCGGAGTGATGCGTTTGAATTCTTCTTTTCATCCTATCGTGCAGCGTTGGTTTGCCGAGCGATTTCAGAGTCCGACCGCGGCTCAAGCACAAGGTTGGGCGTCGATCGCTGCCGGACGTTCGACGTTGATCGCGGCGCCCACCGGTTCGGGAAAAACCCTCGCCGCGTTTCTCTGGTCGATCGATGGTTTGATCAAGCGCGCGCTCATTGGATCTCTCGATGAGCGCACCCGCGTCGTTTACGTCTCTCCACTCAAGGCGCTGGGCAACGACATCGCGAAAAATCTTCAAGCGCCGCTGGCGGAGATCTATCAGCTTGCCGGCCGCGAAGGCATTCTCTTGCCGACCATTCGCGTGGCGGTGCGCTCCGGCGATACGCCCGCTCAAGAGCGCCAGGCGATGGTTCGCCGCCCGCCGCATATTCTGATTACGACGCCGGAGTCGCTTTATATTCTTCTGACCGCGCGCCGCAGCCGCGAGTTTCTCCGCTCCGCCGAAACGCTGATCGTCGATGAAATTCACGCCGTCGCCCAAGACAAGCGGGGCGCGCATCTGGCGCTGTCGGTCGAAAGGCTCGAAGCCCTGGCCGGCCATCCGCTGCAGCGGATTGGTCTGAGCGCCACGCAAAAACCAATCGAGGAAGTCGCTCGCCTGCTCGTGGGCACGCGCCACATCGCCGCCGACGGCAAGCCGGATTGCGCGGTGGTCAATGTCGGCCATCAGCGCGAGATGGAATTGAGCGTCGAGGTTCCCGACGCCGAGCTTGGGTCGATCATCCGCCAGGATATCTGGACGGCGGTTTACGACAAGCTGGTGGCGCAAATTCAGGCGCACCGCACCACCCTCGTCTTCGTCAACACGCGCCGACTGGTCGAGCGCGTCGCGCATCAATTGACCGAGCGTTTGGGTGAGGGCAAAGTCGGCGCCCACCACGGCAGCCTGTCGCGCAAGACCCGCCTCGAGGTCGAAGAGAAGCTTAAGTCCGGCCAGTATCCCGTAGTCGTCGCCACCGCCTCGCTCGAGCTCGGCATCGATATCGGTCACGTTGACGTGGTTTGCCATATCGGATCACCGCGTAATCTGGCGGTGCTGCTGCAGCGCGTGGGGCGCTCGGGCCATTGGCTCGGCGCTGTGCCGAAGGGCGTTTTTTATCCGTTGACGCGCGATGATCTGCTGCAAGCGGCGGCGGCGATCGATGCCGTGCGCCGGGGCGAGCTCGACCGTCTCGCAGTCGTCAAGAAGCCTCTCGACGTGCTGGCGCAGCAGATGGTAGCGACCGTGGCGAGCGAGGAATTAAACGCAAAAAAACCAGCGCGGCGAAACCGGGAGGGCAGGAGCACCGTCTCCTTCCTCCTCCCCAGACCCGCGGGAGAGGAAAGAGGGGAGGGCGCAAATCGACGATCGGAAGAAGACGGGATTTCCGAAGAGGCTCTATGGCAACTGGCGCGCTCAGCTTATCCTTACAAAGATCTCACGCGCGAAGATTTCGAGCAGTTGCTGGAGATGCTCAGCGAAGGCGTCCAGACCCGGCGCAGCCGGAGAAGCGCCTACATTCATCGCGACCGCATCCACGGCATGCTGCGGCCGCGCCGCGGCGCGCGCCTGACCGCGATCACCAACGGCGGCGCGATTCCCGACACCGCCGATTACAGTGTAGTGGAGTTTCCCAGCGAGACCTTTGTCGGCACGGTCAACGAGGACTTCGCCATCGAAAGTTTGGCGGGGGATATTTTTCTACTCGGCAATCGCTCGTGGAGAATTCGCCGCGTGGGCTCGGGCAAAGTCTGGGTCGAGGACGCCCAGGGCTTGCCGCCGAACATCCCCTTCTGGATTGGCGAAGCGCCGGGACGCACGCTGGAGTTGTCCAAAGCGGTCTCGGATTTGCGCCAAACCGTCGCGACCAAACTGGCGGACCACTCAGGCGCTGCGCAGTGGCTCGTGGAACAAGTTGCCATGCCGTCGAGCGCCGCCGAGCAGATCGTCCATTATATCGCCGACACCGTACAAACTCTCGGCACGGTGCCGGCGCAAGATAGGGTGATCGCGGAGCGCTTTTTCGACGAGGCCGGCGGCATGCAGCTAATACTTCATTCGCCCTGGGGCGGGCGTATCAACCGCGCATGGGGCCTGGCGCTGCGCAAGCGCTTTTGTGTGAGCTTCGACCGCGAGCTGCAAGCGGCGGCAACCGACGACGGCATCTGCATTTCGCTCGTGGAGCAGCATTCATTCCCGTTAAGCGACGTCTTTACGATGCTTCGCCCCGCGATCCTGGAAGAGAGTTTGACTCAGGCCGCCCTCGCGGCGCCGAT
Source organism: Chloroflexota bacterium (assembly GCA_050257635.1). Taxonomy (GTDB): domain Bacteria; phylum Desulfobacterota; class Binatia; order UBA9968; family UBA9968; genus DP-20. The sequence goes on from JBLMXG010000048.1 coordinate 8,844, forward strand.
GTTTACCAACCGTTGGCGCTGGAACGCCACCCGGGCGCTGGCGGTGATGCGCTACCGCGGCGGACGAAAAGTTCCGGTGGCGCTGCAGCGCATGCGCGCCGAGGATCTGTTGGCCGCAGTGTTTCCCGAGCAGGTAATGTGCCAGGACAACCGCACCGGACCGGTGGAGCTACCCGATCATCCGCTGGTCAGAGAGACCCTCAACGATTGTTTGCATGAGGCCATGGACATGGACGGCCTCGCGGAGATACTTCGACGCATCGAAAGCGGCGCTATCGAGATCCTTGCCATCGATACACCGTCGCCTTCGCCCATGGCTCATGAGATTCTCAACGCCAATCCTTACGCCTTTCTGGACGACGCGCCGCTGGAAGAACGGCGCGCCCGCGCGGTGTCTTTGCGCCGCGTCGATCCCTGGATCGGCCGGGAGTTCGGACAGCTCGACCCGGCGGCGATCAATGAGGTGCGCAAACAGGCTTGGCCGGAAGCACGCAACGCCGACGAGATGCATGATGTTTTGCTGGGCGTTGGTCTGCTGCCGGAAGACCATCGGCCGGTCTGGCGCCCACTCGCCGAAGCCTTGATCGTGGCCGGACGCGCCACCGTGGCGGCTTGGAGCTTTAGCGGCAGCGATCAGCGCGCTTACGTTGCCGCCGAGCGCGCGGATTTGATTCGTATGGCGATTGCCGGAGTCTCTTTGACGCCGGCGGTGGAGCTGCCCTTGGGATTTCGTGAAGGCGCGGACTCGGCAGAAGAGGCGATGGGAAAAATCGTTCAAGGCTGGCTTGAAGTCTGCGGCCCGATCACAGCGAGGGAATTGGCTACTCGCCTGGGAATGCCGGCGCCAAAAATCGAAGCGGCGCTGATTTCTTTGGAAAGTGCCGGGGTCGTTCTGCGCGGCCAATTTACGAATGGATGCGGCGACGGGGAGACCGAATGGTGCGATCGCGTCCTGCTCGCGCGCATTCACCGGCTGACGCTGGGACGCATGCGCAAGGAAATCGAGCCAGTATCCGCAACTGAGTTCATGAAATTTCTCTTGGCTTGGCAACATGTCGTCCCCGGGACACAATTGCGCGGGCGTGACGGCATCTTGCAGGTGATCCAAGAGCTGCAAGGCCTGGAGCTGCCCGCGCCCGCATGGGAGCAGCATATCTTGCCCGCGCGCATCGACCACTACGATCCCGCCGACCTAGAGCATCTCTGTCTGGCCGGCGTCGTGGCCTGGGGACGTCTGCGCGCCGGTGTCGCCGACGCGGACGAGCCATCGCAGCGAACGAACAGAGGCCGAAGGCCAAAGCGCTTGCTGGCGCCGGCGCGCAATGCGCCGATCTCCTTTATTATACGGGAGGACATGGAGAGCTTCGTGGAATCGACGGCAGCGCCCTTTGACGAGCTCGCTACGCTGTCCGTGATGGCCGTCGAAGTAGGCCGATATCTCGAGCGCTATGGCGCTTCTTTCCTCAATGATATCGTTCGTGGTACAGGACTTTTGAAAGTAAAAGTCGAACAGGCGCTCTGGCAGCTCGTGGCCCATGGAGTGGCTACCGGCGACGGGATTGCCGGGCTGCGCGTGATGCTGACGCCGGATCGCAAAAGAGTCGAGCGGGGCCGCAGGCTCCGTGTGATTTCCGGTGGCCGGAGCTCGGAGCGATCCATGCCCGTCGGGCGCTGGTCGCTTTGGCGGCAAAACCTTGACGCGGAGACGTTGACCGGTGAAATGATTTTGGAGCGGCGAGCGCGCCAGTTGCTGCGTCGCTACGGCGTGGTCTTTCGCGATTTGCTCGCGCGAGAGGCGGTTATGCCGCCTTGGCGCGATTTGCTGTCAGTGTATCGCCGATTGGAAGCGCGCGGCGAGATCCGCGGCGGTCGCTTCGTCAGCGGTTTTGTCGGCGAACAGTTCGCTTTGCCCGAGGCGATTGATGCGCTTCGGGAAACCAGGCGGACACCCCGCCGTGCCGCTATAGTAATTGTCGCGGCGGCCGATCCATTAAACCTGATCGGCATCCTCGCTTCCGGGAGCCGCGTGTCGCCATATTCAAACCAGGTCATCGCCTATCAGGATGGGGAGGCGGTGGGTGTCGGCTTGCTCGGCGAGGTCTTGAGCCGGCTCCAATCGACAGCTGCGCCAGTGAAGCTGTAGGAAACTTGACGCGCGCGGGGCGAAGATTAACACGGCTCGCCAGCGCCATCGACATGGTCGCCGATCGGGTACCGGCCTATATGGGCAAGCCTATAATCGGGCTTGGCCGTTCGCTTGTTTGGAAATCGGTGTGCTCAAGACTTCCTTCAGAACCCGGATCTCAACTACATCTTCTTGTAATCGGGTTAAACCTTCTTTAGCACGATGAATTTCCGCGAGCATCGAATCCAACTCGCCGATCGTAATCGATTCCAGCGCCTGGCGAATTTTGCGGTTCATGCCGAACAGATTCTGCACGCCGCCCTTATCGGAAATTTTATTGTCCAATTCAATGTAGACGCGCGTAACGCCTTCCATTTGGCTCTTCACATCATCCACGGGAATCCTCCTTACACACTTGCGACGACTGCTGCGTTATTGTACCTACCACAAATCATAGTTGGGTTTCGAAAACAAGCGCGATGGTCGTTGTGCGATAAATTTGTAACGTCTTAAGATGCTTAGAATCGAAATACGAATAATTTTGATAATCCTAACAAAGTTGAACAACGAGGAAACCTTCCATGATTAAAGTGCGCAGCATCGGTGTTCCCAGTCCCAGGGTCGAAGGCGAACAAAAAGTCGGCGGCGGCGCTCAGTACGCCGTGGATGTCGCGCTGCCTGGTATGTTGTGGGCGAAAATCCTGCGCAGTCCAATCGCTCATGGCCGGATCAAGCGTATCGATGTATCCAGAGCTGCCTTGTTGCCCGGTGTAAAAGCGGTACTGACCGGCGCTGATTTGACCGGCGCGCGCATCGGCAAAAAAATCGTCGATATGCCGTTGTTGGCAGATAAGGTGGTGCGCTTTGCCGGCGAAAAAGTGGCGGCAGTGGCTGCCGAGAGCGAAGCCATTGCCGAAGCCGCGTTGGACCTTATCGATGTCGAGTACGAAGAGCTGCCGGTAGTTATCGACCCGCTTCAAGCGCTCGCCCCGGACGCGCCGCTGCTCCACCCGGATCTCGGAGAATACAAAGGCCTGCTGCACAAGATCGAGACACCGAGCAACGCGTTTGTGCGGCTCAATTGGAAAAAGGGCGAAGTCGAGGAAGGCTTCCGGCAGTCTGATGTCGTCGCGGAGAACACATTCAACGTGACCGCGGTGCATCAAGCCTACCTCGAGCCCCATTCCTCTCTCGTGCGCATTAACTCTGACGGAACCGCGGACGTCTGGTCGTCGAACAAAAGTCCCTTCGCGCTCCGCGACCAGGTCGGCAATGCGTTGGGAATCGCACCGTCGAGTTTGATCGTTCGGCCCTGTTACGTGGGCGGTGATTTCGGCGGCAAGGGCGACGGCAACGATGTCGCGCTCAGTTATGCGCTGGCGCGAAAGAGCGGGCGACCGGTCAAACTGCTGATCGATTACACCGAGGAATTGATCGCCGGCAATCCACGCCACGGCGCGGTCATTACGGTCAAGACCGGGGTAAAAAAGAACGGCATCTTGATCGCTCAGCATGTGCGGTTTGTTTTCGACAGCGGCGCTTACGGCGCATATCGGCCGCAGGGTTTTCTGGTCGGCGCTCATGACGCGCCGGGTCCTTATCGCGTGCCCAACTGTCTGGTCGAAGAAATTTACGTTTACACCAACAAGATGCCTTGTGGTTATATGCGCGCGCCAGGCCATTTGCAGGCGATGTTTGCGTGCGAGAGCCAGGCCGATCTGGTCGCGCGGCGCTTGGGCATCGAGCCGACGGAGTTTCGCCGGATGAATTTGATGCATGACGGCGATACCGCGCCGCTGGGCGAAGTCATTGCTCATGTCAAAGCCACGGAAACGTTGGCCAAAGCATTGAGTGAATCGGGTTACGGCCGCGCCAAGGGAAAAAATATCGGCCGCGGTTGCGCCGTTGCCGATTGGGTTTCCAAAGGCGGCGAATCCTACGCTCTTTTGAAAGTCGACGCCGATGGTGTGGTGACGCTCTCTTCTGCAGTGACCGATACGGGCCCCGGGGTGTTCACCATGATGCGCCAGATCGTCGGCGAGGAGCTCAAGGTGCCGCTGGATGCAATTCAGGTGGAGATGCTCGATTCTTCCCAAGTGATTAAAGACACCGGCGTGCGCGGCAGCAGCAGCACAAGGGTGCACGGCACCTCGGCCCTCGAGGCGGCGCGGAAACTGCGCGACGAGATTCTCCGGGTCGCGGCGCAATTAATGGATGCCTCGCCCGATGAGCTGATCGTCTATGACGGCGGGGTGACCCACGGACGTGCCGAGCGGCGCATGACCTACGGTGCAATCGCGCGTGCGCACGGCATGCCGCTGACCGCTGAAGGGCACTACGTCAATATGGCCGACGGGCCGGAAGCTTCGCTGGTGGCTCAGGTGGCCGAAGTCGAAGTCGATGCCGAGACTGGCGAGGTGCACGTGACTAAACTGACTACCGCGCACAATACCGGGACGATTCTAAACCCCTTGACCCACCAGGGACAGATTGACGGCGGAGTGATCATGGGAGTGGGTTACGGGACGATCGAGAACCTCGCGTACGACGAGAGCGGCAAAGTGGTTGCGACCAACCTGGGCGAATACAAGATTCCCAACATTCGAGATATTCCCGCGCTTCATACCGCCATTCTGCAGTCCGATTTTGGCAGCGGGCCCTACCACAGCATGAGCATCGGCGAAACCGCGCTGATTCCGACCGCCGCGGCCATCGCCAATGCCGTTGAAGACGCCGTCGGCGTGCGAATCAAATCGCTGCCGATCACGGCCGAGAAAGTTTTAAACGCGCTCAAGGGAAGGTAGGTCGAGCGGGATCGTGGTTCAGTTAGGGAAAGATCTCTCATTTCGTTCGAGATGACAAAGGGCTATTTTGTTGTCATTCGGAGTGAAGCGAGGAATCTTTCTCACTGTGAGACTCGTGGTGTATTGAAAATGAATCACTACGCGGAGCGGTGGCGGCGCTCGGCGGAAGTAGTCGGCCTGGATAATCATGGATGAACCGGGGCCGCTGCGCCGAGTCGTCAACGCAACCCGATATTCCCGCGTCGGCATGGCTGAAGCATGGCGCACGCAGGCCGCGCTACGCTACGAAATTTATCTGCTGCTGATCTTGGTCCCGCTGGCATGGCGGCTGGGAAGCACTGCGCTCGAACGGGCGCTGTTGATCGCGAGCTGGCTTCTGGTCATCGTTGTCGAGCTGCTAAATTCGGCCATCGAGACGATTGTCGATCGCATCGGGGGCGAGCGCCACGAGCTATCTGGACGCGCCAAGGATATCGGCTCCGCTGCGGTCTTCGGCGCGATCGTTCTGGCTGCGACGGTTTGGTTGTTTGGGTGGGTCGGTCAATTGCTTAAACGATAATTTCCCGAGGTGAGTTCATGATCTCGAACAGGCTGCGAGAAATTTCCATAGTGTTGGTCGTCGTTCTCTGCTTCGGATTCGGCGGGGCTGCATCTGCGGGCGAGCCGCTGGAATTGGTCAAAGTCGCCGCCGAAAAAGCCATTGCCGTTTTAAAGGATCCGACGCTTAAAGCGCCGGATAAAAAAAGGGAGCGAATCGAGCGCCTCAAAGAAATCATCAACCCGATCTTCGACTACGAAGAAATGGCGCGGCGTTCGCTGGCATCCCACTGGAGGCGCCGAACGCCCGCGGAGCGGGAAGAATTCGCCACATTGTTTCGCGCGTTTTTGGAAAAAATTTATTCCGATCGAATCGATTTATATGACGGCGAAAAAGTGACGTTCGGACGCGAGACCATCGATCAGGATTATGCCCAGGTGGGATCGACGGTGATCAACGCCAAAGGCGAGGAAAGCTCCGTGGTATACCGTCTCAAGCGCACCGACGGAAAATGGAAAGTGTACGACGCGGTGGTCGAAAACATCAGCATCGTCAACAACTATCGTTCTCAGTTCGAGCGCATCATCTCGAAATCATCCTACGAGGAATTGAAAAGGATCCTCAAAGAAAAAGCTGGGTAGGGTGGAGCGGAATCGGTGCTCGCGCTCAATTTAGCGAAGAATGTTACGAGGATGGAAAGTTGAAGCTGCCTCCCAGGTGAATTAGCCGTCGTTTCTAGTATCCCTCATGCGGAATGTTTTCTGCCATAGGCCACTGCCGTTCAACTGCCGGGCCTGCCGCGTCTGGCGTGCAGGCTGAGGAAGAGATCGTAGAACGATGCAATGGTGCGTTCTTCGAACTCGGGGTGCCCGTTTTTATCGCGCGACAGTATGCTCAAGCTGAGTTGGCGCTTGTGGATTTCCAACAGTTGGGAGCCCTTGAGGTCTAAGTGCCATCCCACAGTCCGCAGCGTATTTGCCAAGCTATGAAAATCCGGCAGGCGGTTGGGGCGAGATCGCCGAGCGCGGCCCTGACGCTCGAGCTGGTCGATGTCTTGGCTCGTGAAGGTAAGCGACGAGTTCATGCCCTCGCTGCGCCGCTGCTTTTGCCAGTGGCGCAACGCCGCGAGCAGCGAAGTTTCCTTTTCCGGCTCCCCTTTGACAACGATTTGCTCGCCGCGGCAGGCCAGCTCAAAAACGTTAATGCGCTGGGCCTCAAGGGATTGGCCGATCGAGCGAAGCTGCTGATGGTAATTTACTTTGCTCTCCATAAATTTTTCTTCCACCGATCCCAGAGCCATGAACGCCGCACCACGAGGGTACATATCCGCAGGCGCAGCTGCGGTTCATAGCACTGTCCGCCCTTGGGAACAAGCGCTCTCCCGCGGGCCGCTTTCTTGACATCACCGGGCGTCGAACGTAAGGTGGACCATCTCTCCATTGCGCTGTTTTTACGGAGGAATTCATGGCACGGCCGGAACGGATCGGAACTTCACAAAGCACTGTGACCTATCGCGGTTTGCGCGATTGGATCGATCAAGTGGAAAAGATGGGCGAGCTACTCAAAATCAACGGTGCCCACTGGGACCGCGAGATGGGCGCGATTACGCAGATGCTTACCGAGGGCGGCAGGGGCAAAGCGCCGGCGATTCTCTTCGATGAAGTTCCTGGTTATCCGAAAGGCTACCGGACGTTGTACGGCCAGTTCTCAACCATCAAGCGGGTGGCGCTCACGCTCGGGTTGCCGCTCGAATACGAGCACAAGGCCGATATCGTCAAGGCCTATCATCACGTCATGACCGAGATGAAGTTGATCAAGCCGAAGATGGTCAAGACCGGACCGATATTCGAAAACGTACTCGAAGGCGACAAGGTCGACGTGCTCAAGCTGCCCGTGCCGATCCATCACCAGGCCGACACTCATCGCTACATCGGCACGGCGGACATGTGCATTACCAAAGATCCCGACGCCGAGTGGTACAATTTCGGCGCTTATCGCTGCGAGGTTTACGACGAGAAAACCGTCGGCTGCCAGATTACCGAAGGCAAACACGGCCGGATTCACCGCGACAAATATTTCGAGCGCGGCCAGAGCTGCAAGTTTGCCATCGTGTGCGGCCAAGACCCTTTGCTCTACATGCTCTCGGCAAGCCCGCTCCCGGCGGGAGTCTCCGAGTATGATTTCGCCGGCGGCATTCGCGGCGAACCCGTCGAAGTCGTAAAAGGGCCATTCACCGGTTTTCCGATTCCGGCCGACGCCGAAATCGTCATCGAAGGCGAAGCGGTGCCTGGGCAAAGCAAGCCGGAAGGGCCGTTCGGCGAATGGATGGGTTATTACTCCGACGACGTGGTGCCGCGGCCGTGCCTGAACGTCAAGACGGTCATGTACCGCAATAATCCGATTCTCACTTGCGCGCCGCAGCACAAGCCGGTGGATGAAACCGGCTTGCTCAAAGGCATCGCCGGAGCGGCGGAGATCTGGAACGCGCTGGAGGCTTGCGGTCTGCCGGACATTCTCGGCGTGTGGAATCACGAAGGCGCGCCGGCGACCCGCTTCACCGCGATTCAGATTCGCCAGCGCTACCCGGGCCACGCCCGCAACGTCTTGCACGTTGCTTCAAATTGCATGGCGGGGGCTTACAACGGTAAGTGGACCGTGGTCGTGGACGACGACGTCGATTGTTCGGACATCGATCAGGTGCTGTGGGCCATGGGCACGCGTTTCGATCCGATGAGCGACATCGACCTGGTGCAGAAAGCCTGGTCGTCCGGGCGCGATCCGATGTTTTTGCCGGGCAATTTCAACAACCGTATCCTCATCGACGCCTGTATCCCCTATAACCGGAAACTGCGCGGCGAGTTTCCCAAGGTCGTCGAAGTGCCGGAGAAGGTGCGGGCGGAGCTCAAGTCGAAATTCCCCAAAATCTTCAAAGCGTAGTTCTCGGCGCAAAGGAGTTTGAAGTGGTCTTCACCAGTTGGCGCGGCGTGGTCGGGGTCGTCAAGCCGACGCATCGGCCGGGATCGCTCGAAGAGTTCATCCGGCTCTTGCCGGAGGGCATCGGCGTGGTTCCGGTCTACTTAAATTTTCAACGCGGCACTGAAGACGAGTTTCGCGCCGCGCTCGATGCGGTGCACGGCAAGGTCGAAGAGCTGGCCAAGGAGGGGGTCGATCTGATTCATCCGGAGGGCGCACCGCCTTTTATGGTGCACGGCTTTGATGGTGAAGCGAAGATCGTCAAGGAATGGGAGACCGAGTTCAAGACTCCCATCGTCACCGCGGCGCAAACCCAGGTCGAAGCGCTGCGCGCCCTGGGTGTGAAGAAATTTGTCGGCGTGACTTACTTTACCGGCAGCATCAACGATATGTTCACGCGTTATTTTCAAGGCGCCGGCTTTGAGGTTTTAGCGATGGAGGGGATGGAAGTCGCTTTCGCTGATGTGGGCCGGCTGGCGTCGACGGAAATCTACGCCCATACTCGTAAAGCCTTTCTCAAACATCCCGAAGCAGAGGGCATCTACATGCTGGGCACCGGCTGGCGCTGTCTCGACATCATTCACCTGCTTGAAGAGGACCTGCAAGTTCCAGTGGTGCACCCGGTGCCGGCCAGGGTCTGGGCGGTGGAAAAAAGGCTGCATGTGCGCCAGCCCGTGCAGGACTTCGGCATGCTTTTGGAGGAGATGCCCTAGGACGGCGGTTTTGAAGTAGGGAAGATCGGCCCGGTGTCCCACTTAGAGGTCGTCAAAATTTTCCTTCTTTCTCCAATTTTCTGACGAACTGGTCGTCCACTAGATCTTCAGCTTTCAATTTGCGAATTTTCTCGTTGGTGGCGCCGAGCAGGCGAATGACATTGCGAATGCCATCAACGCGCGGGAATATCCGTTTTTCGTAAAGTCTCGGCAGGCTTTCGTAGCCCTCGACGGCTTGTTCGACTTTCGCCAGCCGCAGCCCCTTTGCGATACTTTTGAGGACCGCCGGCTTGTTTTCCGGCTGGGCGATAAACGCCATCGAATCGACGATGCCGCGTAACACACCCTCGACCACTTCGGGAGACGAACGGATGAATCGTTTCGTCGTCATCACTCCTGTGCTCTGGAATGGGATCGGCAACTCGGCGAGATCGGCCAGATTGGTGAAGCCGTGGGCTTTGAGCGGGCTCGCAAAGGTGTAACCGAGATGGGTTGCGGCGATCGCTCCATTGAGAAGCGCCTGGCTGCGAACCGATTCGTTGCCGAGAATTCGAAAGGTGATGCCGTCGCGTTTCGCGTCCAGGCCCCAATACTCAAGAGCCAGGGTCGTAAACATCCAACTCCCCCCGCTGGCGCTGGTGACGCCGATCATTTTGCCCTTGAGATCGGCCGGCCTTTTTATTGTCGGCGAAGCCATGATGTCGCCGATAAGCTTGTTGATCATTCCGGCGACGAAAACCAGATCGGTCCCTTCGGCGGCGGAGCCGAGAACAGCGCCGGTAACGGAGCCTTCGTGAAATTGACTTTCGCCCGATGCCAGCGCGGCCATTCCGACGGGACCGCTGCGCACTTGAACGAAGGTCAAATCGAGACCGTAACGGTGGAAAAAACCGTTCTCCTGGGCGACGTACATAGCCGCTTCACGTTCACTGAAGGAGCCGGTAGTCATGATGACTTTGGTCAAAGGTTGCGCCGCGAAGGACGGTGCAATGCATGCGAGCGTCACAATCAAGGGAGTGAAGAACCATTTAAAAGCGTTTTTCATTTATGACCTCCGCGAGTGTCGGAGAGTAAAGAAATCCTCCGCTTCGGTCAAGCCGTGAAGGCAACTTGCCGGCGGCGCTTTACATCGGCGATGCGCCGGTGTAGAAACCAGCCAGTAATTTTGGATGGAAGTTGAACGATGCTCCTCGAGGCGGAAAAATTCAGGGATTTTGAACATAGCGGTTGGGAAAAAATTCCCGATACCTACCATGAGGCGTTCGGCCAGCTGACGACGCAAGCCATTGAGCCGTTGTTGGACGCGGCGCGGGTCGAGCGTGGCATGACGTTTCTCGACATCGCCAGCGGCCCTGGCTACGTCGCCGCGGCGGCGGCAATGCGCGGCGCAACGGTGTTGGGTGTGGACTTCGCAGCGGCGATGGTCGCCCACGCAAAGCAGCTCCACGCCGGTGTAGAGTTTCGCGAGGGTGATGCCGAGCAGTTGCCGTTGGGCAACGGCCTCTTCGAAGCGGCCGCGATGAACTTCGGGATTCTTCATCTCGGCCGGCCGGATGCGGCGATTGGGGAAGCTTTCCGGGTCCTGCGCTCCGGCGGGCATTTCGCCTTTTCGGTCTGGGCGCCACCGCAGGAAACCATCGGGTTTGGTATCGTCCTGCGCGTGGTTGAGTTGCACGGCGAGCCGCGCGTCGAATTGCCGCAGGGGCCGCCGTTTTTCCGTTTCAGCGACGCTGAAGAGTGCATCGGCAGCCTGATTGCCGCCGGTTTCGAGTCGCCGAAGGTGACTAAGGTTAAACAGTGCTGGCGTTTGCCTGCGGGCGATGGATTGTTTCAGGCGATGAGAGACAGCACCGTGCGCACCGCCGGTTTGCTGCGGGCGCAAAAGCCGACAGTATTGAATAAGATCCGCGACGCGATGCGCGCCGAGCTGGAAGTATATACTAAGGGCGACAGGATCGAGCTGCCTATGCCGGCGCTGATCGCCTCGGCAGTAAAGGCATAAAATTCTGAGCGCTGAGTAACGAGCGCTGGGAAAAAATTGGGGCCGGGAAACGAGGACTGACGACCGGGCGGTCGAACCGGAGACTTTTTCCCAGGACTCAGCACTCAAGACTCATTACTGATTAAGGACCGTGATGCGTTGCCAGCGGGCTGGAATCGGCGAGCGCCATCATCTGGCGCACGAGTTCTTCCGATAGCGCGTAACGGCGCTCCCGGGACCCTGGATCATCCCATAAATTATTCATTTCATCGGGGTCATGGCTCAGATCGTAGAGTTCGCCCCATTCGACGCCTTCATACAGGGTTAACCGGGAATCCGCCGTGATCAAACTGCGCGCGCGGAAATTATTTTTCAGCCCCATGTAGCCGCGCCGCTGATGTTCTTCGATCACCAGCGCATCATGGCCGGTCTTCTTGCCGCGCATCGCCGGCAGCAAGCTAACACCCTGCATGCCGTTGTGCCCCTGCAATTGAGCACGATCGAGAATGGTGTGCGCGATGTCGAGCGTGCCGCAGAGGCCTGAGTTGACGATGCCGCGGATATTGTTGGCGGGATCAATCCATAGGAACGGTACGCGCACCAAGCCACGGTAATGCAGCGCCCCTTTGAGCAGCAACTGGTGATCGCCCATGAAGTCGCCGTGATCGCTGGTGAAGATGACGACGGTGTCCTGATCAAGGCGGAGGGTTTTGAGCCAGCCCAAAATGCTACCGACGGCGTCGTCAACCATCGAAATCATCCCGTAGGTCAGTGCGATCGCTTCGCGCGCTTCGCGCGCGGCTACGGCGAAGGCGCGCTGACCGTCCCGGTTGCTCTTATTCTGCGCCCGCTCTTCGTAGAGGCTTTGCAGATGGGGCGGAATCGGCCGTTCCCCGGCGTCGAACGACGCCGGTAACTTGATCGCATCCGGATCATACATTTCCCAGTAACGGCCCGGCGGCGTGAACGGATGGTGCGGGTCGGGGAATGAACATTGGATAAAAAACGGCCTCGCGCGGTCGGTGCGCGAATAGTTTTCCAGGAACTTAATGGTTCGTTCGGCAACGTAAGCGGTGGGGTAGAGCGACTCAGGAATTCTCGTGCGCCAGGCCTGCGGTGCGATGTAGCGGTTGCCGGGCAATTGGTTCTGAGGGCCGCGCAAAGAATCCGGATTGGGGTGGCGCGCTTTGAGCCAACGCGCATAATGACCGACGGTTTTGTCGCCGTGTCCGATGGCGAGCTCGACATGATCGAAGCCGTAGTATGGCAGCGTCGGCTCGAAGTTGCGCTCGCGCTCCCAGGTCGAAGGCAGCTCTTGATCATAGCGCCCGTGCCGGCGCAGACTGTTGTCGGATTCTCGAAGTTCCGGCGGCGGCGCCGTCTGCTCAGGATCGTACTCGGGCATGCCAGCGACCGGCAAGTTGGCGTTGATGCTTTGTAAATGACACTTGCCGATCAGCGCCGTTTCGTAGCCGGCCGCACGCAGGATGTCGACGAAGGTCGTAGCCGTAAGTGACAGCGGGATGCCGTTCTGCCGGGAGCCATGCAGCGACGGCATACGCCCGGTCATCAGAGTCGCGCGATTGGGCATGCAAATCGGCGTGGCGACATAGAAGCGATCGAAGCGCGTGCCCGACTCAGCAAGCCGATCGATGTTCGGTGTTTGCACGACGTTGTTGCCGTAACAACCGAGATGATCGGCGCGATGCTGGTCGGTAATGATCAGCAGGAAATTCGGCCTGTTCGCTGGGTTCATGGAATGCTCGCCGGTGAATTCTCCGGCTTCATGCTTAGCACAAACTTCAGAGTTTCTTCCAGCGCTCTTAAATCGTCCACCACCTCCGCCAAAACATGGTAAGATGGCCCGATGCCCTTGTGCATGTCTAGGGGCGCTGTGTGGTTCGGCGATCGCGACGTAGATGGTCAACGATTTCATCGAATACTGGAGCGCGGTGAGCCTGCTGTTGCGAGGCGGCAATCCCTATGCTCCGGCGGATCTTCTAGCCACGCAAACCGCGGTCGGTTGGTCTCAGCCGGTGCCGCTGGTCATGTGGAATCCGCCATGGACCTTATCGTTTCTGTTGCCCTTCGGTTTTTTTGGTTTCGAGACCGCTCAGTTCGCCTGGTTTCTGCTCCACACGCTGATTATCTTTCACGGTGCACAGTTGCTCTGGCGGATTTACCAAGGCGACGCAGGGAAATCTCGGATCGCCTGGCTTAGTGCGCTCACCTTTGCGCCGACCTATTTTGTTCTTCTGTTAGGCCAGGTCGGCCCATTGATCCTGTTGGGCTTGGTAGGCTTTGTCTATTTTGCCAAAAAAAACACTTGGGGCACGGCCGGAATCTGTCTGGTGCTGGCATCAGTCAAACCGCATCTTTTGTATCTTCTCTGGCTGGCCTTGCTCTTGGACGTTTGCAAGCCGCGCAGCCGGCGGACGCTGGGCGGGTTAACCGCCGCGGGGTTCGTCGTCGCCGTAATCCCATTGCTTCTGAATCGTGAAATCTACGGCTACTATCTTGAATTGTTCGGAAGCGATCGGGTGATTCGCGCGGAAGCATGGGCTACACCGAGTCTCGGCGTGGTGGTCGGGGAGCTCCTGGCAATCGAAGGGAATTGGATTCGCTGGCTGCCGAGTGCAATCGGGGCTCTATGGTTTTTGTGGCATTGGTCGCGTCGGACGGAGCACTGGGATTGGATTAGGGAATTGCCGCTGCTTCTTTTGGCCTCGGTGACGACAGCGAGTTTTGTCTGGACATTCGATTATATTATTCTTTTACCGGCAGTTGTTCAGAGTGCCGTGTGGCTTGGCAAAATTCAACGCCGCTCAACGAGGATGAGCATCATCG
>JBLMXG010000049.1:0-8205 GCA_050257635.1 Chloroflexota bacterium
AACAAGCTCAATGCCGTGTTTGAAGTTACGAACCGCCAGTGGGACGCGCGTGAGATGAAGACTGATCAATTCCTCGCGCCGGCTGGCCGCGTGATGGAAGTGCTAAGCGAACACCAATGCGAAGGCTGGCTGGAAGGTTATCTGCTCACCGGTCGTCACGGCCTGTTCAACAGCTATGAAGCCTTCATTCACATCGTGGATTCGATGTTCAACCAGCACGCGAAATGGTTGAAAGTCACAGCGGCATTGCCGTGGCGACGCAAGATCGCTTCACTCAATATCCTGCTCGCGTCGCACGTCTGGCGGCAGGACCACAACGGATTTACCCACCAGGACCCCGGTTTCATTGATGTTGTCATCAACAAGAAGGCATCGATCGTGCGGGTTTATCTGCCGCCAGATGCAAACTGTTTATTGTCGGTAATGGATCATTGCTTGCGGAGCCGGCATTATGTCAATGTTGTCATCGCTGGGAAACACCCCGCGCCGCAATGGCTGGACATGAAGGCAGCGGTCGCGCATTGCACCAAAGGTATTGGCATTTGGGATTGGGCCAGCAACGATAAAGGCGCGGAGCCGGATGTCGTGATGGCCTGCTGCGGCGATGTGCCGACTTTGGAAATACTGGCCGCGGTCTCGATTTTGCGCGAGCACGTGCCGGACTTGAAAATTCGCGTCGTGAATGTCGTTAACCTAATGAAGCTTCAGCCGCCGAGTGAACATCCCCACGGGTTAGCCGACGTTGACTTCGATTCACTGTTCACGAAGAACAAACCGATCATCTTCGCGTTTCATGGCTACCCGTGGCTGATTCATCGGCTGACCTACCGGCGCACAAACCACGACAACCTGCATGTGCGCGGCTACAAAGAAGAAGGCACTATCACGACGCCATTCGACATGTGTGTCCTGAACGACCTCGACCGTTTCCACCTGGTCGGCGACGTCGTTGATCGCGTTCCCGGTCTGGCTGCCCGAGCCGCATATGCCAAGCAAGCCCTGCAGGACAAACTCATTGAGCACAACCATTACATCCGGGAGCATGGCGAAGACATGCCTGAAATTCGTAATTGGAAATGGAAAACAGCAGGAAAGGCCAGCCCTGGTAACTGATGAATACCGCGATCATCACTGCAATGGCCGGCGTGCTTGGATCGCTGGTGGGTGGCTCTGCCACGGTGGCGGCGACCTGGGTGACCCAGCGAACTCTTAGCAAGCGGGAACTGATCCGGATTGAGATCCGCCGGCGCGAAGCTCTTTACGGTGAATTCATCAGCGAATGCTCGGCACGCATCCTGGAGGCCTTTGAGAGGACTTTAGAGAAACCGGAGACGTTGTTGCACGTTTACGCACTGCTAAACCGCATTCGCCTCTGCGCCTCCGACGCAGTCCTGGTACAGGCGGAAGCGACGCTGCGATTCATCGCAGAACAATATTTCTCTCCAAATCTCTCAGTCGAGGAACTGCGTAAGCTCGTTCGGACAGGGACGAGTGATCCACTCAAGTCGTTCGGCGAAGCGTGCCGCGTAGAGCTCAAGTCAATCCGTTCAGCTCTGTAGCCGTTTTATCGCTGTGAAAGGACGGGCAAGAAACAGCCAGTGTTTCGCAATTCGCGACATGACGCAGCAAACAAGAAAGGCCATTCGATCAAGATCGGATCATTAGGTGCCGGTAAAATCAGATGAACACCACAAGCTCGAACAAACAGATCGCCTACTTCTCAATGGAGATCGCGCTCGATCCGGCGATGCCAACTTACAGTGGGGGGCTGGGGATTTTGGCGGGAGATACTTTGCGCGCCGCAGCGGAACAGGATCTGCCGATGGTGGCGGTCACGTTGCTGCATCGCCAGGGTTACTTTCGGCAAAAGCTCGACGCAAGCGGCTGGCAAACTGAAGAACCAGATGCGTGGCCACTCGAAAAGTTCGTAAAGCATTTGCCGGCCCGCGCGACGGTCAGGATTGAGGGGCGACCGGTGCAGATACGCGCGTGGGAGTACGAGGTCCGCGCACCGAGCAGCATCGTCCCGGTGTATCTCCTCGACACCGATTTGCCGGAAAACGCCGAGTGGGACCGTCGATTGACCGATCATCTCTACGGCGGCGATAAATGGTATCGGTTGTGTCAGGAAATCATTCTCGGCATTGGCGGAGTGCGGATGCTACGAGCGCTGGGACACCACAAGCTCCAGCGCTTTCACATGAACGAAGGTCACGCCGCTTTGCTCACAGTCGAGCTGCTGGACCAGCATACGCGGCAGGCTGGTCGTACCCGGTTCAATTCCGAAGATGTGAAGGCCGTGCACGACATTTGCGTGTTTACCACCCACACGCCTGTACCCGCGGGACATGATCACTTCCCGGTAGAAATGGTCGATCGCGCACTCGGTCACCGCGATGATTGGTCGGCGTACCACGACGTGATCTGCTGCGACGGCGAGCTAAACATGACGTACCTGGCGCTGAGTCTCAGCCACTACGTCAACGGCGTTGCCAAGAAACACGGCGAAGTTTCTCAGCACATGTTCGCCCGCTACAAAATCGACGCGATTACCAATGGCGTGCACGTAGCGACTTGGGCCGCGCCGCCGTTGCAGAAGTTGTTCGATCAACACCTGCCCGGCTGGCGCGACGACAATTTCATGTTGCGCTCCGTGCTGGGCATTCCTCCCAAACAAATCTGGGACGCGCACGCGCAGGCCAAGCGCGCGCTACTTGGGCGCGTGAATCGCGAGACGAAGACCAATATGAGCGAAGATGTTTTAACGCTCGGCTTTGCTCGTCGCGCTACGGCTTACAAGCGTGCGGACTTGCTGTTTCACGATCTCGAACGTTTGAAGAAGATCGCCGCGAACGCTGGAAAGTTTCAAATTCTTTACGCTGGCAAGGCCCACCCGCACGACGAAGGCGGCAAGCAACTCATCCAACGCATCTTCAAAGCAGCAGCAGTGTTGCGCTCATCGATCAAAGTTGCTTTCCTCGCCAATTACGATTGGGAATTGGGGCGATTGATGACAGCCGGCGTGGACGTTTGGTTGAACACGCCACAGCCGCCGCAGGAAGCTTCCGGAACCAGCGGGATGAAAGCCGCGATCAACGGGGTTCCGAGCCTGAGCGTCCTTGACGGCTGGTGGATTGAAGGTTGCATCGAAAATCTCACCGGCTGGGCGATCGATCATTCGGAAAGTGACAGCACGTCCTACGACGCAAACTCACTTTGCGACAAGCTCGAGCACGTGCTGATCCCGCTCTATTATCGCGACCGCACTCGCTTCCTCGACGTGATGCGCCACGCGATCGCCTTGAATGGCTCCTTCTTCAACACCCAGCGCATGGTGCTGCAATACGCGCTCAAGGCGTATCTCGAATGAAGCTCGATCATGCAAGTCAACTTTCAAAGCATGTCCGCACGGTAGAATCGTGGGATGATCAAGGCGGAATCGGACCGCCTGGGGCGACATGGTTGGAGACGGAGCAAGCATGGAATTTTACATTGTACTCCCGACACGCGACTGGCGTGACGTTGCTGTTGTATGCCGCTACGGATTCTGTTGAGCCGTTGTTTCAACTTCGACTCGATCCTCTGAAAAATAAGACCGCGCGCATCTGGCATTGCTTCGTGCAGCGGAAGTCGGCGCCGAGCGCGGAGTACTATGCTTATCGGGTGCAAGGCCCGTGGGATCCGACAAACGGACATCGCTTCGACGGTGACAAAATCCTGTTCGATCCGTACGCCGAAGAGCTCTTTTTCCCGCCAGAGTTTTCGCGCGAAGCGGCTCGACAGCCGGCCCCAAACGACGGCCGCGCGGTGCTTGGAGTGTTGCCTCGTCACAAATCAGAATTCGACTTGGGTACACAACCGCCACCGCGACACACGCACGATGCAATTGTCTATGAGCTGCACGTCAAAGGATTCACCGCTCGCGCTAATTCGGGCGTTGTAAAGGAGAAACGCGGCACGTTTCTCGGATTAATCGAGAAGATTCCCTATCTCAAGGAGCTGGGCGTCACAGTGGTCGAATTGATGCCGGTCCAGCAGTTTGATCCAGAGGAGAACAACTACTGGGGCTACATGACCTTGAACTTCTTCGCACCGCACCAGGCCTACGGCGTTCGCGACGCCGCGATGGAATTTCGGCAAATGGTGCGCGCGTTTCATGAAGCGGGCATCGAGGTCTGGATCGACGTCGTTTACAACCACACGGCCGAAGGCGACGAGAGCGGTCCCACTTATTCGTATCGGGGGATCGATAACTCCAGCTACTATTTGTTAGGCGCGGAGGGAAGTTACCAGGATCACAGCGGCTGCGGCAACACGACTCGCACTGCGCATCCGAGCGCACGCGCCCTTGTCTTGCGAAGTCTGCAGCATTGGGCGGAGCGAATGGGCGTGGACGGATTTCGCTTCGATTTGGCATCGATATTCGCTCGCAACGAGGACGGCAGCATCAACACCGACTCGCCGGCGATCGCGCTCGAGATCAGTGCGGCCGCGGGATTGCTTGACCTGCGGTTAGTTGCGGAAGCGTGGGACGTCGATGCTTACCTGTTGGGGCGAAGCTTTCCGGGACTCGTTTGGAGACAATGGAACGGGCGATTTCGCGATGATATGCGCTCGTTTGTTAAAGGCGATGCCGGGATCGTTGGCGCGTTGATGCAACGGCTCTACGGGAGCGATGATTTGTTTCCCGACGGACCCGGCGATGTCTTTCGGCCTTATCAAAGCGTCAACTACGTCACTGTACACGACGGCTTTTGCCTTTACGACCTTGTCTCCTACAACGAAAAACACAATGAGGCGAACGGCCACGACAACCGCGACGGGACGAGCGACAACCGCAGTTGGAACTGCGGCTGGGAAGGCGACGACGGCGCGCCGCCGGAAGTGTTGGCGTTGCGACGCCAGCAGGTGAAGAACTTTTTCGCGTTACTAATGCTGGCAAACGGCACACCGATGTTTTGCGCTGGCGACGAGTTTCTAAACACCCAGCGTGGCAACAACAATCCCTACAACCAGGACAACGAGACGACATGGCTCGATTGGTCGTTGCTGGAAAAGAACCGTGACGTCTTTCGCTTCTTTCAATACATGATTGCATTTCGCAAAGCCCGCCCTTGGATCGGGCGCAGTCACTATTGGCGCGAGGACGTCCATTGGTACGGCGCGAACGGACCGGTCGATTTCGCGTCGCGCACGCTGGCTTACTGTTTGCATGGCGAAAGCGACCTGTACGTGATGATCAACGCGTTCTGGGAGCCCGTACGATTTCAAATCCAGGAAGGCAAGAATTGGAAACGCTTGGTGGATACCAGCCGGCAAGACATCGTGGAAGAGCCGGTGAGTTCACTCGATTATGAACTCGCGTCGCGTTCGGTCGTAGTGTTAGAAAATACCTGATGCCATGGCAATCACCGCATCAAATGATGCTGGATGGAACTTCCTTAGCGCTGACTGCGTCCGCATCGGTCGCGGACGAGATTTTTCTTGAAGAACCGCGCTCACGCATTCGTGAGTTCATCACTCTGACTCGCGTGATGCGCGATTTGATTCGCGGTTTTCGCGTGCTGCATTTCGTGGGACCTTGCGTCACCATTTTTGGGTCAGCGAGGATTAAGAGCGACAGCCCCTATTACAAGCTGGCCAGAAACATGGGCGCAGCCCTCGCGCAGCTCGGCTTCACCGTGATGACCGGCGGCGGACCCGGAATCATGGAGGCGGCGAATCGCGGCGCCAAAGACGTTGGTGGCCGTTCTGTTGGTTGCAACATTGAGCTGCCGCGGGAGCAACACGCTAACCCCTATCTCGATCGTTTCGTCACGATGCACTACTTTTTCGTCCGGAAAATGCTGCTAGTGAAGTATTCGTACGCGTTCGTCATCATGCCCGGCGGCGCGGGCACGATCGATGAGATGTTCGAAGCGATCACCCTTATTCAGACCGGCAAGATCAAGAGCTTCCCCGTAGTGATCATGGGCACTGATTACTGGGACGAAATACTCCCATTTATCGGCAAAATGGCCAAAGCGGGAATGATCGCACCGTCCGATCTCGACTTAGTTCACGCGACCGATTCAGTCGATGACGCGGTCGCGCATATTCGCAGCCACGCGATCGAGCGGTTTGGGCTTCGTCCGGTTCGAGGACACCGGCCTCACTGGCGCTGCTTGGGAGAACGCGGCTTGCCGCCATCTCCAGCCATAATGAGCGATTTAGCGGCGTTAGGTCGCGCGCCTGAGCATCGTCGTCGGGATCACCGCAGCACGAAGATCACACCATGAACAACGAATTTGGCACCGGCCCCGGTGCGAAAATGTTTGCCGCTGTCTTCAGTGAAAACTGGCAGAACGCACGGCACATCAAAACCGAGCGCATCTCCTTTTTGACCACGTTTTCGCTCGTTACGGCGGGGGTGCTGACGTTTCTTCAAACTGTGCGGAGCAGCGCCGTGCTTCAAGTCGCATTACTGGTATTCATGTGGTTGTTCTCACTCTTCGGTTTCCTCACAAGCCTGCGCTTGAAAGGCGAATTGGAAGAATGCTTGGCTAAAATTCAGGCTATGACTGCCCGGGCAAATGTCAGCGAGTTTGCGGCTCTTGAACTCGGAGAGCAGTTGTCACGGTATCCAAAATTCCGATGGATTTTTCCCACCTTTTATTTCATGAGCAGCGCCGGGTTCGCCGCACTTGTCGTGTACCGCGTAATCACGGGTAAAGCGATATGACGGTCACTCGTCCTTCGGGGATACAACAAATCAAAGGCAGCAGGTATACTCGGACTCTACGCGTTTGTTATCCCGCGGGAATTGGGTCACTCGTGGTCCGCACCGACTCGGATTGGGAACGAAACATAGATCCCGTCGAGGTCAGCAGCGACGGCAATACGACGACGTTTGAAGTGGAGGCGCAAAAACCGTTCGTTTATTTCAAGCCGTGCCTAATCAAAGGCGGCAATCTACACTGGTCGGTCGGGCCTAACAATCTGCTGATCATGGCTGCGGCACATGCTCGCACCGTCTATCCGTACTTCTTTAGCGATGCACGGGGCGACTTCCTGCCTCTGATCGAGATTGAATCAGCGATACTTGGGCGAAGTCATCGGCTGCGTGTTTATCTGCCGCCCGGATACGATGAGAACACGTTGGCGCATTACCCGCTGGCCTACATGCAAGATGGGCAAAACCTGTTTTTCCCGCACGAAGCGTTTCAGCATAAGGATTGGCAGGTGGACCAGACAAGTCAGGTCTTGCGCGCCATGAGAGCGATCGAAGATTTAATTATTGTCGGTGTGTATTCGAACGAGCGGCGCGAGGAGGAGTACACCAAGCCCGGTTACGAAGCTTATGCACAGTCAGTTGTCGAGGAGCTGGTCCGAGCGGAGGAAACTTTCCTCAGAACCACAAAAGACCGTAAGGATCGGACGATGTGGGGTTCGTCGTTGGGTGGCGTCGTATCGTTTTACACGGTCTGGCAGTATCCGGAGGTATTCGGCAGCGCGGCTTGCATGTCGAGCACCTTTACTTACAAGGACGACCTGATGGAGCGCGTCCTGAGAGAGCCGAAGCGCAACGTCGGCTTCTATCTCGATAGCGGCTGGCCCGGAGATAACTACGAAGTGACAGTAGCCACGGCGCTGGCGCTGGTCAGCCGCGGGTGGCGTTACGGACGCGATCTTCTTTACCTCTGTTTTCCGAACGCCGCGCACGACGAGAAGGCATGGGGAATGCGCCTGCACCTGCCGATGCAGTTGTTCACTGGCGCGGTGGCGCGCGCATCGAGCAGCAGTGAGTGAAAAATGGCTGCGATGTCAGCTAAGTCGGCTTGAGTTACTTATGGGCCGGCACTGCCGCCTTGGCGACGTGCCAGAATTTTTCTGTCGCGGGATTGAGCTGGCCTTTTCGCGCAGCGAGCCCAATGTCTGCGGTCATGGGCTCGGGTGCAAACCGCAAAAGCTTCACGCGTGGCCCGAACGCATGAACAAATCGGTCGGTGGCCAACGCAACACCTCTGCCAGCTTCGACCGCGGCAATGATGCTCCCGATGCTGTCGTGTTCCTCCGCGATCCTCGGCTTGTTTTTTGTCGAGGCAAAAACGGCGTCGATAAAATAATGGTAATCGGGGAATTCCTCCGGCACCAGAATGATGAACGGTTCGCGCGCAGCTTCCTCGGGTGAGACAGCGCGCCGGCGTGCAAGTGGGTGCGCGTGCG
>JBLMXG010000050.1:0-11063 GCA_050257635.1 Chloroflexota bacterium
TCGGCGCCGTTCTTAGTCACCACCATCATGTTTTCCAAGCGCACACCGCCCACCCGATGCTCGCCCTCGCGGCATTCCACGGCGAGGGTCATGCCTTCTTCGAACACCTGCGGATGATCCAGCGACCAGAGCCGGTTGATGATCGGCACGTCATAGCCCGTGCTCGTGCCGAGGCCGATGCCGTGACCGATTTCGCTGGCGAGCACTTCAACTTCGCTCTTGTAGCCCCATTTGCTCGCCGGCGGAAAATGTTTGGCGGCGTCGGCGGTGGTTTTACCCGGTTTGATTTCGCCGATGATCGCATCGACGCGCTCGCGCATCACTTTGTACCAGTCTTTTTCTTTCGGCGTCGGTTGCCGACCGACGATAAAGGTGCGATAGGTGCAGCTGCCGTAACCCATATAAGTCGCGCCGCAGTACGAGCCGTACATCAGATCGCCGAACTGAATGATCCGGCTGGTGGCGTGCGGCCCGCGGTCGAAAGTCATCGGGCCGGTGCGCCAGCCGCCCGGGACCGCCGATTCCAAGCCGATTTCATAGCCGGCGGTGGAGCCCAGGGTCATCAAGTCGGTGTCTTTCATGCCCGGTTTCAAATTTTCCCACATGCGAAACCACACACCGTCGACCATGGCGGCGCAAGTCTTCAGGCAGGCGATTTCGTCCTGGTTCTTGATCATACGCGCTTCGAGCATGAGCGGGCGCGTGTCGACGATGTTTTTCACGCCGGCGTTAAGCAGCGCTTCGCGAGCGTAACCATCAAAGCTGCCAAGGCCGAGCTTCTCGCCGAGCAAACCGCGCTTTTCCAGCTCCGCTTTGATCTCGCCGGCAAACGCCTTGGCTTCCAGGACGCACGCTTCCGGCCCAGGCGCGCCGGTAAGCCAAGAGCGCGCCGGCCGCCACTCTTTGATCCACGGGCATTGGTCGGGCATCTGGTGATAATAGCCATCGTGCTCGTACATCACCGGGTCATGCTCGGCGAAGAAAAGCACGTAGCGGACCATGGGATAGGCAAAGCCCTTGAGCGCTGTAAGATAACGAATGTTTTGATGGTTGGCTTCCAGGATCGCTGCGACGCCGTGCTTGCGCAGGATCATCTGGGCGCGCTCGAATCGCAACCGGCGCATGCGCTCCGGGTTGAGCCGCTCTTGCCAATCGGCAACTTCAGGACCGTAAGTCAATTTAGGTGCATATTGAATCATGACGGGCCTCTCCTTTTTGTATTGCTTCTAATATTTCGATACGCCGCAACTGCGCGCGGTTCAACCCCTGGCGGATAATATCCGGTAGCTCCCGATACGTGCCTTTTTTCTATTCGACGTTTAAACTCGAACTTCTATTGCCCTCGCTTCGCCACTTCGGACAGGACGCTGGGGTCGATTAGCGCCTCGGGTTTCAGATTTTTCGCATTGGGCACCGTTGGAATTAAAGATTCGATAGCGTAGCGCAGCCCGTCGAGGGGCAGGGTCGGAAAGGCTTCGAGATTCTTACCCGAGTTGAAGCGATAGTTTTCCTCGATGACGGCTGTATTCTGCAAGCGCAAATTCTTCGCCAGAATCTTTTTGCTCAATTCCGGATCGTCCTGAATTCTCTTCATGCTTTTGACCAACGCGCGGACAAATTTGACCACGAGCGGCCGCCGTTCTTTGAGCATGCTGCGGCGCACCGCGCTCATATTGCCGGCCACCGGGAAGTTGAGGCTTTCCATGTCGAGGATGGTTTTAAAACCGGCTTTCTCCAGCACCAGGGCATTGGCCGGATTGAGGATCGTTGCGGCGATGCGGCCGTTTTTGAGCGCCAGCACCCGGTCGTTTTGTCCGCCTACCGCCGCCACCTGCACGTCTCGATCCGCGTTCATGTTGAAGCGCTGCAGCGCCAGGCGAACATAGAAGTGAGAGACATCGTGAATCCGCGCGACGCCGAGAATTCTTCCTTTGAGCTGCTCCACGCGCTCGATTCCCGGCGCGGCGACGATGCGATATTGCATGCGGTTGTAAATGCTCGCGACGAATTGCAAGTCGGCGCCGTTGGCGATGGCGCTGATCGTGTTATGCGGAATGCAGTAGAGCACGTCGATTTCGCCGGCGATCAAAGCGGCGGTCGCCGGATTGCCTTGAATCCAGATTTGTTCGACGTCGAGCCCCTCGCGTTCGTAGTAGCCCGCGTCCTTGGCCATCCATAGCGGCAGAATGCCGCCGCCGATATAACAGTTGCTCACGCGCAGCTTGTCCGCGGCCCCGGCCCTCGGCGCGCAGGCCAGGAATGCCGCCACCAAGATCGAGAAGTTGACGACGACGCGGGGCAAACACGGCAAACCATTTGGTAAAGAAAAATGAATCTTCATTCGGCCGACTCTAACTTGAAAAACTTGCGGCATGCAACCGAAGCGAGATTTCCATCCCATCTGCCGCGCCGCAGTCTCTTGAAATTTTTGGCAAGGCTGGATACAGACCAACGGAGTATGGACGCATCGAGCCGATTGTGGCCGCGGTTAGGCATCGTCGCAACACTGCTCGCGCGCGCCGGCGCGCCGAGCGCCCACGTCGGCAGAAGCGATGCGACCCTCGTCGAGGAAGTGCTGCGCGAACGGAGATAACTGATGTCCGACAACGGCGTTCGAATCATCGATATCGACGGCCACGTGCGCGAGGCCGACGATCTGTTCGAAAAATATCTGGAGGCGCCGTTTCGCGCGCGGGCGCCGAAAATCGAACGAGTTCCCAATGGTCAGTTGCTGTTCCGTCTCGAAGGCGACCGCCACCATCGAAAGCCCGACGAATCGCCGTTTCGCGTCAAAGACGACGGCTCGCCGGCCAACGAGCAGCGCCATCTCGCGACCCATCCGAAGCAGCGCCTCGAAGCGATGGACCGCGACCGCATCGAGCGCGGCCTGCTGTTTCCGTCGGCAGGACTTTACCTGTCGTCGGTGCAGGATGAAGCTTACGCCGCCGCGCTCTGCCGTGCCTATAATAATTGGCTCTACGATTATTGCGCCGAAGACCGCCGCCGCTTGATGGGCGTGGCAGCGATTCCGGTGCAGAACGTGAAGCTTGCCGTCGACGAAGCCAACCGCGCGGTCAAGGAGCTCGGCTTCAAAGGGATCTTCGTCCGGCCCAATCCGGTCAAAGGACGGTGTATCGACGACGCTTACTACGACCCGCTTTACAAAACTGTCGTCGAGCTGGGCGTGCCGCTGTTGGTTCACGAAGGTTCCGGCGCCTTTTTGCCCACCGCCGGCGCTGACCGTTTCCCCGGCCAGTGGTTCTTCACGCACACGATTTCACACCCCTTCGAACAAATGCTCGCGAGCTTGAGCTTGATCTGCCGCGGCGCACTAGAGCGCCATCCGGAATTGCAAGTGGTCTTTCTCGAATCCGGCGCCGGCTGGCTACCTTACTGGCTCTGGCGCATGGACGAGCACTACGAAATTTTGCCTTTCCAAGTGCCATGGCTCAAAATGAAACCGAGCGAATATTTTCGCCGTCAGTGCTTTATTTCGTTCGAAGCCGATGAAACCCGCCTCGGTGAAGTCATCTCGTCCATCGGTGCCGAGCGGGTCGTTTTCGCCTCCGACTACCCGCACTGGGATGCGACCTTTCCCGGCGTCACGGATATGATCCTCAATCGCGAAGATTTACAGTCCGAAAGCAAGAGAAAAATTATGGGCGAAAACGCCGCACGCTTGCTACGGCTGGATTGACCGAATACCGTATCGGATTTCGAGTATCCCGTCGCGCGTTATTTCCGCAAACTCGCAACCCGGAACTCGAAACTGAAAAACTGGAGGTTCTTATGGCCGATACACCGAAACTGGTTTCTTCCATGGGCCGCGCCGAGCTCGACCGGATTTTCGTGCGAGGCTACGATTTGAATAAAGAACTACTCGGGCATATTTCCTTCGCGCAGATGCTTTACCTGATGCTTGAAGGAAAATTGCCGACACCCGAGCAAGGCCGCATGATCGACACCATGCTGATCGTTCTCGTCGATCACGGCATGACCACCGGCGCCGCTGCGGCGCGAATGACTTTTCATTCCGCGCCGGAAGCGATTCAGGGAGCGGTTGCCGCGGCGATCCTTGGCGCCGGCAGTGTCCATCTCGGTTCGTCGGAGCACTGCGCTAAAATGTTGGTCGACGCGTTGCCCAAAAACTCGCAAGAGACCGATCTCGACGCCGTCGCGCTCAGAACGGTGGAGAAACGTCTGGCGAATAAGCAACTCATCCCCGGCATCGGCCACGGCATTCACACCCGGGGCGACCCGCGCGCCGAAAGGCTCTTCGAAGTAGCCCAGGAAACCAAAGTCTATGGCCGCTACTGCCAGCTCTTGAGAAAAATCGGCGAGATCGCCGATCAAAAAGTCGGCAAACATTTGCCGGTAAACGTGACCGGCGCCATCGCGGCAATCTCTCTAGACATGGGCATTCACTGGCAAATGTCGAAGAGCTTTGCCATTCTCGGCCGTGCGCTCGGCGGCTTGGCGCATGTCGGGGAAGAAATTCGCCGACCCATCGCCAGAGGGATATCGAATTTGATTCGCGATAATTTGCAGTACGAACCGGAGAAATAAGAACAGTTTCTCGTGTAGTGTCTCAGAAGTTCGTTGAATAAATCTCCCACTGCCCCTCTTTGTCAAAGAGGGGTTGAATCGATCCTTTTGATAACATTCCCCCTTTGCAAAACGGGGATCGAGGGGGATTTGAAAATAGCTCCATGGTGCCTGTAGTACGAACTTCTTAAACGAACTTTTGGGACAGGACATTAGTTCCCGGTTTCTAGTTAATATAAAGAAACTTCAAACGTGAGGTTACAAATGCCACTGCGCTTCCGACTCATTTTGGCTAGCCTGTTGCTGCTGACGCTCGCCGCTCCTGCGACAGCCCAGCTGCGCAAGGTCAACATTGCCTACACGGCGACGAGCCCCTACCAAGCGGCGCTGATCATTGCAAAGGAAGCCGGAATATTCAAAAAGCACGGCCTCGATCCGCAATTGATCTTGACGCCCGGCGGCTCGCTCGGATTTCAAGCGATGATGGGCGGCGACGTGGCGATGGTCATGGCCGACGGCTCCGCCGCCGTAACCGCCAACCTGGCCGGCGCGGACGTCGTCATCATCGCGAGTCTGTTGAACACCTTTCCTTACAGCTTGATCTCTATCCCGGAAGTCAAAAAGGTCAATCAACTGGTCGGCGGCAGGGTCGCGATCAGCCGCTTCGGCAGCGCCACGGACGTGAGCGTGCGCATGTCGCTCGCTAAAGTCGGCCTCAATCCCGACAAAGACGTGACGATCCTGCAGATTGGCACCCAGACCAGCCGCTTCGCGGCGCTGCAATCGAAACAGGTGCAAGCGACGATCATCACCCCTCCCTTCACGCTGACCGCACGCAAGCTCGGCTACAATACGTTGATCGACATGGGGCAATTGAACATTCCCTTCGAGCTGACCGCGCTGTTGACCCGGCGCAGCTACATCAAAGCCCAGCGCGACACCGTGGCCGCGACCGTCGCCGCGTTGTCCGAAGCGGTGCATTTTTACAAGCGGGAAAAGGAGCCGGTGATCAAAATTCTCGCCCGCTATCTGCAGACCAGCGATCGCGAAGCGCTCGAAGAAACCTATCGGGAGATCGCGCTCAAAACCCTACCCGAAAAACTTTACGCGACGTTGCCGGGCATCCAAACGATCCTCGATGAGCTCGCGCTGAAAAATCCCAAAGCGAAAGCGGCGCACCCCGGGGATTTCATCGACATGAGCTTTGTCAGGAAACTCGATGACGAAGGCTTTTACGAGCGGCTCTACAAGCGCTGAGTCAACACACATTCCATGGCTCGGCTGGAGACGAACGTGATGATCTCAACCGTATTTTCACACGCGAAGCCTTGAGTTGCCCGCCTTGCCACGACGGTGCATCCATTCGCTCACATCGTGCCAAATGACTCAATGAAAGGTGTTGTTCATGCTCACTCCCGTCACCATCGATAATCGGATTAGCGCTCATCTCGGCATCCCGGAAGGGATCGGCAAACGGCCGGCGATCATTCATATGCACGAGCGCTATGGCATCGTGCAACACACTTTGGATCTGGGTGAAAAGTACGTCAAAGCCGGCTACGTGGCCATCGTTCCCGACTACTTTTCACGTTTTACCGGCGACCGCGACGCCTTGGCGCGCGGCGATGACCGCTGCGAGTTGGACGACGAGCAAGTCCTGACGGATACCGACACGATCGTCGCCTACCTGCGCACCGTGGCGCAGGTGGACATGAACAAGATTGCCATGTCCGGAGTGTGCCAGACTGGGCGACAGCCGATTCTGGTCTCCGCCAAGCGCGATTTTCTCAGCGCCGCCGTGGTTCTCTACGGGGCCGTGTACGATGCCGATTGGATGTCCCATCCGATGCGGCCGGAATCCATCGAAACGCTGATGCAGCATATGCAGTGCCCGTTGACGGCGGTCTTCGGCGAGCTCGACAATTTGATTCCGCTTAAAAACATTTTGCGCATGTGCAGCGTCCTCGCCGAGGGCCGAAAAAGCTTCGGCATCCGCGTCTATCCCGATGCGCCCCATGGGTTCTTGAACGACACCATGCCCGGGCGCTATCGCGCGCCGCAGAGCGAGGCGGCGTGGAATCAAATTGCGTCGTTTTTGAAATCGGTGTTCGCCGGCGAGTGGAAGAAAGACCGCGTCACCTGGCGCTTCGAGGCCGACAGCTCGATGAACTACGATTTCACGCAAATGAAACGCTGGGAATAGCCGGTGCACGGCGCCGAATCTCAGATTGCAAATGACCGATGCCAAATTTCCTTCCGCTTTGAAGTTTGAAATCTGCGATTTGCCATGCGCGCAGCGCCGGCCGCACCTTGACAGTCCCACCGACGGCGAATAGAGTCCAAGCCGGTTATCGGGAGGACCGTACGGCCAAGCAGGAACAAGAGACGGTTGATCTCGTTTCGGTTGACGCTTCCAATCCGCTGACAACGAATCGGCTCTGGCAACGCTCGCGCGCCCTGCTGGCCGACTGGCTGGGAGTGGTCGGCGTTGTTTCCTTCTTCGCCGCGTGGGAGCTCGCCACCCGCTTAGAAATTCTCAACCCGTTTTATTTCCCGCCTTTCAGCAAGATCCTCGTCAAGGGCTACGAGATGTTCGCCGACGGCTCCATCTGGGAGCACATGTGGTTCAGCCTGACCAACTTCGCGATCGGCTTTTTCGTGTCGGTGCTCCTCGGCGTGCTCCTCGGCGTGCCGATGGGCTGGTACAAAAATGTCTGCAAAACTTTCGATCCGCTCCTCTCCGGCATCTACGCCACGCCGCTGATCGCGTTGCTGCCGCTGATTATTATGATGTTCGGCCTCGGCTCGCTTTCCAAAATCATCATGACGATCCTCGCCGCCGTATTTCCGATTCTCATCAACACCATGACCGGTATCGCCAACACCGACCACCGTCTGATCAACATGGCCCGCGCCTTCGGCGCCAAAGACAATCAGATCTTTCGTAAAGTCTCGCTGCCCGGCTCACTTCCCTATATCGTCGCGGGGATGCGCGTCGCCTTGGGACGCGCCCTGGTTTATATCGTTGTCGCCGAGCAATATGGCGCGGCCACCGGCCTGGGTTATTTGAGCTCCGTGGCGGCGCAGCGTTTTCAGATGGCGGCCATGTTCGTGCCGATCGTTATCATCGCTGGCCTCGGCGCCGGATTGAACGAGTTGCTGAAGATCTTCGAGCGCCGACTGGAAAAGTGGAAGCCGCAGAAATAGCCGCGGTGCCGGCGAGTACCGGTACCTTTTTTCAAACTTGGGAGGAACAAGATGAATGCTCCGCTGAGAACCGCAACGATGATCGCGCTGGCAACGCTCCTTTGCGCGCCGGCCGGCGCGCCGCCGGCCGGCGCGCAGGCCCGCAAGATGACCGTGGGGCAGACCGGCACCAATCCGGGCACGGCGCTTTTCTTCATCGCGCAGAAAGAAAAATTCTTCCAGAAACATGGATTGGATGTGAGCATCGTCAAATCCAACACCGCCGCCGCGGTGCAAGCGATGCTCGGCGGCAGCATGGATATGGCGACCGGATCGGGAGCCGCCGCCTTCGTTACCGCAACCCTCGAAGGCGCGCCGCCGTTTGTCCTGGTGGGTTCCTGGGTCAATGTATTTCCCTATAAAGTCATGGCCGTAAAGGAGATCGCCAAGGTCGAAGACCTCAAAGGAAAGACTGGCCATATCGGCGCTCCGTTCGGGACGATTCCCGACACCGCTTTGAGATTCGCTCTCACGAAGCTCAAAATCGATCCCGACAAAGACGTGAAGCTCGTGCAGATCGCCAGCGCGAACCCGGCGACGATTCTCGCCTCAATGGACAAGGGCGATGTCCAGTTCGGAATTTTAGCCGCGCCCTTCGACCGGGTCGCCGAGCGGCGTGGCTATCACACGCTGCTCGCCCTGCCCGACCTGGGCATTCCCTGGCAGCAGAACGGAGAGTGGCTACAAAAAAGCTATCTCGAGTCCCACCGCGACAATGTAGTCAGGTTTATGCGCGCGATTTCCGACGCGATGCGGTTCTACTTTCAGCAGAAGGACACGACCGTCCGCTATCTATCGGAGTTCATCGGCAGCAAACCCGAAGATACCGAATACGCCTACCAGCTCTTTGCCAAGTGGGCCGACCGCAATCCGCGGCCCCGAGCCGACACGATCCAGACGACGCTGCAAGCGATCAAGAAGAATACTCCCAAAGCGGCCGGCGCCAATCCGGCGTCTTTCATCGACACCAGCATCGTCGACCAGCTCGCCAAGGAGGGTTACTACAAGTAGCAGCGTGTTGCCGATCGATAACGCAAACGGATGATGCCATCACGGATAATCCGAAAACGATTTGAACGGCTTGAACTTTTGAACGCTTGGAACGGTCTGACTTCGAGCGTTATGGTTTGACCCAACTGCGGGCGAGTGTTAGCATCCGCGAAGTTTGCCATCGAAGGAGCAAGTATTTCGTGAAGCTGTATAATTTCGATCTTCTCGCCTATCCCCATGTGCCCAAGGACGCGCCGCGCACACCGGTGCCGAGCAGCTTCTTCGACCCGCAAAAAGGCGCGGCCAATTACGCGGAGCACCTGGAGGAAATGGCCTACTGCGAAGAGCTCGGCTTCGACGGCGTGGTCTTCAACGAGCATCATTACAGCGCCTATGGCACGATGCCTTCGCCCAACTTGATCGCTTCCGCGCTCAGTCAGAAAACCCAGAGAATCAAGATCGGCGTGCTCGGCAATATTCTGCCGCTGCGCAACCATCCGGTGCGAGTCGCCGAAGAGTACGCGATGATCGATTGTTTAAGCAACGGCCGCCTTATCGCCGGCTTCGTGCGCGGCATCCCTCCTGAATATATTTGGTACGGCGTCAACCCTGAGGAGTCGCGCGGCAGATTCCAGGAAGCCTACGAGCTGATCATGACCGCCTGGACTAAATCAGTCTGGAGCTTCGAGGGAGATTTCTTCAAACTCAAAGATTGCGCGATCTGGCCGCGCCCGCTCCAACAGCCCTATCCGCCGATCTGGATCGCCGCGCGCAGCGCCGAGTCCGTCGAATGGTGCGTCAAACGCCGCCTTCCCTGCGCCCAAGTCTACCAGACCACCGGGCAGATCGAGGATACTTTCAATTATTACCGGACCAAAGCGCGGGAAGAGGACTGGGAAGCGAAGCCGGAGCAATTCATTCTTTGCCGCCATATCTACGTCGACGAATCGGACCAAAAAGCGCGCGACAACATCTCCGAGGCGATGAGCTATTTTTTCACCGTGTTCAATCGCGGCTTCAACGAAGCGATCAATAAAAGCGCGGTGGACCGCCAGTTGATGGCGGCGCTGACCTCGGAGCGATCGTTTAGCTATTTTCGTGAAGGCAACCGCGAACGCTTCGATTTTTCCAAAATGGATTACGACGGCTTGCTGAGCAGCGGCTACTTGATCGCCGGCAATCCCGACACCGTCGCCAAGCGAATTCAACAGCAGATGAACCAGGTCGGGGCCGACCACTTCATGGGTATGTTCCACATCGGCAACTTGGCCCACGAAAAGGTCGTCCATTCACTCGATCTCTTCACCAAAGAGATCATGCCGAGACTGCGCTAGATAACGTTCCCCTCCAAATCGCCGACGCCGAGGGCATCGCCCAATGTCGGACGATTGATTCTACGCCGGCAGCGCAACGAAGGCGATTGCATCCCCCCGGTGCCGGTAGGTAGCTGCTCATTACGGCGAAGCAGCGTTTCCCCGCCGATAGAGTAAAGTTCAACGCCGGACGACAAGCCGCGTGCTTATAAATTGGCGCTCCGGCGCTCGCATTGCGCCGTTTCGCGGATCTTCTTGACATCCCAACTCGCCTCTCATATTCCTGCGTGAAGATCGTTCTGAAAAAGGATTTTCATGCCAGTGAAAATGCGTTTCATCATCGGCGTCGACACCGGCGGCACTTTTACCGATGTCGTCGTCCTCAGCGATTCCGGAAAAGTGTGGACGGCGAAAGCGCCGACCACGCCCGACGATTTCTCCCGCGGCGTGATGGATGCGGTGGCGGAGGCCGCGCGCGTGGTCGGCGTTGATACCGCCACATTGCTCGGACAAACCACGCTGTTTAAACATGGCAGCACGGTAGCAACCAATGCCTTGATCACGCACAACGGCTGCAAGGTCGGCTTGATCACCACGAAAGGCTTCGAAGACACCACCGAGATCATGCGCGCCATCGGCCGCGTTGACGGCCTCTCCGACGACGAGATCAAACACGTCACCTGGATTACCAAGCCGGACCCCATCGTTCCCCGAGAACGCGTGATCGGCGTGCGCGAGCGCATGGATTATCAGGGCAACGAGATCGTGCCGCTCAATTGGGACGATGTCATGCAAGCGATCCGGCGTTTGATGGAGGAGGATAAAGTCGACGCCATCGCCGTAAGCTTGATGCACGCCTGGGCCAACCCGCGCCATGAGGAAGAGATCCGCGCGCTCACGGCCGAAGCCGACCCGCACCGAAAAGTCTTCTGGTCCTTCGGCAGCGCACTGTCGCAGGTGGCCGGCGAG
>JBLMXG010000051.1:0-2553 GCA_050257635.1 Chloroflexota bacterium
GAATCGGCGCGACGCGTAATAGCCAGGCGTAAGCGACGAAGGCGATCGGGCCGATGGCGGTCAAGTAGGCCCACGCCAGCGCCGAACGCGGCGAAACGCTGGCGAAATCGATTCTAGCGAATTCTCCGAAAAGAAAACTCACGATTACTTGCACGGCGCCGCCGACGAGCATTTCAATACCGGTGGTGACTAGCGGGGACGAAGGCAGCTTGGAAGTCTTGCCATAGATCGAACCGATGGCCCAAAGGAACGAGGCGCCGACGACGGCGAGAGCGCCGGAGAAACTTCGCGGCGTGGCGTCGGCAGCAGTCCAGCCGATTAATATCGCTGCGCCGCAGAAGCCGATCAGCAACCCGCCAAGCGCGTTAGAGCCTGGTCCCTCGCCGCCGCGACGAACGGTGTCGAACAGCACCATCCACAGCGGCACGGTGGCGACCAGCAAGGCGGAAAGGCTGGACGGGATGTATTGTGCCGCCCACACCACGCCGCCGTTGCCGCCGACGAGGAGCAGCACGCCGATGATCGATGCATTGCGCCATTCAACCGCTGTCGGCGCGGGATCGCCGGCGGCACGCCGCCACAGATACAAGAACGCGCCGGAAGCGAGAAAGCGGGCAGCCGCCGAGAGAAACGGCGGCATGGTCTCGACCGTGAAACGGATCGCCAGGTAGGTGGAGCCCCAGATGAGGTAGATCGCCGATAAACCCGCCCATATCCCCAGCGCGGTGGCGCGATCGCGCGCCGCTGCAGCGGCAATTTTATTCACAGTAGGGCGCCTTCGAGACGCAGCAGCCAGCGCTTGGCCGGAAGTCCGGCGCCGCCGCTGTAGCCGCCCAGACTACCGTCGCTGGCGATGACGCGGTGGCAGGGGATGACGATCGGCACCGGGTTGCGGGCCAAGGCTTGGCCCACTGGACGGCTTGATTTGGGTCTGCCCATCTCCTCGGCGACACGCTGATAACTCCAGACCTGGCCAGGCGCGATGCGGCATGCGGTGTCGAGGACGCTACGCTGGAACGGCGTGAGCAAAGACAGATCGACCGGTAGATCGAAGCTTGCGCGACGGCCGGAAAAATAGTCACGCAATTGCGCGAGCATTTGCGCCACCGCTCTTGGCTCCTTGACTAGGCGCGCCAGCGGGTCGAGACGCGCCAAGAAATCCGCTTCCCCTCGACCGAAGTCCACCGCGCAAAGACCGCGATCGCTCACCGCGACAAAGAGCCTGCCCAGCGGTGAATTCATCTCGCCCCACCGGATCAGCGGCGCCGCCTGCGCGAACCACTGTTTCACTCGCGTCCGGGACCGGACAAGAGCGCTTGGCGGAGGATTGACCGCTGTAAAACGCAGCTGCTTGATCATCGCCGATCCGCTGATTCGCCGTTGTTTGGTCATAGCTCCTCCTTGAACTTCGCCCGCAGCCGCTGGATTCCCTGGTATACATTGGCGCGCGCGCTTTCCTCTGAGCAGTTCAAGCTTTGGGCAATCTCAGCATAGTCGAGATCTTGCAGATATCGGAGCGTGAGGCAGGTTTGTTGCTTCGCCGGCAAGTCGCCGATTAATGATCTCAGTCGCGCCGCCATATGCGCGCGGCCGGCGGAGTCGCTGCTTTTGATCCCGCTATTTTTCAGCTCCGACGCTTTCTCGCGCCATTTCTTTACCCGGCGCAGCTTGGTGAAAGCGCAGTTGGTGGCAATCTTGTAGAGCCACGCTCTAGTATTGCTGTCGGGCCGCAGTCGCGCATAGTTTTCATAAGCGCGCAAGAAAACCTCCTGAACGAGATCTTCCGCCTCCACCGCGGCATCCGAGTCTCTGTCCTTTCCCAACAGCCGCCAGAGATAGGCAAATATCTCGTCGTGATGCCGATCGATCAATTGCTCAAAGCGCAGTGCCATGCCGATCATCCGATCTCAGAACGTATAACTACACAAATGAAGAATTGTGAAACCTCGTCGAGGAAAATGTTCGGCTGCGACGAGCTAAACCCGAGTGACGGCTAGTTTGAAAAGGAGAACCCGAGAAAGCTGGGTTAACTGATCGATCTATTTGGGCTCAATCGCTAAATTTCCGGTGCCATGCCTTTTTTCTTGAGCTCTTCGATGGCACCGGGGCTTTTTTTCAGTGGAGCGACCCCCATGCCTTGGAGAACATGATCGGCCTTGGTGAATTGAATGTCATCATAGGAAACAATTTCTATGCGGTTGCCCCAGGGATCCAGGATATTCATGCGCTCATTGATGCTTTTGATGCCGAGTCGCTCCATCGCTTGTTTTATCGCTTCCCGGTCGTCGACGACGAAGCCGAAATGGCGCTTGGTGTCCGGTACCTGGGTCCTGCCGAGGGTGAGCTGGATAAATTGATCGCCAAGGTCGATGAAAGCGTTGTGGTCGCTCTTGCCGCGGAGCGTAAATTCGAAGATCGATCCGTAGAATTCCAGCGCCTTGTCGAGATCGTCCACTTCGAGCACGACATGATTGATGCCGAGCGCTCGCGCTTTGCGCTTTGTTGGGTCGGTCATCTGGATGGCTCCTTTTCTGGTCGGCCGCTGTTGAATTC
>JBLMXG010000052.1:0-6989 GCA_050257635.1 Chloroflexota bacterium
CCGTGGACATCGGCACATTCTCGCCGAGCCCGAAGGTGTTGTGCTGGTCGACCCAGGTATAGTAGCTCGACTCCGCGCTGTTATCGCCAATGCCCGCGAATCCGGGACCGGGATATTTGTAAAAGGTCCAACCCTCCGGGCAATGATCGCCGGTCGCCTTGGGACCATTGAGCGGCCCTTTGCACTTGCGCCGATCGAAGCTGCCGAGATGGCCGCTCGCGAGCGATACCCAGACCACTCCGTTAGCATCGATATCGCCGCCGCGCGGCCCGAAAGCAGGCGGCGGCACTTTGTAGATCTCCGCGAGCGCGGTTTGCGGTGGGTTGGCTCCCGGAACAAGCCGCACAACCGCTCCGGGATTGCTTCGCCACGTGCCCCAGATCGAGCCGTCGACCGGGCTCGGCATCACGGCGTATAAGCCGGCGACGATGCGCTTATCTTTCTTCGGATCGATCGGCTGGTTGGGCTCGACATAGTCGTCACGTTTGCCGTTGCCGTTAGTGTCGAGAACCAGCGCGGTCCAGCCCTGCGATTTCGCTATATCGCCCGTTTCATCGAACATCTTGCTATTGATCCAGCCCACTACCTGGCCACCACCGCTGGTCCACAGCGTTTCGTTGGCGTCGTAACCGAATTGGAGATGATGGGTCTGAAAACAGGTGTCGACGTATGTATACTTCCCGGTCTTGGGGTCGTACATCGTAATTTGCCGGTTAGTCCGCTCCAAGGGGAAGAGCTTGGCCGATGGCTGGTCGGAGCCCTTTTTGCAAAAGTCGGGATTGTTGGCGTCGCGAAATCTAGCCGCAAACCAGACCCGTCCTTTTTTGTCGAACATACCATTATGATTGTTAATCTTGGTGTCCCAGATCTTTTCACTGCCCCAGTAAGGCGAAGGCTGCATAATCTTGTCGCTCGCGGCATGGCCCGGCCCGAGCGCCTCCGAAGTGTTCGGACGCACAGGGGCGGTGAGGTGCGAGACCGTATTCTTGACCGGATCGAGGACGGGAATCATGTCGGTGCTGTATTCGGCCGAACCATAGAGCGGGCCATAGGCATTAACTGTCGGGTTGCGCCGATCCGAAGCGATCAGATCGTGAAGATAATGCTTCTCGTCGAGCCAATCCCAAGTAGTGACAACGATATTCCGCTCCACGCCTTGGGGCCGCTCAGGTTTGCTGTGAGGCAGCTCGCCCTTGGCTACCCGGTCAGTCCAATCTGCGAGATAACGAATCGGCGCACCGCCCATTTGCTTGACCATTGTTCCGAACATCGACTCGCCGGATTGACCGGATTGAATCCGGCGAAACCACATTTCCTGGGAGTTTTTGAACTTGCCGAGCGGGTGCGGCACATTTTTCGGGAAGGTACGGGTTGAAAGCTGGCCAATCTGATGACAACCGATGCAGCCGTTGCTCTTCACCGTGTTGAGCCAAGCAGTCTGCGTGATTTTGGCCGGAATCGTGCCCTTGCCGCCGAACTCGCCCTGGTCCGGGATCTTCATCATCGAATACCAGTAAATCGCCGGATAGTATTGCGCTGCGGCCGCATCGTTGGGCGCAATGAGGGCGTGCAGATTGACAATCTTCCCCGGTGTAGCTTTGACCTTCGGCGAGTCGACCAAGCCGTAGCCGCGTACCCAAATGTCGTAGTTGGCTTTTGGCAGATCCGGTACCACGTACCGACCGCGGTCATCGGTCACGACGATCTTTGCGAACCGAGTCGGCAAATCGTGAGTCTCCGCGATTACCCAGACGCCCGCTTCGGCGCCTTTGGCGCTTGTCACTACGCCGCCGATATCGTCATTGTCAATGCTGACTGTACCGCCCTGCTGGCTGCTCAGCGGCGCTGACGACGTAAACAAGAATGCCGCCATCGCGACGATCGAGATGCCGAGGATTACTGGATTCGGTCTGCTCATACTGCCTCCCTTTTCATGCGACAGATGCGCCCGTCGCCTGTCGCGCGCGACCGGAGATTACCCAATGGCGCAGTAGCCTGTCAATCCATTCGTTGTCATTTAATCCAAACGCTCCGCCCCTGCGGTTTTTTCCAGCCGAAGGGTAAAGCCATTCTTTTGAATGTATACTTGACGACAATCTTTGCGCTTCGCCAATTCGCCGATCAAGCGCACCAGCGGCCGGCGCACGCTAAGATATTCGCGCGGCGCGCCGGCGGCGAGCATGGTTTTCACTGCGGCCTCGCCGGCAATCACACGCAGGACCAATTCTTCATCGGAAACTCCCGGTCCGCCAAATTTTTGCCGGACTTCTCCCAGAGTCAAATCCGGCGGCGACCACCTGCGCCAATCTTCCGCACGCGGGCGGCTGAGAATCTTGCCCTTCACACTGGCGTCCATCACCAGCGGCGCTTCCTTGCCCCAATGACCGAGAGCGTACTGAATCGATTGATCGGTCACCTCTTTGTAACGCTCGCCGGTGATGACATTGATCGCTGCCTGGCTACCAACGAACTGCGCCAGCGGCGTCACCATGATCGGATAGCCGAACTCGGCGCGCACTCGCCCCGCCTCCTCCAAAGTTTCCTGCAAGCGATTTTCCATGCCCATGGCGCGCAACTGATGGCGCAGGTTGGAAATCATGCCGCCAGGCACTTGATGCAGGTACTGCGCGTGGTCATACTCGCGCTGGGCGCCGATCGGATGACCTTCGCGCTTGGCGATAAAGGTAAAATGATTTTCAACCGGCTTGATTGCTTCGAGACCGACGAGCGGCTTGAAGCCGAGCGCGCGGGCATTGGCCGCGACGTTGAAGATCGACGGCTGCGCCGACCCATTGGCGAGCGGCGGAATCCCGGTGTGCAAAATGTTCACGCCGAGCTTGATCGCTTCGAGATAATTGAACGGCGCCAGGCCGTTGTTGCAGTGGGCATGAAATTCAAGCGGGACGTCGCCGATATTGTTCTTGATAAGCGGAATCAACGATTGCGCGCGCTCGGGCGTGAGCAGCCCGGCCACGTCTTTGAAGCAGATGCGATAGGGCTGGATCGCCGCCGCCTCGCGCGCCTTGCGTGCATAGTATTCGTCGGTATGGCGCGGTGAGACCGAGTAAATGATGTTGATGACCACATCCATGCCGAGCTCGGCCAGATCTTTGTTCTCTCTCGCCGCGACTTCGTAATCGTTCCACGGGTCGGAGGAGCGCGTCAGAGTGATGCCATGGGCGACAACGCGCTCGATCATCAACTTGCGCACCGCGCGCGGCACTTTTTCAAAGCCCGACGCCAGGCCGCCGTGGTAGCGCAACCGGGTGCGACGAAACTTCTTGGTGCCAAGTCGCATCCAATCGAAGGGATTTTCCTTGTGTTCGCGCACATACTTGATGAAACCGGCGAAGCCGAAAAACTCCAGCGACTCAAAGCCGCATCGATCCATATCCTCGGCGATCGCCAGCATCGCGCCGGTTTTCATTCCTAGCGCCCACAGACTCAGCTGACCGTCGCGCAGCGTCGTGTCGACAAATTGGAGTTCGTTCATATGGATGCCTTCTACCCGATGAAAAATAACCTAGTGGCGCCGATGATTTCAGCTCGCAGCGACGACTATCCTGACGATATCCGCGATGCGGGCGACATCCTCGATAGTCACGCCGGGATCGCAAGGAAGCTCGATCAAATCCGCCCAAACGCGCTCTGAATAACTCAGATGATCCCAGACACATTCGGGGAAAACGCCCAGCAAGTGGATCGGTACGTAACTGCCCTGAATTTCATACCCCTCGGCCGCAAGCGCCTCGACCAGCTCGGCTGCCGGATCTCCATTGTGATTTTTAGACGAGACGCGCGCGAGCTGCGTCAGGCACGCGGAGCCGGGCCGGTGCGGGATCAGCGCCAATCGCTCCTCGTCGCCGAGAAGATTTTGATAGACGCGAACGCGGGCGCGGCGTGATGCGATGTTTTCGTCGAGCGTGTGCAACAAATTCGCCGCTACCGCGGCATTGAGGTTCGCCATCAACTCTCTTTGGTACGCGCCGGGCGGTGCGTCAGGGTCCGCCCGACGCGAGCGGTTTCTGGACAGCGCTGCGGTCCAGCGCCGCCACCGGCGCCAGACGAGCGTAGACAAAAAGTTTTCCAGCGTCGCGCCGAATCGCGGCGGCGTCATACCGATTCCGGCGATGCGGCTCCACTCATCCTCGCTGCGACAAAGCAGCGCTCCGCCGCCGAGACCGAAACAAACTTTTTCCCTGCCGAAGCTCAGCACACCCGCGTCGCCAAAGCCGCCGACCGGCCGGCCATCGATGGTCGCGCCCAGCGCCTGAGCGGCGTCGTCGATGACGCGAATATTTCGGCTGCGCGCCAGCTCGGCGATGGCTTCAATGTCCGCGGGGTTGCCGAACAGGTGCGGCACGACGACCGCTTTGGTTTTGCGGGTGATGGCCGCTCTCATGGTTGCCGCAGTGAGATTGAGCTCTGCGCCCACGTCGGCGAGCACGGGAACTCCATCCACCGCCAAGATCGGCGGCACGATCGCGCTGCAGCAAAACGCCGGCAGGATCACCTCGTCGCCCGGCTCGACGCCGCAAACGCGCAGCGCGAGTTCGAGCGCCAGGGTTCCCGAGCCGGAGAGCAGCACATTTTTAACTTCCAGCGTGTCGCAAATCAGTGAGCAGAGTTTTTTGCTGGCGGCGCCATCGATAATGCCGCCGGTTACGATCGCGCGAATAATTTCTCGATAGGTCGCCCCGCTCCAATACGGGACGGCTAGCGGCACGCGAGGAAAGATTAACGGCGAATGGATTGAGGATAGACCGCTAGGAGACGCGCCTAACGCGTGTTCTCCGGCAACGCCATCCTTCATCCCCTATCCTTCCGCCTTTGCGGGCTCGCGCAGCACGAGGTTGCTCGGTGTGGCAGCGTCATTGGATTTGAATCCGCCATTTTCAGCCGCTTCCTGGATGCGCCGCCACTCGTCTTGATAGCCGAGCGTGTGGCCACGAAAGTGCGGCATGACGTAGCGGGCGAAAAGCTCGTAGGAGCGGCGCAGCTTCCCCGTGCTCGCCCACTCGTGGGTCGCCAATAACAGCCCGCCGAAGCCGCCGGTCTCCGTCTGCATGCGCTCGATCTGAGCGATGGCGTCATCCGGCGTGCCGATGATCCAATCGCGCCGGTCGGCTCCCGAGCGCGCGGTGATTTCACTAGCCGATTGCCCAGGATAGGCTTCATATGGCGCCTTCAATCCGATCGAAAAAAAATACTCCATGTCGCGACCGATGCTCGCTTCGACATCGCGCCAGGCTTCCTCTCGGCTGTCGGCGAGATAAACGCAAGTGGCGATGCGCCAGTTGTGGCGCGAAGTCTGTGTGCCATGCCTGGCAGCGATCGCTTCAACCTTTTTCCACTGCTCCGCCTTGGTTTGATTGTTGCGCTTGTTCTTTCCCGCGGGCGCGAGAAACAGCATGCCGTGCTTTCCCGCGAGCTCGAGGCTCACCGGATTTCCCGACGACGCGATCGCAAGCGGCATTCGTGGCTGCTGATAGGACCGAAGCTGCAGGCGCATCTGTTGGATCTTCCAGAATTGACCGTCATAGTCGATGGGCTCATGCGATTCCAGTAACCGCACGATGATCTCCACCGACTCCGCCATCATTGGATAGAGCTTCTCGGTCGGAAGGTTGAATAGATTTTTGTCCGTCACTAGCGCGCAGGGACCGACGCCGAGGATCGCCCGGCCGCGCGTCAGGTGATCGAGGAAAGCCATGCGCTCGGCGACATGAAATGGATGATGAAACGGCACGCTGATGACGGAGGTGCCGAGGCGAATTCGGTGCGCGCGCGCCGACGCCTTCGCCAGCGCCATCTCCGGCGCCGGCATGGTTTCCCATCCGCCGGAATGATGCTCGCCGATGAAAAACTCGTCGTAGCCAAGCTCGTCCGCGTATTCGATCAACGCGATGTCCCGATCGAACGCCAGCGACGGATTTTCCGTCGGATGATGCAGCGGCATCATGAAGATGGAGAATTTCATAGCGCGGCCCTTTCCCCTTCAATCTCTACTGCGGAAACGGGACGGGGAGCAAGAGGAAACCTGCAAGCTCAGATCCAAACGCACTGGTGTAGGCGCAAGCCTGAGACGATAAGGTTGACGAGAAAAGAAATAGAAATTCACAATATGCCCTTTTATTAGCCTCATGATTATGAAAAGCATGGATTGCCGCAACAAGACGCTTGAATAATTAACCGATCAGGATCAAAGCTATGAAAAACATTCACGGTTATTACTCGCCGAATGATTTGTATACCAAGATCATCGATGCCCTCAATAAACTGGGCAAGGATTTATCAAAGGTCACACTGGATGATCTTCAGCCCGTCGATGAATTTCACATCCGTGGCGATGCCGCGACCAAAGAGCTGATCAAGCTTTCCGGTTTTACACCGGACATGCATATCCTGGATTTGGGTTGCGGCATCGGCGGTTCCACCCGTCGCTTGTCGCATCAAACCGGCTGTCGTGTAACCGGTATCGATTTGAGCGAAGAATACATTGACACCGCCGAGAGACTGACACGATTACTCAACATGCAGGATCGGGTAAAGTTCCATGCGGCGAGCGCGCTGAGCTTGCCGTTCGATGACGATTCCTTCGACGGCGCCTGGTCGCTCCAGATGAACATGAACGTCGAGGACAAACTATCGTGGCTCATGGAGACTTGTCGCGTGCTCAAACCTGGCGCGCGGTCGGTTTTGTATGAAGTGTGCGGCAATAAAAACACGCCGCCCTATTTTCCGGTGCCCTGGGCGCAAGACAGCTCCATGAGCTTTCTGGTGCCGCCGGGATCCTTCCGCCATGTCGTAACATCCGCCGGCTTCGATATCGCTGTTTGGAATGACAAAACCGATCTCGCGCAGCAGGCCTTTGCCAATGTAGCCGAACCCGTGGGCGAGCCCGTTTTACCGATCCTGGGCGTGCACCTGCTGGTCGGAAACGACATCAAGGCCAAAGCCTACAACCTGCATCGCAATCTCGACGAGGA
>JBLMXG010000053.1:0-8340 GCA_050257635.1 Chloroflexota bacterium
AACGCTTGCGAGTTGCTTCATTGCAGTACTTTATTCGTCCGGTTGAAACCTTCGCGCAGTTGCACGGTAAAATATTCTGGAAAGACAATCAGGTCGCAATCGTAATCCGCCGCGGTCTCGACCAGAGCGTCGACCTGGTCGCGGAACTGCGCGAAGGTTTCAACCGGACGAATAAAGTACTGCAATGAAGCAACTCGCAAGCGTTTTTTGCTGCGTTTGATGGAGTCCACGATCCCTCGTCTCCTGCTTAGTGCCCATTCGCCTAATTAGGGAAACGTATTTTCAAATCTCCCCTGCCCCTCTTTTCCAATTTTCCAAAGAGGGGGTTCTCCTCCCTTTGCCAAAGGGAGGTCGGGAGGGATTTGTTGCCGAATTTATGAACCGGAGTACTTATTCAGGGGTTCACCAATTCGCTAACGACGATCCACCTTTTTCCTTTTTTTGGCACCGAAGTCAATCGCCCCCAAAAGAGTTCAGCAATGGCCGTACCGCCAGTCGGCGAAATCGCTTAAGTCAACGGCATGATTACGATTTTGACGTGCCCGCGTTGGCCAGGATTGGTAATAGGCATCCCAATATTTGCACAGATGCAGAAGCTCGCGGGTATAATGTGCACAATCGCGAAATGTTTCCTCGACGCGATGGAGCGTGCGTATCCCACTTCTTGTTTCTCCTTATCTGGCGACCGAAAACTTCCAACCATGTGGATGTCTGCTGGCATACTGCTTGCGACTTGCCAACGGGGGACGTGTTGATACCAACAACGAAGCTTGCGGTTGATGGCGGAGGTTCGTCTCAGCGGAGACTCAGGCTGAGACAGGATGCGCGAAACCTTATGAATCCCTTTGTAGCAAATGCTGGCCGCGGGTTCTTACGGTCTTAAAAACCTGACGCCTTGTTCGCCGCGCAGCCGTGCTGCCAAAGGCGCGCTTGCGGGCGCATCGAATAGCCGGGCTCGGCCGACTAGCGCGGACTGCGAGCGCGCTCATGGAGTTTAGCTTCTTACCACAACTGCTCATCGTTCTCTCGGCGACCATCGCCATCGTTTATTTTTTCCAACGGTTGCGTTTGCCAACTATCGTAGGTTTTCTCCTCGCCGGGCTGGTGATCGGGCCCAATGGGATCGGCCTGATCCAAAGTTTTGCCCATATCGAGATTCTCGCCGAACTCGGCGTGGCGT
Organism: Chloroflexota bacterium; assembly: GCA_050257635.1. Taxonomy (GTDB): domain Bacteria; phylum Desulfobacterota; class Binatia; order UBA9968; family UBA9968; genus DP-20. The sequence continues at coordinate 1,181 of JBLMXG010000053.1, forward strand.
TATTGCTTTTCACCATCGGCATCGAGTTTTCGCTGGCGGGCTTGCTGGCGGTGCCGCGTCGAGTGATTTGGGCCGGCCTGGTGCAGGTGATCGGCACCGGAGTGGTTGTCGCCGGGCTCTCGCTTTTGTCCGGCGCGCCAACCCCGCAATCCATCTTTTTCGGATTTCTGGCCGCGCTGAGCAGCACGGCGATCGTGCTGCGCATCTACCACGAGCGCGGCGAGATCCACTCGATTCATGGCCGATCCGTTAGCGGGGTACTGTTTCTTCAGGATTTGAGCATTGTGCCGATGATGCTGCTGGTGCCCGTTTTGGGGCGCGCGGAAGCGGCTTCGTTGTGGGACATTCTGGGGGCGAGCGCCGAAGCGCTCGCCGTGCTCGCGCTGACCGTGTTGGTGGCGCGCAAGCTCCTGCCGCCGTTGCTGCATCACGTCGCGGTGTTGCGAAGCCGCGAAGTATTTATCCTCGTGGTGCTGTGGATCTGTCTGGGCACGGCGTGGTTGCTGGCACAAACCGGCTTGTCGCTGGCGCTCGGCGCGCTGGTTGCCGGCTTGGTGATCTCGGAGTCCGAGTTGAGCCATCAGATCGCCGCCGACGTGCTGCCCCTGCGCGATTGTTTCAGCGGAATCTTTTTTATCTCCATTGGCATGTTGCTTCATCTGGAGTTGCTGCGGCAGGATTTTTTACCGCCCGTAAGACAGCTTTTGTTCATCGTGATCATCAAAGGCGCGATTGCGTTTCTCGCCTTTTGGGCGCTTTTCCGCTCCGTCCGCCTTGCCACCGTCGTAGGATTCAGCTTGGCGCAAGTGGGCGAGTTTTCATTTGTCCTCGCCAAGAGCGGCGTGCGCCACCACTTGCTCAGCGGAGCCGACGAACAGATGTTTTTAGCGGCGTCGATCCTGAGTATGGCCGCCACCCCCTGGATGATCCAGCTCGGCCATCGTCTCGCGGGCGGCGGCGAGCGGCGTGGCGCTCGCGCGCGCGAACGGCAGGCCGGGCAAATAGCTCCGGCGGCGCAGCCGCCGGAGCAAAGCCGCGCAGTCGTGGTCGGCTATGGTGTCAACGGCAAAAACCTAACGAGAGTGCTCAAAGAAGTCGGGATTCCCTACCGTATCCTGGATTTGGACCCGGATTTGGTTCGTTCCGCGAGAGCGGCCGGCGAGCCGATCATTTTCGGCGATGCGGTGCAACCGGAAATCTTGCGGCGCGCCGGCATCGACAGTGCGCGCGCGCTGGTGGTGGCGATTTCCGACCCGAGCTCGACCGCGCGAGTTGTTGCCCAGGCCCGGCGCCTGCGGCCAGATCTCTACATCATCGTGCGCACCCGCTACGTGGCTGAAATCGACCATCTCTATCGGCTCGGCGCCGACGACGTGATTCCCGAGGAATTCGAAACCTCGATTGAAATCTTTGCCCGCGTGCTCGATCGCTATCATATTCCGCGCAATGTGATCTCGCTGCAGGTGGAGTTGATCCGGCAGGGGCATTACGGCATGTTGCGCGGTCTCAGACTTGAGGGCAAGCGGCTCGACGAACTCAACCGCTTTCTCGTCGGCATCACGGCCGACATTTATATGATCGCGGACGGCTCGCCAGTCCTTGGCAAGAACTTCAACGAGATCGATCTCCATCGCCGTAGCGGCGCTGCGGTTATCGCCGCCGTCCGCGACGGCAAGTTTCTGTACAGCTTTGATGATGATTTTCGCCTACGCGCAGGTGACTTACTCGTGCTGTTGGGCTCGCATAAGGCGCTCGACGACGCCACCCAAATCTTAAAACCGATCGCAGATAAAGGCGGATTTGCAAGTTAGCCGCGGGGAAAGCGGTAAAACAACGGTTAAGTCCTACTGCTCGGTTCCATCGCGCGCGCGGTCTCATGGTTGGCTCGGCAAACACTATTCAAAGGACGCAAATTCGTCAGTCCTCTAAGGGATATTTTCTCAGTTCTGTAATTTGTTGTGACTATTGTTTTTCACGGGCTATTGGCTCCAGACCACAAATCGACGTGAGAGACCGATCAAACTCTGGCACCTCTCTTGCTCGGCTTAAATTGAAGCAGGGCCAGGATGACTGCCGCCGAGCCGTGCCGCCCGTGATCAGAAAGGATCGAGGCAAGTGATGCGATTCGGCGAAACCCAACGGACTTTGCTTTGTCGCGACCGACTCCTTCGGCGGCGCAAGGTCGCCGCAGAAATTCTAACGTCCCTCACGGCTGAGCGAAAGTTGGTCGATGGCAATGGGGGATGGCAATATTCGAACGAACGACGAAGACGAAAACATCTGTTCGATGAAATCCACGATTGGTACGACCAGGAACTGAAGAAGATCGACGCGGCACTCGATCGCCTGAACCGCAACTCACATTGCGTCGCAAAATAGGCGCAAGGCAAAACACCGCGGAAATCGCCCCAATGGCATTCGTGGCCCTTGGGCGGGTGGAAGAGAGAAATCGTCACGTGTGTAACAGATCCAAAAAGGGAGGTCCGTCATGAGTGAAGTTACCATCGAAAAATTATGGGGCGATCTCAAAATGCTGCTTGATGACGTGGAAGAGTTGATCAAGGCGACCGCGGGTCTAGCCGGCGAGCACATCGTTGAACGCCGTCAACGGTTGGTCGAGCGGCTCGAAAAGGGCAAAGCGGCATTGGCGCAGCGCGAAACGGAATTGCGCGAACGCGCCGCACAAACGGGAAGCTGCGCCATAAACTTTTTACGAGACGAAGGCTGGTGCTGCCTCGCCGTCGCCGCATGCCTGACCGCGATTGCGCTCTGTTGCCAGAAACACACATCGGCGAGGCAGGAGCGGCCCGACGATGCGCCCAGCGGGGCGCACGACGAACCGCGGCAGTAACCGAGGGGGGCGCCTGGTGACTTGGGGCCACGAGCCGGACCGTTAGGTTTGTTGCTCCGCAATTCCGCAGCCGGGAACGCTGTGTAGATCTGGCGCCGAGCGCGCTCCGCGGATTCCAACTGCCGCATCCAATGGCCAAGCCGGGTTCATGGCTGCAGTGACTTCCGACCGCCGCGGCGTTTGCCGGGACGGCCCCCCGAGCCGAATGCTACGATGATCTCGTCCGCTTCTTCGCCGATGAGCGGCGCGTATTCTTCGATGCCGACCAGCCAAGGCATGTTTTTTCATTTTATTTCCCGGTTTGTTGGTCCGCTTCGCGCAACTTTGCCGCTGCGCCCTCCGGCGGATGGGTATTGATGATAATACGCGAGCCCAGCTCAAATCCGGCCTGCGTCGTGAGCCGGGGCATGATGTCGATAAACCAATGGTGGGCTAAACGATGAATTTGATCCAAAGGGGGCCTAACAAAAACCAGATTGTAGTCGGGGTCATGGAGCAGTCGATAAAACGAGGCGAGGAGACGGTTCAAATGATGCGCCAATTCCTCTACTTCAATCATTTGAATTTCGTCAAAGGTGGCGCAGTGGCGGCGCGGGACAATTTGGACGTGGAAGGGAACCCGCGCCGCAAAGGGGGAAAGGGTGATAAACCGTTCGGTGACACGCACGAGGCGCACTTCCGCGGACAACTCCTTTGTGAGACTGTGGCATATACCGCAGCCGCCCGTGCTGTCGAAATAGTCGATTTCTTCGGCCAGCCGCAAGCGCGTCTCGGGTGCCACCACCGGGATCGCAACGATCTGCGAGTGCGGATGCGTCAGGCTCGTGCCGGCCCGCCGGCCGTGATTGCGGAACAAAACCACCTGGCGTATGCGACCATCGGCGGCGCTCAATGCGCGGTAGCGGCGGATGTACATCTGTAATACTTTGTGCCATTGGCCTTCCGGCAAGACGCCTTGCGGCAGTTCATGGGACGGCGTCTCGACGATCACTTCGTGATAGCCGAAGCCGGGCACACGGCGACCGCCGGAAGGCTGCGGCGCCAACATTTCTTCGGCGGCACTTAATGCGGGAAACTTGTTGGGTAGGGTGCGGACCGACCAGTGGCCGGCTTCCTCGATCGTATCGATCGGCGGCGGCGCAAGATTCTCATGGCCTGGGCAGAAAGGACAGACGGTTGGCGCTCCGCTTGAATCCACCGGCCGCTGTGCCCGTTCGGGATTGATAATCACCCAGTCATGGGTCACCGGATCTTGACGCAGCTCCGACATCGCGATCCCCGCGGACGCTAGGGCTCCTGCCCACTAAAGAGCGTTTCCGGAAGATGGGCGCGAATCTCCTGCGGGGTCATTTGAGCCAGATCGAGGCTGAGCTCTTCCACGATCATCCGGCGCAACTCGACGGTCATCACGGCGCGCAACAAGCCGAGAAATTCGGGCGCGGCAACGAGGATCAGGCGAGCGACTTCTTCCTTGCGCCGGGCGCTTTCTAAGTAATCGGCAACCCTTTGCGCGAAGCCGATCGCTTCCTGCCTCTTCGGGTCCACTTCCCGGGTCATGGCATGGCGATTGGCACCGGCGCTTGCGAATGACCGGCCGGGGCGGTCGGCGTTGATCGCCTGGGATTTTATCCGCCCTTCGGGATGTTCCAGCACTTCCCGTTCGACCAGCCGTGACGGCGCTTCGCCAGATAAGGGTGGTGCTTGCAGATCTTTCAAGCGCGGCGCCCGCGGCGCGAGGGTGAATATTTTCGCTCCCGCCTGGTTGGCCACAACGATCCAATCATTATCCATAGTTTACCCTTTACGCGCTCCGAATTTCACCCCCTGGCTGTCGCGGTTGGACATCCGCGATGAACCTCATTTCGGTTCCCGACGGAACTCTAGTTACGGGTCCCCTCGTCTTTCCGGGGCAAGATCCTAAAACCGTCGGCAAATTGCGCCAGCACCTCTTCGACGGGCTCCCTTTTGACGTACCACACGTCTGGTGATCCCGGCCCGATACCGATCAAGTAGATCAGACGAAAAAACCTCCCGTTTCGGTGGTACACATACCAGGCAACGTCGGCATCGCGCTTGCGCGCGACCTCTTTTCCGTCCAGGACCTCAACGCGACTACACGGAGCGGCGGCGGGAGCCCGGTAGCGAAGCGCTATCGCAGGGCCATTGCGCGTCTGCAATGATTGGCTGCGCACGTCGAAACCCAGCCGCTTGAGATCGCCAACGATATGTTCATCAACCCAAGATTGGAGCGACTGCGTCCCGAGATAGCCTGGGCGCTCGGAAACGATAAAGTAGCGGCACAGGTCGTCGGCGACGGTCACGAGCACCGTATCAGGGCCGAACGTCTCGTCTCGCAGGGTGGCGTCAGCGGCGAGCCATGGCATGCGAAAGCTAAACGACCCGTTCGGGCTGATGTAGGTGTTGTTTTCGAGCCGCCCTTGCAGAGCGGAGCCGGCCAGGGGCTTGTGGGCGAACAAAGCGCAGCCCGCCACGGTGATGCTGAGTAAAAATACTATCCCAAACGCGGGTAGGGGCTTCATTGGCAGCGCCAATTATCGCTTCTCCAAATCTCGCGCGCTTGACTCGCGAGCGCCGGGGCTTTTGGTTTTCACGCTTCGCGTTTTAGTGTTTGGCGACGCGGCCGTAGTCGTTTGTTTCCGTCGCGCTTTGGGCGGCCGAGATTCCGCCCGCTGTCCGGCAGCTTGCCGTTCCCGCCAGATCGATTCCGCCTGATACCAGTGGTCCAAATGTCGTCCGTTGGGGCAGCCCTCGTCGAGCCAGAGAAAATAAGCGATTTGGCGAATTTCCGCCTCGCGGTCGGGGTGGGCCATGGTCTCACGCACTTTGCGCACGGTGGTCTTTGCCGTGCGGCTTAGGTCGGCCCAGCCCTGCTCGATGCCTGCCCTGACGCTTCCCCACGCCTCCTGGCTGGTGGCCGATAGCTCGTCAAGCATTTTTTCCGCTTTGACGCGCTTGTCTTGCAGCCCATCCAGCTGCTCGCGGAGTTTAACCCTCGCCGTTTCTTCGGCTCTTTCAATCTTAGTCATTAGCCCCTCGGCGGCGGTTTTCCATTTCGACAGTTGTTTCGCAATCCTATCCCTGATGACGTCCTTGTTCTCGTTATCCATAAACGATCTCCTCCGTTAGATCCCTTTACCGCTACGAGATCTTGGCGCGGATCTTCTGCAGCAGGTCGGCAAACGAAGACCTGCTGAGTATGCGGCTAAACTGAGAGCGGTAGTTATTGACGATGCTGACATTTTCAATGACCACATCGTAAACCTTCCACTGTTTCCCCTCAAGGTTGAGCCGGTAATCGATGCTGAATTCTTCGCCATCTTTCGTAACGACGGCCGTGTTGACTGTGGCGTAACCCTGATCTTCGGACTCGCCGCGGTAAAGAACCTTGTCGCCGTGGTATGACTCAATGGTCTCGACGTAGGAATCCTTCAACAGTTCAGTAAAAATCCGGACAAATTCCTTTTGTTCGGCCGGTGTGCGGCGGCGCCATTCGGCGCCCAACGAGCGCTTTGCCATTTCTTCGAAATCGAATCGAGGAAAAATCGCCTTGCGCAATTCCACTCGTCGCGCTTCTTTCGCGTCGGCGGAATTTAATTTGGGGTCTTTGAGAATGGCAAGGACGCGATCGACGGTTGCGCGAATCTGGTCTGTGGGAACGCCGGCGCTCGCATTGCCCGCCCAAACTAGAACCGCGACCAGTGTAACAAAAAACACAACCGATGCCGGTTTCCGTACCATCGATAAGACCTCCAAAAGTCAAAGATACTGAGTTGCTTCTACAAGACCTGTGCCAAGCTCCGAGCCGAAGTAATCTCTTTAACGTTGTAGATACGACGCCTTGCATTGCGCCAAATTCCAGAGTTCACGCAACAACCGCGCTTGGCATGGTTGGGAAGGTTATTCCCAAGTGTGCAGTACGAATGTGAAAAATATACACGTAACGAGCCTAAGATCCTTTCTATGCGGCTTCTTGCGCCACTAATCACTGTGTTGCGTTCACCGTTTGATAGGGCACCGGCAAGGGAGATCGCACATGCAAGTCCCGCTGCGGAAAAGGGATCTCGATGCCGTTTTGGCGAAACTTGTTGACGATCGCGCAGTTGATTTCCTGGAACATGAGATTGCGCGTGTGGATCGCTCAGCCGCAGCGCCATCCCCAGATTCGTTCGGAAATCAACTGCGCGATCGTGAACAAGTTTCGCCAAAACGGCATCGAGATCCCTTTTCCGCAGCGGGACTTGCATGTGCGATCTCCCTTGCCGGTGCCCTATCAAACGGTGAACGCAAC
>JBLMXG010000054.1:0-5373 GCA_050257635.1 Chloroflexota bacterium
GATTCGCGGCCGCGCCCATTTTTCCCGTGATAACGCAGCAGCCGCAGACGGCCGCTTCTCTGGGCATACGCTCACGGCCGGGATGATGACCAAAATCAATATACAACTTACTGTCTCGATACCGCGCGAGTAGAGAATGTTCGTTTAGATTATTTAAAGATACGAAGCTGTATTGCGGATAGCGAGATATAAGAAAATTGATCGTGGCCTTACCCTTTTTGGCATTGTACAAAATTTGATTCTTTCTCTCGACGGAATAGTGTTCCGTATTTGACAAATAAAAATTACTGATCGGCCCGGTAAGCCGCATGGGATGAATGCCATGAGCTTGGAGATAACTTTCATCATAATGCGACTTTGAAAAATGCAACAGTTTTTTAAATCTACCTACACCAGTGATTGGCCGGCGGCCCAGCAATACTCCTTTCGGATATCTGTAAAGGTCTCGCCAAGAATGATATTTGCGTTCACGGTAGTTATCTAATGATAGCCACCAGATCGCTGCTTTGGCTTTTTTTAACCGCAGCGTCTCCATGCATAAAATTTCGGGAAAGATCACCAACGTATCCTGGGCATCATTTAGATCAGAAATTTCAGCACCGTAATGTTGATAAGGGGCAGGAGTCGGCGCAACCTGCGAGAATGGGAAATAGACAATCTGCGCTGAGAAACCCAAGGAATTAATCACGGCAACGAGATTGTGCAAAGACTCCGGTCCACCAGTGACGGAATGAGCTGGACAGACAACCTGAATTTTCTTAAGCGACACGTTTGATCCCAATGCGCGTTCCTGTAAAACCTAGGAAGTCTTAGCTTATACCTTCCATTGGATGGTACCAACAATGTGCGGTTTTATATTTGCGCGAACAAAGAACGCAATTTCAGAGCACGCTTTAGATCGTGCCAGTCGTTTTATTCGTCGCCGCGGGCCGGATGATTCAGGCTCACTGTCTTTGACCGATAAGTTCGGAAAATCAGTTATTCTGTGTCACTATCTCCTCGATATTTCGGGTTCATCAATTCGGCAACCAATAGCAGGAGAAAACGGACAAGACCGGATACTCTTATTTAACGGCGAAATATATAATTTTGAAAGTTTTTCAGATCAACCGGCGGACAGTCTTTCTCTTCTTCCCGCTTTTTGTGAGCAGCGTGGCGCGTTGGGTAGCGTCCTAGATGGAGAATTTGCAATCCTTATTTACGATTTCTCTAGTAATACGTTGGACCTCTTCACCGACCCGTTTCTCACAAAACCGATGTACATAAGCCGCGGGGCGGATCCGACGGACTTCGGAGTGGCAAGCTATCCGTCCGCGCTATCAGAGTTAGGATTTTCCAGTGTTATGATGGCGCAACCAAATACCCACTACCTAATTAGGTTTGGCGAAGACGCTATCGAGATTAGCGAGCGATTTCCGAACCACAAATTTCTCCTCACTCAAACCGAAACGACATACTCCCGCTGGACAGAGAGCTTCATTGAATCAGTGCGGAAACGGGCCTCGCATGGCGCTCACGAGCCAATGCTTTTCCTCTCCTCCGGATATGACTCCGGGGCGATTGCGCTGGCGTTGAATCTATTGAAAATTCCTTATCGAACGTTCTCGATTCATGCGAATGAAAACGAAGAAGTTCTGCGCTCGCGAGTCCAAATGAATGCCGCTGCATGTAAAGAGCACGTTGAAATTCCTGGGCTAGATAAAGCGACGCGACGGAGTATCGCTGAGGAAATTCGAGAGTCAGTCGAACCCTTCGTATATTTGCACGACGATCCCCTGCCTCATCGCCTCACGCTTGCCGATGATCTCGGCTCCCTTGGTGCATACGCGGTCGCCCGAGCGGCGAAAGCGCAGGGGACAAATGTAAGTCTGTCAGGTTCCGGTGCCGATGAAATCATTTCGGATTATGGTTTTGGAGGCAAAAAGCTTTACTTCCATTCTGAATTTGGGGGATTGTTTCCCGAGCGGCTTCAGGGATTTTTCCCGTGGAGGAAATTTTACGGTGACACACAAAGAAGCTATCTCTTCAAGGATGAAATTATCTTGGGGAGACATGGCATCGAGGGGCGTTATCCATTTCTAGATAGAGCGACAGTACAAGAGTTCCTAAACTTGCGGCCCGAACTCAAAAACCGCGAATACAAAGCTCCTATTGCGCATTTTTTCCGGAAATGGAATTACCCTTTTGAACCCAATCGCAAGAGGGGATTCTCGCCACAAGCAGATCCATGGCTTCGAAGGGTAAGGAAGAAAGTTCGGAACTGGATTTCCTAGGAAGGTGAGAACTCTCAATTTACGGCTTTGCAGCGAACCTTCGGATGATTTACGACTGTTTCACCTTTTTTAACGAACTCGAACTACTTGAGGTGCGATTGCATGAGCTCGGGGGCGTAGTCGACAAGTTTGTCCTGGTAGAAGCGACGCGGACACATACAAACCAGCCAAAGCCACTATATTATGAGGAAAATCGAGTTCGCTTCGCCGGATTCACCGACAAAATCATCCACATTGTCGTCCACGATTTACCAAACGTTTCCGACCCGTGGGTCCTAGATCGTTTCCAGCGCAATTGCATCGCGCGAGGTCTTAAGGGATGCCGCCCTGACGACTTGATATTGATTTCGGACGCGGATGAAATCCCGCGTGCGAGCGTTGTCGATAAGGTCAATCGCGAAATGGCATTTAGCAATGGTTTAATTGCTACCGGTATTCATTACGCGCTGAACTCAAAATTGGCGCAAAATGTTCTTCAACTCAAAGGCCTCCGGCGTCTGTGGCGAAAAAATCACCCCTTCGTATGGAAGCTTCAACAGAATCAGTTTTGCTATTTCCTCAACTGTCGCTCTTCGGCGGTTTGGTACGGTACCCGTATGACGCGATTCCGGGACTTTTCCTGCGCCGAGGAGATTTTCCGAAGTGGGCGCAAGTATTTTACCGAAGGGGGTTGGCATTTTACCTGGATGGGCGGCGCCGACCGCGTTCGCCAAAAACTTGGCGCCATCGCACATCAGGAAAACAACTATCGACAGTTCACAGAATTCGAAGATCTGGAGCGCACCATCAATGAAGGAATATCATCGTTTGATCAGGGCCAAAGCGGACGACTTGAATTTGTCGCGCTTGACAATTCATTTCCTTCTTACGTGCTTGAACACACCGAAAAATATTCCAACTGGCTCAGATCCGTCTGAATAATCATTATATATCGTCTCGGTGTCGAGACGACCGACTGAGTGATCTTAGCCATGATGGTCGAATCACAACTGATTTACCCAGTTCAACTTCTCCTTGGATCAGTTCTAAAACTGATAGCAGTACTGCCAACTGCGGAACGTTTTTCACCCTAGCTGTGCTTACCAAAAACTTAAACTCAGCCGTAGTAGTGATGAAGCCTGCAAAGGATCGCGTGCAATCTGATGCTTCCGATCCGCGAAAACATTTCGAAAGCCGCCGCAGCTGCGATCGCGCGCAAACAATTTCCCGCGCTTCTGCCAATGTTCCGCGCCTTATGAGTTAAATGTCAAACACGCCGATCGCTTTCGCCCGGAGGTAAGCGAGCCCAGCGATCGCGAGGTCGCCGATCGCTAGGCCACGGAAGGCGAAAGTTGTTCTTTCGTCATTGCTCTGCCGGCCTGCAACGTCGCTGCACACTAGTCCCGCCAAATCTCCCGCAACAAGTTTAGGTTTGATCATTGGCTTGCTCATGGCAGCCTCTTGCGCGAGGTCGTCGATTACGATCCGGTCAAAGGCCGTCATCGTCTGAGGCAACCATGGCAGCGCAAGGTCTGTCATGGTGACGAAGCTTCCGGCCTTGAGCCAATTTACGTCGAGGAACGGTGCCGGAGGAGGTACCGACGTGACGGTAGTGACCACGATGTCCGCCCCCTCGACCGCGGCTCTCGCCGTATCACACGGAATCGCACTCATCCCGCGCGACACTGCCATTCTGCAAAGGGCATCACGATTAGTGGCCCCGCGGCCAAAGGCGCGGACCTCGCGCAATGGGAAGAGATCGCCCAAAACCTCCAGATGACTGCGCGCCTGGACGCCACAGCCAATGAAGGCGGCGCATGAACAGTCGTTTCTTGCGAGGCGTTTGGCAGCGACGGCGCTTAGACCGGCCGTGCGCTTGGCCGTGACCCAATTTCCATCGACTAGGGCGAGCGGGAGTCCTGTCTGGCTGTCGAGCAACGTTATCAACGAATTGAGTGCAGCGAGTCCACGTTCAGCGTTGCGAGGATTCGCGACCAGTGCTTTTGTGGCCAGCACCGGAGGCGTCGAGGCGACCCCAAGAGTAGCCATGATGAAGCGGTCGTCACTGGGCAGCACGACCGCCTTTGGCGCACACCACACTTCCCCCTGTCTCTGGCCAATGATCTGTCGCTCGATCTCGTTAACGACATCCAACGCGGAAATTGCCAGATGATCGAGAAAAGCCTCCGAGAGATAGGGCAATGTGCCAACCGGTAAAGTTCGATTGTTCACGATGGTCGCTCCTGAAGCGGCATTATCGACGGATCGTCGTGCAAGTCTCATGTAGCCCAATTAGTGTGAGCTAACTACCTTTCGCGTCTGATTACTTTGGGTCTGCTCGGGCACCAAACCCGGAAATCCAGCGACGTCTGCTTTTCCGCCGCACTTGGAGTGAAAGCGAACCTCATGCCCCAGCGCGGAATCCGACGCAGCTAATGCTGTGGACGGCGCTCACCTACGGCACGCGGAAAGCGGTGGGGCAATTTCATCTGCTAAGCGTTTGAATTTTCAGGAAGCGGTGTAGGGGATGGTGCCCAGGGGCGGAATCGAACCACCGACACCGTGATTTTCAGTCACGTGCTCTACCAACTGAGCTACCTGGGCGCCAAATCATCGCACCTGCCCGCCCACGTTTGAGCGGACCAGCAGAGTGCCGCGCCTTATAGAGGCTCGATTTCGCACTGTCCAGGACGCCCGCCAACCTCGCCTAAGGCTCACGGCCTGAGGCCGATTGCGGCGCGAAACCGCTGCTTGAGCGCGACACCGTCGCGCAGCGGCAGTACCCGCGGCGGCTCGTTAGCCGCTATCAGCACGCGGGCAAACAGAGTTTCGCGCAAGGCCTTCAGACGACCGGCAAGATCGCGCAAAGCCGCCTCGTCGCGCACGTCGAGGCAGAGCCCGATACCGCAGGCGCCTGCCACGCTCAGCAGATCGACGCCGCTCTGGGTGTGGCTCGGCTGCATGCCGGTCTCGCCGTAGACGCCATTATCGAAAACGATAATCGCCAGATTGCCTGGCCGCTGAACGCCGATGGTGGCGAGCGAGCCCAGCCCCATCAGCATGTCGCCGTCGCCGGTGATAACTGCGACGCGACGCGCGGGCTGCGCCAGCGCCAGCCCGA
>JBLMXG010000055.1:0-4874 GCA_050257635.1 Chloroflexota bacterium
GCGCTGCTCCTGGTCGGCACGTTCATGAAGCTCTTCGGCTTTTTTAACATCGCCCAGCCCTGGACCCTCGACAATTGGCGCGCGACTTTGAGCGACCCGGTGCTGCTGCGCTCGCTGTGGAACACGCTCGCGATCGGTGTTGGTTCGGGCGTCATCGGGGTTGTCTTCTTTGCGCTGATCGCCTACATGATCGTGAAGACCCGCTATGCCGGGCGCTGGCTGCTCGATTTTCTTTCCTGGCTGCCCTGGTCTATTCCGGGAATTCTTCTCGGTGTCGCGCTGCTCTGGACCTTTCTGCAAACCAGGATTTTTTTGCCGATCTACGGCACGATCTATCTATTGATGATTGCAATGGTGATCAAAAGCATGCCTTTCGGCACGCAGATGATCAAAAGCGTCTTGATTCAGCTCGGCACCGATCTCGAGGAGGCGTCGAAGGTTTGCGGCGGCACCTGGATTCATACCTTCAGGCGAGTGATTCTGCCACTCGCCATGCCGGCGCTGATCACCGTGGGCCTGGTCGGATTTATCTCCGCGGCGCGCGATATCGGGACCGTGGTGCTGCTCGGCTCGGGCAAGTCGCGGACGCTCTCGCTCTTGATGCTCGATTTCGCCGCCGGCGCCGAATTCGAAAAGGCCACCGTCGTTGCGGTCATCATCGTGGCCCTCGTAGTGGGGGCGGCGCTGATCGCGCGCGCCTTGGGCGGTCAGGTCGGTGTGCGCGAATAACATCAAGGCGGGGCGGGTGCAAAACCGCGACGCATAGGGGAGTAAACGGCAATGCCCTTAGACGAAGCTTCGGCGAGGCGATATGCGCGCAAGTCGGCGTTCTTGGAGTTTTGCGAAAAGGACGGGTTAGCGGTGATCAGCGGTTACGGCGTGGATGATTTGAAGACTGCGCCGCTCCGGCATTGGGAGCGTTGGGGCGGGCCGGCTGCTTACTGCCATCTTGAAGGCTCGCAAGGATTTGTCGGTGTGTTGATCGCCGAGATTCCGCCGGGGAAGAGCCTCAAGCCGATCCGCCACATGTACGAGGAGCAGGTGCTGATCCTTTCGGGGCGGGGCGCCACGCAGTTCTGGAGTGACGCAAGCTCTGAGCCGATAACCCTCGAATGGCAAACGGGTAGCCTGTTTTCGCCGCCGCTCAACGCGACGCACCAGCACCACAACGGCTCGGCGACGGAGCCGGTGCGCTTGGCTACGGCGAACAATTTCCCGCTCATTATGAACGTCTATAACTCGGCTGATTTTGTTTTTAACGTTGCTTATGCATTCACCGATCGCTACGCCGGGCAAAAAGAATTTTTCAGCAGCGCCATGAAGCCGGGCGAGCACGAAGACCGGGTGGTGAATTTCATTCCGGATCTGAACGCGGTGACGCTCGACCCGCATCCCGAGCGCGGCATTGGCTTTAGTCGATTGGGAATTCATCTCTCCGGCAACTCGATGGTCGGCCATATCATGGCGGTGGAATCGGGCACCTATAAAAAAGCCCATCGTCACGGTCCCGGAGCTCAGGTCATCGTTATCGCCGGCGAGGGTTACTCGTTGATGTGGTATCCAGGAAAAGAAATAGAGATGGTACGCGTGGATTGGAAACCTGGCAGTCTCCTAGTGCCGCCTGAGGGCTGGTATCATCACCATTTCACTACCAGCAAAGAAGCGGCGCGCCATCTGGCGCTGCGGCGAGGATTGCGCCAGGTGGGTCATCCCTGGCGGCCCAATCTGAGCGAACATGAGGGCGGGCATCTGCTCGAACACGAGGATGAGCCGCCCGAGATTCGCACTATTTACGAGGCCGAACTCAAGAAAGCGGGCATACCGTTCCGTATGCCGCCGGTCGCAGCCCGCGCGTGAACGCATTCTCTTTGGAGTGACCTTCATAGGATTTACACCGATGGCATTTTGCTTCGAATCGAAGCGAATAACTTTTTGATTTCTCATCGAGGGACTTTACGGCGGTCTCTCATAACCTGCGTTAAAACCTTAAACTTGAACTCGGGCGCGCCGGATTATCCTTTATCTTATTGACACGTTTCGGTTTTAATGCGTTCTTATGTCAAACCGTGCCAAGGTACTCGTACTTACATCGCTCTTCACGATTTGTTTCGCCGGCTGATCGCTAAACTATCGCGACGGACACTGAATAGACTGGCGTGGAGCGCGGGATGGAGCAGGAAAATTCGAAGCGTGAAACTCAGTCGGCGGCAAAAGTTCTATTGCGCATGCTCGGCCGGCAAACCGACAAGCGGTTCGTAGCGGTTTACCTCCTGAGTCTGTTTATCGATCTCGCCACGTTTCGAGCCTTGATCGCCGCGGGCGTCAAGGCGGATTTGTCTCAGATAGCAAGTTTCTTTTTGGGGGTGGCGTTTTTTTTCACTATCGGAATCGGCGCTGGTATTGCGGTTCCGGAAGGGTTTCGGGGAGCGCAATCCTGGAGGCGGTTTGCGCGATTCCTGACGGTGTCGTTCCTCGCATTGTCTCTTCGCAGCGCCGTGCATTTGCTGTTGATCACCAACTGGAATTGGCAACCGCAGACGGCCATCCTGGTCGCAATTCCAATCGGCGCTGCGGTGCTTTATAGCGGTATCGCGCTGTGCGCAATTCCAGGACCCTGGTTTAATGAGATGTCGGCTGCCCAATGGCGTTGCGTGACGATTGCCATACTGGCATACGCGTTGGTGCTTAAGCTGGTGTTCATGGGGGCCGTAAACCTAATTCCGGAGGAGGCTTATTATTGGAACTATGCCCAGCATTTGGATTTAAGTTATTTGGATCATCCACCGATGGTTGCGTGGTTGATTTGGCTTTCTACCTCCCTATTCGGGAAATCCGAACTTTCGGTCCGGCTGCCAGCCTTCGGCTGCTGGGCAATTGCCGCGCTGTTCATATTCCGCCTTACGCTCAATTTATTTGATAGGACGACCGCCTACCGGGTTATCTTGCTGTTGGCTGTTTTACCGATTTACTTCGGACTCGGATTCTTCATGACGCCAGATGCTCCCCTGTACGCGGCTTGGGTCGGCTGTCTCTATTTCTTGCACCGTGTCCTGCTCGACGAGAATAAGAAAGCGTGGTGGGGAGTCGGCGTTTGCATGGGAATCGGAATGCTCTCGAAATACACCGTTGCGCTTCTGGGATTGGCCACATTGGTATTCGTGCTCGTCGATCGGCAAGCCAGGCGATGGTTACTCCGGTATGAGCCGTATCTTGCCGCCATGGTCGCGCTTACAATTTTCACTCCAGTCCTAGTCTGGAATATGAAACACGGCTGGGTCTCTTTTATGTTTCAGGGCCCGGATCGTTGGGAGGGGAGTTCCAAGTTCTATCTTCACATTCTCATCGGCACATGGTTCCTTATATTGACGCCAACAGCTCTACTCGGCATAGCAAGAGTTCTTTGGCCTAGGCGAGCGACGAGCACGGTAGGCCATGATCAGACCCCCGTCGAGCGCCGGCGTTACCTCTGGGTGGTTATTTTCACCATAGTGCCACTCTCCGTGTTTGTATTTTTTAGCTTGCGCCATCAGGTCAAACTCAACTGGACAGCACCGATTTGGCTCGCGGCAATTCCCATGGTTGCTTGGGACATGGTGCCGCATCCAGGTGAAATCGCGGGAGCGATAACGAATTGGATTCGACGCATTTGGATGCCCACCGTTATCGCTCTTCTCATCACCCTTGGGGCATCCTTTTATTATATCTCCTTGGGATTGCCCGGTGCGGGGCCGGCCTCGACAAAGCGTCTATTCGGGCCGTGGCGACAACTCGGCGAAAAGGTCGGAGCCATAGATAAAGTTGTCGAAGTCAAAACTAAATCCAAACCAATTATCGTCGGTATGGACAGGAATTTTATATCGAGCCTATTGAGTTTCTACGATTTCGGCGACAACGACGCGGTTCGGAATACTGGTGGCCCACATTTTTTCGGCGGGCAGAGTCTGATGTGGGCTTATTGGTTGCCTGCTTCAGAGGCAGTGGGAAGGAATTTTCTCATGGTCGCTTTCGACCGACGGAGACTTGCCGACCGGGCTTTGTTACAGTATTTCGACGCGACCAGCGATGTTTCCACGGAAGCTTTGAAGATCAATGACCGAGTACTCGGCTATTTTTATTGGCGTGTTGGCTATCGGTACCGTGGTCTTGGAGGTAACCCGCGGAATATTCCTGCGCACACCGATACGGACTCGACTCTTAACTCCGGGTGGAGTAAGGCAGTGATGGTGCCCTTGCATGCAAATTGAGGCGTTAAGACGGATTGACCGTTACCTGGGGATTCCGCTCTGTTGGGGGTTATCCCTTATGCGCCGCATTTATACATGGATGCGGGGAAAGTCGATTCTTCCGAAGCCGCGGAAGGTTTTGGTTATCAAGCTCTCGGAGATGGGTAGCACCGTGTTGGCCTGCCCTGCGTTGGCGGAACTGAAGCAGGGCTATCCGGATAGTGATCTCTATTTCTTAGTCTTCGCGAAAAACGCCGCCATCATGGAAGTTCTAAAGCTTGCGCCGGCCGAAAATATCATCACCGTAGATTATCAGACGCCATGGGAATTGCTGTACAGTGGATTAAAGGCGATGCTACGACTTTTCCAAGAGCGGTTCGACACCGTCATTGACATGGATCTTTTCAGCCGGTTGACGACATTGATCAGTTTTATCGTATGCCGCGGTAACCGGGTCGGCTTCCACCGCTACAATGACGAGGGCCTTTACCGCGGCGATCTTCTGACGCACCGCGTGCTCTATTCGCCTCACATCCACACCAGCGCCGCTTTCTCCTCGCTGGTAAAAAGTTTGTTCCAACGGCTCGACGACGAGCCCTATTACCGCGGCCCCGTAATCCCAGAGAAATTGATCGTTCCATCGTATCAACC
>JBLMXG010000056.1:0-7757 GCA_050257635.1 Chloroflexota bacterium
TACCCAGGGTAATGGTCCGCGCCAAGTCGTCGTCCGTAGGCGGCTGGCTCGATCCGGTGGAGCGAAATTTATAAAGGCCCTTGGTAAGATCGCGCGGCTGGGTTTTGAGCCGGCTTGCCGCTTCGCCCTTGCCATCGCCGCGAGCGCCATGGCAAATCGCGCAATTGACGGCAAAAAGGCGCCGCCCCGTCTGAACCGAGTCCGGCTCAGACGGCAGCGCCGTATCCGCTAGCATAACGAGGAAAAACGCTATCGCGCTTGCATGCCGGAAATTGCGGCAAATTGTGATCACTAAAAGCTAGGGCAAGACCACCAGTTGACCGGCAACATGGGGCGGATGGAGCTGGCATTTGATCGGGAAAATTCCCGCCTTGTCGGCCTTGAAGGTTACCGTTGCGGTCTTCTGCGGGCCGACTACTTCTTTAACCTTGACGGCGTCGATTTCGTAACCATGCTCCGCGTCTAGTTTGTTGACAAGAGTCAGCGTCACCGTATCGCCGCGTTTGGCGGTAATCGACTCGGGCGTCCAGATTTTCACGCCTTGACTGGTTTCGACGTTGACGATGGTCATCTTGATTTCTCCCGCTTTCGCGTCATGCACGGCGACCAAAGTCAATCCGCCGAGCAAAAGCGCAAGGACAAGCGTTTTCATGAAATTCATACTTATTCTTCCTCCTAGACCAAAATTACTTCCTCCTAATTAACGGGTATCTCGCAAGACCGCAAATGTAGTCGTGGGCTCCGCTCTGGCGCAAGAGAGTTTTGACCGGACTCAAGTCGATCGTCGCAATGCCCGGCCAATCGAAGAGAGATCGACAAGCTTTTCCAGGTTATCCACCGTTTCGATTAAACGCTCGAGCCGCGCTTCAGATAAGATTGTCCGGGTCAGCTTGCGTGCCTTTTGCTCGACTTCGAAGTAGCTCATCGGATTGCGCGGAGTTCCTTTGAAATGGATGACTAATTTGGATCGCCGCGATTTGTTGGCTAGAGCGACGGCGACCCGCGCGGCGCGATCCCATCCCTTGGCTTCGATCTCGTGATCGACTTTGAGCCGCACCTTGCGCATCGTCGCCAGAACTCTTTTGTCCTTTAGTTTTTTTTCACTGAACGATTCCGGATCGGTCGGATCGTCGTATAAACTGAGCGCGACGCAAAACGGAATGCTGTATTGCGCCATCATCAAATCCTTCGGTTTGTAAATCGCGTGATGGCTCACCAGTTTCTCGATGCCGCTGACCACAATCTCCGTTATCTCTTCCGGATTGAAACCGCTCTCGGCGCGCAGATCCTGGAGCGCTTCGATAGGCGCGTGCGCGTTGATATGGCAGGCGCAGCGCTTGATGCCGATGTTCATGGTCTCGAACTCGCGCCCGAGCCGGTGCGTGAGATAAGAAAGTTTCGGCGCATCGGAAAACGTCCGGCAAAATCCGAACTTTCCTTCTAGAATGCTTTCCGGGCCGGCGAACCCCCGGCTCGCCAGCAGCGCCGCGGTGACGCCGCCCTCACCGGCTTTGCCGAGGTGGAGCCGTTTGATCACGGCGCCCTCCTGGCAGCGGGAAAATTCGATCAGGCCGCCCGAGTACGACCCGGCAATGCCGAGGGCGTTCGCCATCTCTCCGTGGTTCAAACCGAGCAGCCGGCCGGCGGCAACCGCGGCGCCAAAAGTACCGGTCAATCCGGGCGCATGGAAACCTTTTCTCTCCAGCGAATTCCCCGCGGCAACACCGATGCGCGACATCACCTCGCAAGCGGCAACGAAGGCGGTCAGCAACGATTTGCCATCCATCTTCTTCTCCTCGGCCATGGCGAAGGCAGGAAGAAATGCCGTGGCGCCAGGATGCACTCCTGCACCAGGCTGGCGCACGTTATCGAGTTCGAATGCGTGAGCCATGACGCCATTGGCGAACGTCGCTTGCGCCGGTTGCGCTGTGAAATCTTCTCCAAAAACCGTGCAGCGTCCGCGCCTGCCCGAATCACGCACGAAACCGCTGACCATGCGGCTCCACGGTTTAGTCGAGCCGTAGAGCGAGACCGTCAGGGTATCGAGAATGCACGCTTTGGAGCGGGCGATAACTTCCTCAGGAATTTGCCGGAATTTTAGATCGACCGCGAAGCGTGCGAGGCGTTGCGTGGGATGCATGAGATAACTAGATCGGGACTTTCCGCGCAAGCACGTCTTTGGATTTGAGGTGCAGCGGCATAGTGAATCCAGTTGACAAGATTGGAATGGTGGAGTGTTGGAGTGACTCTCCGAAACCCAACACCCCGTCTCTTTTACCTTTACGTTTCTGTTTCCGGCTTCTTGTAACGCGCCTTGGGCACGATTTCGGCCACCGTTCCGCCGGGTGCGCGAAATTTAATCGGAATCACTCCCGGGTCGCTGATGATTTCGCAGCCAAAGCTTTGCAGATCGGCCGCCGATTTTTTCATGTCGTCCACCTCGATAGCGAAGTGGTGGATACATGGGCCCAGGCCCGAGGCGCGTGCCTCGGCGGATTCCTCGCTGTCGTATTTGATCAGCGCGAGATCGATGGTACCGTCGGTCAGGTGGCGCGATGTGTGATCCCGCACCTGGCCAGTCTCGACTTCGACGAAGCCGAAGCCTTTTTCATAAAACTCCGTCGCTTTTTCCAAATCGTCGACCTTGAGCGCGATATGAACGATGCGAGCCATAACTCTCCTCCCTCCGGCGCCCTAGCTCTAACATAGGCGAGAGAAATGAATCAACTTGGCGGTGCCGGGAGCAATCCAGCGTCAACGCAATTCGGCCAACCTCTCCGCCGCGGCAGCGAGTGTCTCGTCTTTTTTGCAGACCGCAAAACGGGCAAAATATTTGCCCAGCCGTTTATCCGATTGTTGATAAAAAGGACTCGCCGGAATGCACGCGACACCGACTTCGCTGATCAGCCACTGGGCGAATTCAAAATCGTCCTGGACTTTCGCCGGCGCGACGCCGCGCCAGTCGATCATGACGAAATAGCTGCCCCCCGGTTTGAAAACCTTGAAGCCGGCGCCCTCCAGAACACCGATCATTCGGTCGCGGCGGGCTTGATAATTGATCTGCAAATTTTCGAAAAAGGAGAAGGGCAAATTGAGCGCCGTCGCGGCGGCCGCCTGCAGCGGCGACGCCACCGCATAAGTGATGAACTGGTGCGCCCGGTTGACGGCGTTGACCAGCGCGGCGGTGCTGACGGCCCAGCCGACCTTCCAGCCGGTCACGCTGAAAGTCTTGCCCAGGGAGCTGATCGTCAGCGTGCGTTCCGCCATGCCGGGCAACATAGCCAAACGCGTGTGGCTGGCATCATCGTAAAGAATATGCTCGTACACTTCATCGGTAATCGCGATAACGTCGTGTCTTTGGCAAAGCTCGGCGATGGTTTGCAACTCCTCTCGGGAATAAACTTTGCCGGTGGGATTGTGCGGCGTGTTGACGATAATCGCTCGCGTGCGCGGGCCGAACGCCTTGGCCAGCTCATCGGGATCGAAAGTCCAATTTTCACCTCGCAGCGTGACATAACGCGGCACCACGCCGGCCATGATCATGTTCGGCACATAGCTGTCATAGACCGGTTGAAAAACGACGATCTCCTCGCCGGCGTCGGTGAGTCCGAGGATCGCGGCGAAAATTGCTTCAGTGGCGCCGCTCGTCACCAACACGTCGGTTTCCGGATCGAGCTTCTGCCCGTAGAAGCGCTCGGCGTGATGCGCGATCGCTGCTCGCACTGCGGCCATGCCGACGCCCGGAGCGTATTGATTGAACGCGCCGTTCACCGCATCGACCGCGGCCTGTAAAACCTCCGGCGGTCCGTCGAAATCTGGTGCGCCCTGGCCCAGATTTACCGCGTCATGCCGGCGCGCGAGCGCATTGATTTCAACAAAAACCGTAGTGCCGAATCCGGCCACGCGCCGAGCCATGCTCGACATGGTTGTCTCCCGATTATCTTGGCTCTGCGAAGCCTAACATCACCGACCCGTGATATCGCTGCCTCGAGCCAGAAACAAAAATTCGAACGACGCTACATTACGACCTTAAAGCGGAAAAAGGAAACGACTACGGCACCACGACTGACGTACTCTGCAGCCGGTCACTCCCACCGTTCCTTCCGATTTCTGCCATTGGCTTCGAGAATTTTCTCGATTTTGGGAAGATTGACAGCGTTAAGTGTAGTGAATATGGAGGAAAACTTTCTTGGCACCCGAATTGCCTCCCCCCTACACAAAAAGGAGGAGTGACTTATGAGTTCAACAGCTTGGCTCATGGTTACAGCGTTTCTTATGCTGCAGCCGCCTCTGGCCTGCGCGGCTTCCTACTACGAAGGCAAAACGATCACGATTGTGGTCGGCTATAAGCCGGGAGGCGGTTACGATCAGTATGCTCGTCTTCTGGCTAAGCATTTGCCGCGGTACATTCCGGGAAGCCCAACTGTCATAGTTCAAAACATGCCGGGCGGTGGAAGCGTGATCGCGGCAAACTATATCTATGCCACGGCAAAGCCGGATGGCCTCACGATAGGGACGTTTAACAATAGCCTCGTCTTTAACCAGCTCACAAAGTCAAAGGGAGTCAGGTTCGATCTGACCAAATTTGCCTGGATCGGCAGCGTTGCGAGCGATGTCGCCGTGGTGGCGATTCGGAGTGATCTCCCTTATAAGACTGCCGCCGACTTGCGCAATGCCAAAGAGATCGTTATGGGCGCCACGGGCACCGGAGATACAAGCTATGTGGTGCCGATTTTTCTGAAAGAATACGCCGCCATGCCCTTTAAATTGGTCGTCGGTTATTCCTCTAGCTCGGATGTCATGCTGGCAATCGAACGCAAGGAAGTGGACGGGCGGGCAGGAAGCTATGTATCAATTTTGCCCTTCATTCAGCGAGGATTGGTTCGTCCCCTCATCCGGTCGAACGTCGATATCGCGGCGGTACGAAACCTGCCTACGGACGAGAGTCTTGCGACCAGCGCTAAAGGCAAAGCCGTCATGGCCGTGCGATCCGGGCCGGAGCAGATGTACCGGCCCTATGTAGCCACTCCAGGCACTCCCGATAGCGTAATGAAGATATTGCGGGACGCCTTCGCCCAAGCGACTTCAGATAAAGCGCTCCTCGCCGATGCCAAAAAAAGCAGCATGACTGTCGAATTTACTCCCGCAGACGGTGTCTTAAAAATTGTGCGCAATGTTCTCAGTCAACCTCCGGAGATCGCCAACGAGATCGGGAAATTTTTCAAAGCCGAGGAATAGGATCTGTCGCGACCTCGCATCAGGAATGAATCTCAAAATGAGCCCGGATCTTGAGGCTCTCTTCGGCCGATCATGATCGACGCGGTCATCCAAGGGCTTTTTGCCCTTCTCCAGCTGAAAGTTCTCCTCTTGATGCTGTTGGGCATCTTCTTGGGTTTTTGGGTTGGAATTCTGCCCGGCCTGGGCGGCGCCACCACCCTTGCCCTGATGCTGCCGTTCATCTACACCATGGATCCGGTCGAGGCCTTTGCGTTTCTTTTGGGCATGCACTCTGTCGTGGCGACAACGGGAGACATCACTTCGATCCTGTTCGGCGTGCCGGGCGAGGCCACGACGGTGGCGATGATCCTCGATGGTCATGCGATGGCGAAAAGGGGCGAAGCGGGTAGGGCGCTGGGCGCAGCGCTCATGAGTTCGCTCGTTGGCGCTATCGTCGGAGCTTTTGCCCTGGGTCTGTCTGTTCCCGTGGTAAGACCACTGGTATTGAAATTTGGCGCGCCCGAGCTTTTCATGCTGGCCATTGTCGGGATTTCCTTCGTCTCATCTCTGAGCGGTCAAGGGGCAAGGGGTTTGCTGCGCGGGATTCTTGCCGGGCTTTTGGGACTGCTGCTTTCCATGGCGGGTGAGGATCCGCAGCAGGGAGTCTTACGATTCACCTTTGGAATACCTTATCTGTGGGAAGGTCTCGACATCGTCCCGGTTTTAGTCGGACTTTTTGCCATACCCGAATTGGTCGATCTTGCAGTGCGGGGAAGTTCTATCGGAGAAAAGGCTCCGGAGGGAAATCTGAGGATTGGGGTCTGGGACGGGGTGAGAGATACGTTTCAGCATTTCTGGCTCACCGTTCGGTGCAGCCTCATCGGCACGTTCATCGGCATTATGCCCGGTTTAGGAGGGGGAGTAGCCCAGTGGATTTCCTATGGCATGGCTAAGCAAAGCGCCAAAGACCAAGACGAGCGAAGCGGTTTTGGTAAAGGGGATATACGCGGCGTTCTTGGTCCGGGCTCTGCGTGCAACTCTAAAGAGGGCGGCGCACTGATCCCAACCATTGCTTTCGGAGTGCCGGGAAGTTCTGCTATGAGTATTCTCCTCGCGGCCTTTTTCATCGAGGGAATCATGCCTGGCCCGGACATGCTGAGCAAATATCTCCCGCTGACTTTCTCCATGGTGTGGATTCTGGTTATCGCCAACATTATCACTGTCGCCGCCAGTCTTATTTTTCTCAATCACCTCGCCAAGCTGGCTTATGTGCGTTCATCCATACTGATCCCGTTGATTCTTTTTTTGTGCTTTATCGGCGCGTACACGGCCAATAACAGCCTCGGCGACCTGATCGTCTTTCTCGCGTTCGGTGTCCTTGGTTACTTCATGGTCCACTGCGGTTGGCCGCGAGCGCCGTTGGTTCTCGCATTTGTTCTGGGGAAGATTGCGGAGAACAATTTTTACATTGCGACTACTCGTTACGGCTACTCCTGGCTGTATCGGCCGATGGTGTTATTCTTGATCGTCCTCACGCTCGTCCTGTTTTTCTACCCGTTCCTACGCTATCGCAAAAAAGAGCACTGAGAGAAGGAAATGCCCGTATGAAGCCGGTCTTAAAAGTACGTTCGCTCTTGGGGCTGAGTGTAACGATTGCCGCAGCATATGCCCTTTACGATTCCTGGCATTGGCCTTACAAGACCGCTCTATTCCCAAGACTGATTTCTGGTCCGCTCCTTGTATTGGGACTGCTAGAAACCTTTCTGTGCATGTACGTTCCCGAGAGACAAGGAGAAGGCGGGGCCGTCGACTTTGAATTTTCCCGTGATGTCGACCCCATGATCGCCCGCAACAGAACGTTGTCGCTCTTTTTATGGGTTCTCGGTTTTTTTGCGCTGATTCTCTTAATTGGCTTTCTCTGGGCGGTGCCGTTTTTTGTCTTTCTTTATCTTAAATTGGAGGGCAAAGAAGGCTGGGTTTTGACTATTTCCCTGACGGCTTTTTCTTGGCTTTTTATGGAAGGGCTCTTTGATCGTCTCCTTCACATTCCATTTTCCCAAGGGTGGTTGCTGTCGCTTATATAATCCCTGCGCTCTTCGATACCTCCATAAATCCAAAGGGCAACGAGAGCCGGGTTCGTAGCAGGAAGCCGCATCGACCGAGGGTGGGTCGCTCAAAGCTTCGGGTGTAAGAGCGATCCGGCGTCCTGTTATGGGACTCCTCCACTTGATTTCGTTATGCCGAAAGCTACCCGGCAATAGAAATGCCAGGGGCAGGCTAAGAATATTCAACAGTAGCAATTTGGCATTTCATAGCCTTGTGAGCTCACGACCGCGGAGTCGCATAAATAGAAACTGACCGGTTTCTATCCCTAGACATTTGCCCTTCGTTCCAATATCAACGTACTCAGTCGATTCAAACTAGGAGATATTCTTATGGCGCAAGCTTTCAATGTCGTGGAAGCGACCATCGACGAAATCCACGGCGCTTACAAGTCGGGACGGCTCACTTGCCGGCAGCTCGTGCAGATGTATCTTGAC
>JBLMXG010000057.1:0-5801 GCA_050257635.1 Chloroflexota bacterium
GACGACGCCAAGCGCGAGCTGGAGCTGACCGTCGAGAAAAGGGTTCAGGCCAATCTCAGCGGTGAACGGGAGAAGGCTAAGAAAGAGGCCGAAGAAGAGCTCAGGCTCAAAGTGATGGAGAAGGATCAGACCATCACGGCGATGCAAAAGCAGATCGAGGATTTGAAACGGCGCGCCGAGCAGGGCTCGCAGCAGCTTCAAGGAGAGGTTCAAGAACTGGAATTGGAAGCGCT
The DNA here is from genome assembly GCA_050257635.1 of Chloroflexota bacterium. Taxonomy (GTDB): domain Bacteria; phylum Desulfobacterota; class Binatia; order UBA9968; family UBA9968; genus DP-20. The sequence goes on from JBLMXG010000057.1 coordinate 234, forward strand.
GCTGACCGCGAAATTTCCCCGAGACACGATCCAGCCGGTGCCCAAAGGCGAATTCGGAGGTGACGTGCTCCAGCGCGTAGTCGGCCCGCTCAATCAAGTTTGCGGCACGATTCTTTGGGAGTCCAAGCGGACCAAGAACTGGAGCGACGGTTGGCTGCCCAAGCTGCGAGAAGACCAACGCACCGCCAAAGCCGAAGTCGCCGTGATCATCAGCCAAGCGCTGCCCAAAGAGGTGGAGACCTTCGACTTTGTCGACGGCGTCTGGGTCGCCCATCCGAAAGTCGCCCTCCCCGTCGCGCTTTCCCTGCGCCAGACGCTGATCGAAGTCGCTACCGCGCGCCAAGCTTCGGAAGGGCAACAGACCAAGATGGAAATGGTTTACGGCTACCTCACTGGTCCGCGTTTTCGCCAGCGAGTCCAGGCCATTGTCGAAGCATTCTCATCCATGAAAGAAGATCTAGACCGGGAGAAAAAAGCGATCACGCGCCAGTGGGCCAAGCGCGAAGAACAGATCGATCGCGTCATGCAGGCCACCGTCGGCATGTACGGCGACCTTCAGGGTATCGCCGGACGGACCCTGCCGGAAGTCGAAGGGCTGGAATTTCACGGCCTGTTGGAGTCGCCGGAAGAAAATACGGCGGATAAACAAGAAGGTCTTTTTAAGCTCAAATAGTTTACGGTCGTTTCGCTTGTCAGCTCGATCGTTACACCGAGGCGAAATTTTCGCTGCCTCGCTTGACCATAGAACGCAGTCTCCTTATTGTCGCATAAATAAGATTTGGCGATCGTCGGTGAGCATTCGCCGACTCCGCGCCAAAAACCGCGAGCATGATCCGCAAAATGGAGGATAAAGCTTCTATGATGTTACGTTTCGCCCAATGCATGGCGCTGGTCATTTGTTTGCTCTCGTCCAAGGCCGCGCCGGCGGAAAAAATCCGCACCGCGGTGCCGCGCGCGAGTCTCAACTACCTTTCTATCTACGTCGCCGAAGCGAAGGGCTTCTTCAAGGACGAAGGATTGGAGAATGAGACCATCGTGATCGGCGGCCCAGCGGCCATCGCCGCGCTGGTGAGCGGCGACGTCGATTTCAGCGGCGCCGGCGGCAGCGGTCTACGCGCCGCCGCCAAGGGCGCGGAGCTGAAGGCGATCTTTTACCAGACCGAGAAAGTAACCTGGTATTTTGTGGTGGATCCAAGCATCAAACAAGTCGCCGACCTCAAAGGCAAGAAAATTGCGGTAGGGCTGATCGGCGACAGCGAAGATCGTTTTTCGACAATGTTTGTGGAACGTGGCGGTCTGTCGGCTAAGGACATCACGAGGATTCCGATGGGCACCAGCTCCGGCGCGCGCATCGCGGCGATCAAAAGCGGCTCGCTCCAAGCCGCGGTGCTCGATCCCGGCGGAATGATCGTGGCCGAAAAGGAAGGGCTTCATTCGCTCGGATTTCTCGGCGACCTGTTTCCTCTTCCTTTTCAGGGCTATGTCGTGACCGACAGGAAAATCGCCGAGAACCCGGGCCAGATCAAGCGCTGGGTGCGCGCTATGGTTCGAGCGCTGATGTTCCTGCGCGAGCATCCGGAAGAAGCGGCGGATATCGGCATCAAAAAACTCCAGCTCGGCAACATCAACCGGGGCATGCTTGTCGAAGCGACCAAAGCCTACGCGCGCGCCTTTTCGCCCGGCGTGCCGGGAGTCCCGTCGCCGGAAGGGATCAAAAACATCCTCGAATACGAGATCCGCGTGCCGATGAAAATGACCAGCCAACTGCCTGCCCAGCGCCTGCTCGACCTGAGATTTGTCGAAGAGGTGAAAAAAGAGCTGGAACAGAAAGGGCTGGGAAAATAGCTTCATCCCCGGCGTGTCAACGGCGGGATATCAAGTCGGTCGCTAGTCGCGAACTGGGAATTCGGTTTCCTCTCGGCGGCGCCTCGTGTGAGGAAGTGTTCCAGCCCGTGGGAGCTCCGTGTCCCGACGAATCGCATTCACGGCGCGTCGATGTCGGCGGCATAGCGCCAGGCGTCTAAGTGACGTATATTACCGACGTAGCGACGGTGTATTTCACCGCAAGGTCGATGATCGATTCCGATTTGACGTTACGTTTAGCACGGCTCGCGGATGCTTCCCCCATCGCCGACATGTCGCGAGTCCTGATCGAATACGGCTTACGCTGGAGATGGACGGCCCAGCGGGTGGCCGTCAGCATCCGCAACCCTAACGTCAACGTGCTTGTGGCGCGCGCCGGAGGGGGCATGGTTGGCTTCGCGATCATGCGCTACGGCGAGGACGATGCTCACCTGGACCTTCTCGCCGTGGCACCGGCGTACCGGCGCCTGGGCGTCGCTCGCCGGCTTGTCGAATGGCTCGAAAAATGCGCCATCGTCGCGGGCATTTTCAACGTCGAGTTGGAGGTCCGCGCCGGCAACCAAGGCGCCCAGCTCTTCTACCAACGCATGGGCTATCGCCCACTGACCGATCTTCCCGGCTATTACCAGGGCATCGAGGCGGCGCTTCGAATGCGACGAGATTTATCGTCCCGGCCTGGGGATTGCGGCGCGGCATCCCTGCCAAAGCTCTCGGAGTAGAGTCCGTGAGCATTCTTGAACCGGGGGAATTATCAACTCCTCGCGATTGGCCGTTTTCCGATCATGACCGACGCCGATCATGAGTCGTTTCTCTGTCTGGAAGCCGGGCCGGCCGAGATGGACCGATACTGGGCGGAGGGCTGGCGCCATTTCGGCATTTATTTTTTCCGCTACCGAATCGCGCTCCACGGCGGGAAGCAATTTCATGTATTGCCGTTGCGGATCGATATCGAGCGTTTTGCTCTGACGAGAAGCCAAAAACGCGTCCTAGCGAAAAATCGAGACGCGAATGTGGTTCTTCGCCCCTCGGCTCTCGACGCAGCCAAAGAGGAGCTGTTCCGGCGACATAGCATCCGCTTCCGCGAGAACGTTCCCGCTTCCCTCGAAGAATTCATATCGCCGCTGCCCGCGTCGATGCCCTGTCTCAACTTCGAGCTTTGCATTTATCTCGACGAGCGGCTCGCCGGCGCAACCTTTCTCGACGTTGGAGAACATGCCACCTCGGCAGTGTACGCCATTTTCGATCCCGCGGAGGCTAAACGAAGTCTGGGTATCTTGATGATGCTTTATTCGATTCGCTTCTCGCGCGAGCAGGGCTACCGTTATTATTATCCGGGCTACGCCTACCGCGAGCCCTTTTCCTACGATTATAAGAAAAACTTCACCGGTCTGGAGTTTCTGGACTGGAATGCGGGATGGAAGCGGTATGAGAAGGATTGAGTGAGAGTGGCCCATCCGTGACTGAAGCTTGCTCTCAGCGAGCGCAAATGCCTCTCTTGACAACCCCGCACCAGCGGCGCTGAATACACGAGCTTGAGCGACAGCGAGAAAGGACAAGGCAATGCTTTACTCGGACCTGCGCGGTTGGATTGCCGAAGTCGAGAAATTCGGCGAGCTCACCCATGTCCCCGGTGCCGCTTGGGACCTGGAAATGGGCGCGCTCACCGAAGTGTACGCGCGCAACGAGCCCTACCCGGCAATTCTCTTCGATGAGATCCAGGACTATCCCGCCGGTCATCGCGTGATCGTCGGCGTGCATCATCAGTCTTTGAAGCGCCAATGCCTCACCACTCACCTGCCGTTGGACTACGGGCGAACTGATTTCATCCAGGCGTGGAAGGAGCGCCTCAATAACCAAAAGTTTATTCCGCCGCGCTATGTCGCGAGTGGCCCGGTGATGGAAAACGTTTACGAAGGCCAAGACATCGATCTGCTGTCGCTGCCCGTGCCGCGCTGGCACGAAGAGGACGGTGGCCGTTATCTCGGCACAGCGCATCTTGTCATCTCCCGGGACATCGACGAGGGCTGGGTCAACCTCGGCTGCTACCGGGTCATGGTGCATGACCGCGATACCCTCGCGCTCTATATCTCGCCGGGCAAGCACGGCCGCATCATGCGCCAAAAGTACTTCGACCAAGGGAAGCCTTTTCCCGTTGCCATCAGCTTCGGCGACGATCCGCTGTTGCTCATGACCGCGGCCAATCATCTGCCCTGGGGAAAATCCGAATACGACTACGCCGGCGGCATCCGCGGCGCCGCGTTCGACGTCATCGTCGGTAAACACACCAGCCTGCCGATCCCGGCCTATTCGGAAATCACCATCGAAGGCGAAGTCATCCCGTCGGAACAGAAGCGCGAAGGACCGTACGGCGAATGGACCGGCTACTACGCCAGCGGCGAACGCACCGAACCGATTCTCAAAGTGAAACGCTTGATGCACAGAAACAATCCGATCATCACCGCCGCGCCCTCATCCCGCCCGCCCGGCGGCGCCGACGACGGACTGCTGCGCTCGGCGTTCATCTGGGACCATTTGGACAAAGCCGGCGTGCCCGACGTGCGCGGGGTCGGCTGCTACCAGGGAAGATTCTTCACCGCCGTATCGATTAAGCAGCGCTACCCCGGCCACGCCAAACAGGCAGCGATGATCGCGGCCCAGTGCCAATCCGGCGCTTATCTCGGCCGCTATGTGGTGGTGGTCGACGACGACATCGACCCCTACGACATGAACGACGTGCTCTGGGCCATGTGCACGCGAGCGGACCCGGCCAACGACATCGACTTCATCCGGCGCGCTTGGAGCGGTCCGCTCGATCCGGTCATCCCGAAAGATCAAAAGGGTTTCAGCAGCCGCGCCGTCATCGACGCGACCAAGCCTTATGAATGGGCAAAGGATTTTCCCAAGGCGTCGGCGGCGAGCGAGGAATTGAAACACAAGGTGTCGGAGAAGTACGGCAAGTATTTCGCGCGCCGAACGACGTGAGCGACGTCACCGCCCAACCGAGCCGCGCATGAACAACATCGGCGTGATCGTGCCCTACAGGTACGAAGGCATGTGGGTGTTCGACGATCCCGCCGTGGGTCTCGTGCGCGAGCCGTTCATCGCCGGCATCGACACCATGATTGACCGCTTGGTCGAGTCGATCCCGAATGCCGAAAAGGGATTTCGCCTGTTCTTTTCAGCCGCGCCCTTTCCCGGCTTTGCCGTCGAATTGCACTGGCGTCGCGAAGAGACGGGCGGTAACTGGTACTATTGCCCGCAGTACGACATGGAAGGCTGGCTCTGTCCGGCGCTGTTCAGATATTTCGACAAGGCACCGCCAAGGCTGTACGTGCGCGCCGAGGCAAAAGGGGCGTAGAATTTACAAATGACTATAGCCTCGGATAAAATAAGCCCTAGCGATGATCGAGCGGCGTTTACCCGCCTTCGGAGGCTGCCATGGCTGAATCGGAAAATTTGCTGATGCGGGAATTTCTTTCCTGGCTATCATCTCGGCGCAGGACATATAGCGAGGCGATGGACGCCTGGCAAAGCCACTGCCCCAGACAAACGATCTGGGAAGATGCCATGATCGAGGGCTACATCGAGCTCAATCGGCGCGAAACCGACCAGGACCCCGAAGTCTCACTCACCGCCCGCGGCCGCGAACTACTCAGCGGCAACGGACAGCACGGCTGAAAATTTCCGTGTGCACTTGATTGCGAA
>JBLMXG010000058.1:0-3158 GCA_050257635.1 Chloroflexota bacterium
GCAGAATCGCCGAGCTGCGGCAGCTCGGCGTCGCCGATCCGGTAAGGATGATTACGTCAAGCCCGACGATTCTGGGTTACGCTATCGGCACTATCCGTGCCAAGGTCGCCTACCTGCGCGAGCTCGGCTTCGCCGACCCGGTAAGGATGATTACGGAAACCCCAGCAATCCTGGGCTACGCCCCAGAGCGGCTGCTTCTCTGCGGCAGGATAGTCATGTGCCTTGACGACTGGACGGACAAAATGTTCGCACGATTACTCAGGGAATCGCGTGCGGTGATCGATGCAGTAGCCATTGCTCGGCCGCGAACTTGGTCCGATGTCCGCGCCCTCATTGTCGCGGCGAAGAGAAACGCGGCGAAGACAGCGAAGGTCTGATCCGACAAATCTTGCGGACTTCCGGGAAATCGGGTTGACCGATGACAGGTCGATCCGTCCCGGCGAGCAGTGCGGCGGCCGCCAAGTGGTCGCTTGCAGTAGATCGGCCGGGTGAGGGTGGACAGTCCTGCCGACGTCATCTCGCGATTGACGCGGCCGCAAGGTGGCGGTCGCCGAAGGCGGGCGGGGGGAGCCGCTCGTCTATCTCCACGGCTTCGCCGACGTGCACGCGGTCGTGGGCGACCTGCAGCCTTTCCACCTGCGGCAAGATTCTCGACTTCAAGCGGGCGCGTGACTTGAACAGGTTGGCGACAAACGGCCCAGCCAGCCGAGGGAATGCAAGCATCGCGCAGCATGATGCGCTGATTTCCACTCATCGCGTGGATCCGCGCGGATGGGATTTTCCGGAACAGCAAGTATTTGATTTGCGTTTGTTTGGACGCATTTTGGGGATTGTGGCGACGCCATCGGTTGCTTAAGGTATAGCCGGGCTGGGGTAAGGAAGCTTGGTCAAATCGCTTGACCTTCGAAGGCATCATCTCGAAACGGAAGGACTCGCCCTACTGCTTGGGCCGCTCTCCCGATTGACTCAAGAGCAAGAACCCGAACGCGCCGGCCGTGAATCGGGAGGCCGAGGAGGGATGGGGGCGATGGTCGCGAAACAAGGCGGCAACGCATTGTCGCCACGACAGCGGCAAGTGTTGCTAGAGCGTTTCCCGTCGGCATTGAATCGGAGGGATTCCCAACCGCTGTAGCGTAGGCGAATCTGGGGAAATTGATTCGCCTGGGGAGCTAAATCGATGCCGAGGCCGTATTCCACGGACTTGCGTGAGCGTGCGGTTGAAGCGGTTGAAAGCGGAGCGTCGCGGCGGGAGATAGCCGAGATCTTCAAGGTGGGCGTTAGTTCGGTAATTCGATGGTGCCAGCGCTGGAGTGAGACAGGGAGCGTGGCGCCGAAACGGAGCGGCGGGAGTGTTTCGCCATTGGAAGAGCACTCGGACTGGATCTTGGCTTTGATTGCCAAACAACCCGATTTGACCCTCGAGGAGATTCTCGCCGCCATGGCTAAACAGGGCATCCCCGGCAGTCGGAGCGCTCTCCAGCGTTTCTTTGATCGACACAATGTCAGCTTTAAAAAAAAGCCTGCACGCGGCAGAGCAAAAACGAGCCGATGTCGCTCGCGCGCGCCGACGTTGGATACGAGAGCAAGGCATGCTTGACCCCGCTCGGCTGGTGTTTATCGACGAGACCGCTACCAGCACAAACATGGTGCGGCTCAGAGGTCGTTGCCCGCGCGGGAAGCGGTTGGTCGCATCGGTTCCGCATGGACATTGGAAAACAATCACTTTCGTCGCCGGCTTGCGGCACGACGGGATTGTCGCTCCCTTCGTGATTGATGGAGCGATGAACGGCCCCATCTTCCTTGCGTACATCGAGCAATGCCTCGCACCAACCCTCGGTCGCCGCGACGTCGTCATCATGGATAATCTGCCAGCTCATAAAGTGGCCGGCGTAATAGAAGCAATCGAGGCGCTAGGCGCGTCGGTACTGTATTTGCCCTCATACTCACCCGACCTCAATCCGATTGAGCAATTCTTCAGCAAACTCAAAGCACTATTGCGACAAGCGGCCGAGCGAACGATACCAAATCTCTGGCGCAGAATTCGTTTGCTTCTTCGCACGGTCTGCCCGGAAGAATGCGCTAATTTCTTGCGACACGCAGGTTATGTATCAACATGAGCGGGAAATGCTCTAGCGCCTTCATCGGCTGGTTCACACCGCTTATGCGTTGTGGCCCCGGGTCGATGATTAACTTGCTTCTGTCCGTCACGTCTGCGTTGCGTCCCACCGACTTGCTGTTATCGGGAGGGGTGAAGAACCTGGTTTTCTCCGCCGCCTTGCGGTTTACCAGATGAACCTCCCACTCGATCTGCGCATCGGCGGCGGTGACCTCTCGCACTTTCGTCACCACACCGGCCCGCCCCTCGGTGTATTCGTAGATGCGAAATCGCGCGCCCTGGCGCTTGATCCGATGCATCTGGTCCTTGTACTTGCCGGGCTGGGAAGAAGTGCCGTCCGGCTCGTTCAGCATGGGCGCGACTCCCGGCGCTTCCGGGCCTACGAAGAAGTCATCCGGACTGTCGCCCACGCGTGCAATGCCGATAGCCGGGTGAATGCGATACTTGGTTGGCATTGGCGTCGTCCTCTGCTGAGAAAAACCAGTGGGCCGATCGCGCGAAGGCCAGCAGCTCAGCGTGGAGCTGCAACGCCGTCGCTAGTTCTTGTGCCGGCACACCGAGCGTGACGTTCGCGTCGGGCGCGGACGCAACGATTCCGACGTTCTCTGACCCTCCAGCCAGGCCACCCGTCGCCTAGCCAAAGTCCTTGTCGCCGGGCGCTGTTCGGGCCGCCTCTGTACCGGTTGATCGGCCAATTTACAAGTTTTAGTTGTACAGCGCTCGTCACCACTGTGCGCCTGTGTTGATCGCACAAAATTCGTCCCGCCCTGGCGGGCCCGAATTTTTTCTATAAAATGGGGACCGGCGCCTACGGACGGCCCGGAAAGAACTTTGGTGCCGCGTCCTGGAGTGCGCGCAAGGTTACTGCTCCGAGCATTCCATCCGCTGCGAGGTTTCGCGACTTCTGGAACTCCATTACTGCTTTTCGAAAGGCTTCGTCATCTTCGTCGTTGATCGGACCTTTATACATATCGAGAGATGCAAGAGCCCGTTTGGCAAGCTGCACTGGGATTACCGACGATGCGCCTAAAAAGCTCGGTAG
>JBLMXG010000059.1:0-36444 GCA_050257635.1 Chloroflexota bacterium
CGGCCATGGCGGAAGTGTACGAAGCCTAGATCTGGGATAGAAATCCAACGAAAACTTTTTCGAAGTTTACTGGATTTCCCCGATTTCGAGCAAGGGTGAGGCGTCCGGGGGCCTACATGACAAAATGCAGGATCGAGATCGGACAATGACCGCGCACTTGGCGGTGAAAAACGCGAAGGATTTGCCGCTGACCCGCGCTCAGCGAGCCTTTGCGGTCCCAACTCTCACCGGCCGGGTAGCGAGAAGAAATAAACCTAGCGCGATGATGGCCAGACTCAACCACTGCGCTTCGCTCAAGCCCCAGCCGAGATCGGGGTTGATGCGCCAGAACTCGATGGTAAAACGCGCCAAGCCGGCAAGCACCAAATAGATCCAGGCCAGGGTTCCGGGAGCGTAACCCTTCTTCCTCATCGACCAGAGAATAGAAAATATCACTACACCCTGGAGAAATTCGTAAATCGGCGTCGGGTGAACCCGGACGCCGGGAGGATAAGGAACGCCGGTGTAAGGATTGACCCAACCGACGATCGCGTTGGTGTATGCCACACCCCACGGCATATCGGTCACCGTTCCCCAATCGCCGTCGCCGGCCACATGGCAGCCGATCCGTCCCACGCCGTAGGCGATCGCCAACGCCGGCCCGGCTATATCGGCGCCGACGAGCCAAGGGATTTTATTTTTCTTAACCACCCAGGAGACGGCGATAGTCCCGCCTAACAATCCGCCGTACCAGGTAAAGCCGGCGCCGGTGAAAATGAAGCTCAGCGGCGCGGCGAGAAAATTACTCCACTCCTCGACGATAAATAAAAGCCGCGCGCCGACCAGGCCGCCCACGGCGGCCGCGAATATCATGGTGGAGGCAAGATCGGGGTCATACCCGAGGCGCTTGAGCTCGGCATGCACGACCCAGGCCGCCGACAACGCAGCCAGCGCCATGAACACGCCGAAGCTGTAAATGGTTATCGGGCCGAATTTAAAAAGTATCGGGTACATCTCAAAGCATCATCGCCGGAAGGCCAAACCGATCCCCGGCCGCAATCGTTGTCTTAACGGATTTTCGATCCGGAATAAATCACCTCGATATTTGTCCGAGCATTACGCGCGATTGAAATCAGCCGACGGCGCGAGCCCAAACGCTCATGCCAAGCTTCCAATTCATATTCGCCCGCCGGCAGCCCGTCGATCCGAAAACTTCCGGCGCCATCGGTCAGCGCAAAATACGGTGTATCCGCGACCACGATCACCGCGCTCATCCAGGTATGCAAGACATCGCAGTCGATTCGTATCACGCCGGCGCGATCGAGCCTCTTAGTGACGCGCCGCCAATTCGGCAGACCGACGTTGAATAGCGTATCCGCGCCCAGGCGCGCGTGCACGGTGTGAAGAATCGGGTCGCCGTTCTTGAGCAACAACTCGCTGCCGGGTGTGGCGATCTGCACATGGGGGATAAAACGACAGCGTTGGTTGTCCAGTGTCAGAAATTGAGGACGGGCCACGCTCTTTTCCACCAGCGGGCGGAGCAGAACAACGGCATTTTTAACCCCGCCATCGGCATCGACCAGCAAGGTTTCATTGACCACCGTGGCGCCGCAATAATCACGGTTTTTAAAAACCGGCAACCGCCGGGTTTTTGGAAAGGGCGCAGCCAAAGAGATTTTACCTTGCACCGCGCTCGCCCGGGAATTGGCCTCGATGGCCCAAGCCGAGCCGATCGTAAAACCCGCCGCGCCCATGAGAGTTGTCACGGATGGAGCCAACAAGGCGGGTAAAATGAGCGGCAAGAGCCTCACTGCGCGCATGGCATCACCGGCAAAACAAGAGCGGATACTAGCCCGTCGGGGGATTGTTGTCACCCATAAAAATCTCTGTTAACAGTTTGACGAAGGGAAGATCACCGAGCCAAGCTCGAGCGTCGCTCGCTGGCGCCGCTCGGAGACGCCGTTGGACTCGGAAAGAGATTCAACATTAGTGCGCGTCGTTGTTCAAAGGGTTTCCCAAGCGCGAGTCTCGGTTGCCGAGGAAATTGTCGGCGAGATCAACGTCGGCCTGTGTGTTTTTGTAGGTGTCGGGAAAGAAGATGAAGAGGAGGACGCCGATAGTCTCGCTGACAAGATCAAATCCCTCCGTATCTTCAGCGATGAACAAGGGAAAATGAATCGATCAGTTACTGACACCGGCGGCGAAGTCTTGGTGGTTTCCCAGTTCACGCTTTACGGCGACTGCCGCAAAGGCAATCGCCCGTCTTTTACCGGCGCCGCGCCCGCCGAGCAAGCCGAGCGGCTGTATCGGCGCTTCGCACAGCGCTTGCGCGATTCCGGACTCACCGTCGCCACCGGGCGTTTTCAATCGAGCATGGAAGTCTCGCTGGTCAACAATGGACCGGTAACCTTGGTGTTGGAAAGCTCGGCATGCAGGTAGTGTTGTACGAACCCGAGATTCCGCCGAACACCGGCAGCGTCGCGCGCCTGTGCGCCGCGACGCTAACACCGCTGCACTTGATTGAGCCTTTGGGTTTCAAAATCGACGACAAGCATCTGAAGCGCGCCGGTCTCGACTACTGGGAATTCGTCGACCTTCATGTTCACAAGTCCTGGCAAAATTTCCTCGAAGCGGTGGCGCCGCAGCGCCTGCTGTTTTTTTCCAAGCGTGCGAGGAAATCCTATTCGGCGGCTCGTTATGAAGAGAATGACTTTCTGGTATTCGGACCCGAAACCCGCGGCTTGCCGCAGGCATTTGTTGACGGCGACTCTGAGCAAGTGTTGCGAATTCCGATGATGGGCACGGGAGTGCGCAGCCTCAATCTTTCCAACGCGGTTTCCATCGCGCTTTATGAAGGATTGCGCCAACTCGGAAAGACCTAAATGCCAGAGGGCCTTGACCACAAGGGACGTTATGTTATCTATCGAAAAAAAATTTTCACCAACGAGGGGGTTGATATGAGGGTCGGGGCGATCACATCGCGCGCGCTAAAATTCTTGATGCTGTTGATCCTGTGCCTGCTGTCGTCAGCGATTTATACCCGGATCGGCTCGGCCGCCGAAACCACTGCCGCTCCCCCGTCCAAAGAGACTTTTAACCTGATCGTGCCGTTTCAAGATATCACCGTCGGTCAAGGCCAAGAAGCGAGCATGGACGCCGACATCGTCAACCGGACCCGCGAGCCCGTAGAAGTCAGTCTGACGATCGAAGGCGTTCCGCGCGGCTGGGACGTGAATTTCAATTCGCGCTATCCGAGCTTTCCGGTTCGTTCGGTGATGGTCGCGGGAAGCGATCAGAACTCGAACAAGTCAACTACGCTCGAATTTAAAGCCAAAGTTCCCGACAACACCAAGCCGGGAACCTATCCCATCAAGATCATCGCAAAAGACACCAGAAGCGCGACCCAGTATGTCCAAACGATCAATTATCGGGTCACCTCCAAAAAAATTGAAACCGGCGGCATCAAGCTCAGCAGTCAATATCCGGTGCTCACCGCCGGATCCGGGCAAACGATAAAATTCACCATCGACGTCAAAAACGAAACCAACAAGCCGTTGCCGACTTCTCTGGCTGCGCAGGCGCCGCAAGGTTGGGCCGTGCGCTTCAAACCGCAATTCGGTGATCAGCAGATCTCGTCGATTCAGGTGAAGGAAAACGGCACGGAAACCTTGAGCGTTGAAATCGACACGCCCGCGACCGCGGAGGCGAAGGAGTATCCGGTCTCGATCAGCGCGCGCGCCGGCGCCTTCGAGGCATCGACAACCGTCAAAGTCTCGCTCAAAGGCACGCAAGATCTGAAAATGGGCACGCTGGCGGGGACCCTCAACACCTCGGTGATCGCAGGGACAAAGTCCACGATCGATTTTGTCGTCGGCAACGCCGGAACGGCGCCGATCCGCAACTTGAATTTCGTCACCAAGAAGCCGAGCGACAAATGGACCGTCGATTTCAAGCCGGAAAAAATCGATTCGCTGGGGCCCGGTGAAGTGCGTCAGATCAAAATGGAAATCTTGGCGCCCGACAGGACCATCGCCGGCGATTATTTGTTGACGCTCACCGCGAATTCGACCGAAGTTAATAAATCTGCCGAGTTTCGTGTGACCGTCTCCACCCCTACCATCTGGGGCTGGATCGGCTTCGGCATCGTCGGCCTGGTCGTGATCGGCCTGGCTGCGGTGTTTTTCCGTCTGGGCCGTCGATGAGCGCCGTCGTCGAAACCAAAAACTTGACCAAGCGCTACCGCGAGAAACTCGCGGTCAACGCGCTCAACCTGACCGTACAGGAGGGCGAGATATTCGGATTCCTCGGCCCCAACGGGGCCGGTAAGACCACGACAATTTTAATGCTGTTGGGATTGACCGAACCGACTTCCGGCCAGGTATCGGTTTGCGGCTTCAACCCAACCCACGAATCCCTGGAAGTCAAACGCCGCGTCGGCTACCTCCCCGAGAATCCCGGCTTTTACGATGACATCAGCGCGAGAGAAAATCTGCTCTACATGGCGCGCCTCAACCGCATTCCCGAAGACGAGGCGCGTCGGCGTACTGCTCAAGTGTTGGAGCAGGTGGGTCTTGCCGACGACAGTCGCCGGTGGGTAAAGGAATTTTCCCGCGGCATGAAACAGCGCCTCGGCATCGCCGAAGTCTTGGTCAAGAATCCGATAGCAATCATTTTAGATGAGCCGACCTTGGGCATCGACCCGGACGGCGCGAACCGCATTCTTGAGATGATCAAAAAATTGAACCGCGAGCAGGGGCTCACGGTCATGCTGTCGTCGCATCAATTGCAGCAGGTGCAAGAGATCTGCAGCCGGGTCGGCATCATTGTCAAGGGCAAGCTGATCGTCCACGGCCAAATGGACGAGTTGGGCAAGGCGATATTGAAAGGCCGTGAATGGAATTTTCTGCTCGAAGTCAGAGGCGACACCAACGGCTTAGACCGCGAGCTACAGAGCATCCATGGCGTCGATGAGATCGAGGCGCGCGCCAATGGCTGGTTTGTGCGCTGTACCGAGGACGTGCGCCGGGAGATCGTCGCGGTGGTAACGCGCAAGGGGCTGCAGCTGCTCCAGCTGCGTTCCGAAGATCCGACCCTGGAAGAAATCTACCTCAAATATTTTCGCGAGGCCTAAAAACATGAGCGTCGTGTTCTGGAAAGAATTGGCCGACCACTTTAGCAGCCGTCGTTTCATGATCCTCTTGATCATCATCATCCTGTCGGGACTCTGGGCGACCTACGCCACCGGCCAGGCGATCCGCCAAAACACCGACACGGTGCCGTCCCAATTTGCCTTCCTTCTGCTTTTGACGTCGAGCGGCGATTCGATTTTTTCTCTAGCGACCTTTCTCGGATTCTTCGGCCCGCTGGTCGGCATCACTCTGGGTTTCGATTCCATCAGCGGCGAATATGCGCGCGGCACTCTCAGCCGGGTGCTTTCGCAACCCATCTATCGCGATAGCCTGATCAACGGCAAATTTCTCGCCGGCCTCGCCACCGTCGCGGTGCTCTGGGGATCGATCCTGCTGCTCGTCATCGGTCTCGGTATCACGCTGTTGGGGTTTCCGCCCAACACCGAAGAGCTGTGGCGCATGCTGATCTTCACCGCAGTCGGGGTCTTTTACGTGGGGTTTTGGCTCGCGCTGGCGATGCTCTTCTCGTTGCTGTTTCAGAAGACTGTCACTGCCGCTCTCGCGTCGATCGCGGTCTGGCTGTTCTTGTCGCTGTTCGTCTCGGTGTTTAGCTCGGCCATCTCCGGCGTAATTGTGCCCGACGCAACCACACCCGAGGCGCTCGCGCGCCGCGCCGATATCGAAAACGTCATCGATCGAATATCGCCGAGCACCCTGTTCTCCGAAAGCGTCGGCATATTGCTCAATCCGGCCGCACGCGTCTTCGGCCTCGCGCTGCAAAGCCAGGCCGAGGGAATCCTGCCGACGCCGTTGGCCCTCGATCAGAGCCTGAATCTGATCTGGCCGCACTTGACGACAATCTTCGCGTTGGTCGCCGTCTGTTTCGGCATTTCCTATATCATCTTCATGCGCGCTGAAATACGAGCTTGAGACAAATCCGCGCCGGCGCCTAATCAGTTCGGCGATTGGATCGTTTCACACCTACTGGCTCATCCAATAAACAGTTTGCGCTGCAGTCGACCGGAGCAGAACTCTGGTTTATCGGCGATGCTTCACATCGCGATCGTTGATATATAAACGATTTGCGTCTAGTATACGAAAAATTTTTCACCTTTTGTTTTCGGTTCGGGAGGGATTCATGGCCTATCGCGATCTGCGCGAATACGTGGCAGCGCTCGAGCAACACGGCAAGCTCAGGCGCGTCAGCAAAGAAGTCGACAAGGATTGGGAAATCGCCGCCGTCTGCCGGCAGCTTTTCAAAAAGATTTCGCCGCACAAGCGGCCGGCGCTGGTATTCGAAAAGGTCAAAGGCTTTGACATCCCGGTGATCGCCGGCGTGCTCGGCGCCTCACGCGAGATCTACGCCCTCGGCCTTGAGACCGATTCCGTCGAAGGCATCAACCGCAGATGGGATAACGCGCTGGAGAACCCAATTCCGCCTCGCCTCGTCAAGCAGGCGCCGTGCAAAGAAAATATTCTCCATGGCAAAGACGTAGACATCACCAAGCTGCCGGTGCCGACTTGGACCGTCGGCGAAGACCCGGCGCCGTTCTTCACCTCTCCCTATCTGATCACCAAAGATCCGGAAACCGGCGTGCGCAACGTGGGCACCTATCGCATGCAGGTCAAGGGTCCGAACAAGACCGGCCTGTTAATCGGCAAGCGCCAGGACATGGCGTGGCATATTTACAAGAACAACGCGCTGAACAAACCGACGCCGTTGGCCGTGGTCATCGGCAGCGATCCGACCATCGGCTATGTGTCGGTATCAAAAATGTCGGAAGCGTTGGACGAGTTCGCCGTGGCCGGCGCGCTGCGCGGCGAGGCTGTCGATCTTGTGCCCTGCGAAACCGTGCCCCTGGAAGTGCCGGCCACCGCGGAGATCGTTCTCGAAGGCGAGATCCCGGCGAACAGCGTCGAACCTGAAGGTCCCTTCGGCGAATACACCGGATACATGGGTCCCGCCGGCAACGAGCCCTTCTTCAACATCAAGTGCATGACCTTCCGAAACCGGCCGCTCTATCAGGCCTTCATCAGCCAGATGCCGCCGTCCGAGTCGAGCTGTATCCGCGGCGTCGGCCGCGAGTGGCCGTTGTTCAAACATTTGAAAGACACGCTGCGCATTCCGATCAAAGATTTGAGATTGAAAGAAGCCGGCGGCAGCGGCGCGTTCCTTGTCATTTCGCTCAAGAAACAATTCGACGGCCAGGTGCGGCAGCTCATGTACGGCGCCTGGTCGCAGCGCACCGGCTTCGGAAAGATCACCGTCGTCGTCGACGACGATATCGATGTCTGGGACGACTTTGCCGTCGATTGGGCGCTCAGCTGGCACGTGCGCCCGGAGAAGGACGTTTACATCGAGCGTGACGTGCAAGCGGTCGGCCTCGATCCCTCCCAGGCTCCCGCCGACGTGCTCCAGCATCACCCGAGCCGCTACGTCGGCTCGCGGGTGGCGATCGACGCCACCCGCAAGCATAAATATCCGGCAATATCGCTGCCGCCAAAGGAACATCTGGATTTGGTCGCGAGCCGCTGGAAGGAATACGGAATCGAGGACTGAATTACGGGTTCAAGACGTTCAAAAAGTCAAGTATAGGCCCAGTAATTTTAGTCTTCACGAAAAACATCCGGAACGATTTGAACAGCTTGAACGACTGGAACCTTTTGAACACTTAACTTTTTGACCGCATCTTTTTCGCCGCGGCCATGATCGATTCGATAATTTTCTTGTAACCCGTGCAGCGGCAGATGTTGCCGTGCATAAAATGTTTCAGTTCCGCTTCCGTGGGACTGGGATTTTCGTCGAGCAAAGCTTTCGCCGCCAGGATCATTCCCGGCGTGCAGAAGCCGCACTGAAATCCGCCGTGCTCGATAAACGCCTCCTGCAACGGATGAAGCTTTCCGTCTTCGGCCAAACCCTCGATGGTGAGAACGGATCGACCGCGAACCTCGAAAGCCAACGTCGTACAAGCGCTCACAGGTCGGCCATCGACCAGCAAGGTGCAGGCGCCGCAGACTTGCACGTCGCAGGAGCGCTTGGCGCCGGTCAGCCCCAAACGCTCGCGCACCACGTCAAGCAACAATTCATGCGGCTCCACGTCGATTTCCTGCAACCGGCCGTTTAAAGTAAATGACAACGGAATTAATTGCGCATCCGAACTTCTCATCGTTGCTGTGGCCATTCCACCTTCCTCAACCGAACTTGGTGTCGCTTACTCGACCGCGCTCTGAAAGGCCCGCTTCAGCAGGACCCCCACGATATGCTCTTTGTAGTCTTGCGAGCCGTGCAGGTCACTGATTGCCTGACACGCTCGTCCAGCCATCGCACCTGCCTGCGCCACATTCCGTTGCGCCTCCTCCCTGCTCTTTCCTTCGAGCATGGCCTCGGCCTCCGGGACACGCCGTGGCGCCGGTCCAGCGCAACCGACGGCGATCCTGACGCTTCGCAAGCCGCCGTTTAAATGAAAGGCCAGCGCGACTCCGACGCTCGGCCGCTCCAGATAGCCGAATTTCAAATAGGCACTGCGGGACTCGGCCGATGGTGTCGGTACGCGAATTTCCGTCAGCACTTCGTTGGCTTGCAGCGAGGTTTCATAGGCATCGACGAAAAATTCCTCGGCGGCAATCTCACGCTGGCCGGTCGATGTTGCCGCAATCATTTTGGCGCCCAACGCCATCAGCAGCGTGCCTGGATCGGCATGCGGCTCGGCAAAGCAGAGATTGCCGCCGAGCGTGCCGGCCTGACGCACGCGGACATTGGCGACATTCTGCTCCAGCTTAACCAACGCCGGGAGCCGCTTCTGCAACGCCGCGGAACCTTCCAATTGATGGTGTGTGCACAGAGCGCCAATGCGAATCTCGCCGCCGTCTTCGATCACTTCACTCAAGCCCTTTAATTTTTTGAGATTGACCAGCCGCTCGTACTGCACCAGATTTTCTTTCATCGCGAGCAGCAACTCCGTGCCGCCGGCATAAATCTTCGCGCTCTCACCGAAGCGCCCCAAAAGCTCCGACGCTTCAGCGACCGTTTCCGGCTCTTCCAAGCGGAATCGACGTAGCATTAAGAGTCTCCTTCCAACCGCTTCTTCACCGCCAAAGCAAACTCATCAAGCACTTGATCCGCTTTGCGCTTGATAATGCCGTGACCCAATGCCGCGAGCTTGCCCAGGATGTCGACCGTGGCGACGAATCCGAGCACAGTCTTGTTATCTTGCTCGCGCAAATTGACATCCAGATCGACCTTCATGCGGCTGCCGATTTTATTGTCAGAGCCGGACGCCTGCGCCTTGATGTGGGCTAGCTCCTGACGTTCGAGGACTTCGATCTGGGTGGGAAATTCCACTTTGAAGGGCCCCACCTTTTCGACCATCGTCGCGGAATATTTTTTGCCATGCTCGATGGTCTTCGCTTCTTTACACCCCGGCACGCAGGCGATGAAGCGATCCACGTCCCAGATAAAATTCCACACCTTTTCCCGGGGCACGAGGATTTCCACTTCTTTTTGAAATTGCAACGATCTGCCTCCCGATCAACTCTTTTGTTTTGCTATCAGAACTCGGTTGAGCGCGCAACCAGAAGGGCTCCGCGCGCGCCTCGAAACCGCGTTAGAGCGCGAGCGCAATGCCGGCGCGTTGGGCGAAAGAACCAAGTCGGTGCCGAGAGTCGCGCCGGCTAGTCGGGACGGGAAACGTCGGTCGCGTCCTTAAAATCTTTCAGGAAAGTCTTGAGTTTCTTCTTGACCCGCTCTTCGATTTGCCGTACCCGCTCGCGGCTGATACCGTATTTTTCGCCGATCTCCCGCAGCGTGAGCGGCTCCTCGTTCAAGAGCCGCTCGCGATAAATGACCAGCTCTTTGTCCTTCAAGCCTTTGGCAAATTGCTCCATTTTATCCTGCAGCAACTCCTGGTATTGCGCTTCGGCGATCTGCTCTTCCGGCGTCCGCCTGCCGTCCGGCAAGAAATTAAGCAGCGTAGCTTCATCATCACCATCGCCCACTGGCACGTCGACCGATAGATCGCGGCTCGACAGTCGCTGCTCCATTTCCACGACTTCGTCTTCTTTGACGTTCAACCTTTGGGCAAGCAGTTTGGGACCCGGCGTGAGGCCCTCGGCTTCGATCTTTTCCTTCTCCTTTTGAAGATTGAAAAAGAGCTTGCGCTGCGCTTGCGTGGTGCCGATTTTCACCATACGCCAGTCGTTCATGATATAGCGAATCATGTAAGCGCGAATCCACCAGACGGCGTAGGACGGGAAACGAACACCGCGATACGGATCGAAATTTTTCACCGCCTCCATCAATCCCATATTGCCTTCCTGAATCAGGTCCAAGAGATTTTTGAAGGCCTTTTGATACTCGCGCGCGATCATAACGACGAGCCGCAGATTTGAAGTCACCAATTTGTACGCGGCTTCGACGTCGCCGTATTCCTTATACTGCACGGCGAGCTCGTGCTCGTCTTCCCGGTTGAGTAGTCGGAAGCGGCGAATCTCGGAGAGATACCTCTGGAGCGGATCAAACGGAACAAGGGCCTTGCCCCGAGATTTCTCATCGGCATCCTCCGCTTCGACAATCTTTGGAAGCGCGAGGTCGGAAAGAGAAAAGTTTAGGTCGTTGTTCTTGTCGTCTTCGGTCATGAGCGGATGCGTCACCCTCACCACCAAAGAGTGAGATCAAAACGCTAACCAGCGATTCAGCAATGCCCAGCGGAACAGGGCGTCAAAACTATTTGCCAGAATCTAGCGGTAGTATAAGCAAGTACCGGCGCGCAACGGTCCACCGAATCTAACTGGCGGC
Source organism: Chloroflexota bacterium (assembly GCA_050257635.1). Classification (GTDB taxonomy): domain Bacteria; phylum Desulfobacterota; class Binatia; order UBA9968; family UBA9968; genus DP-20. Next base: position 10,903 of record JBLMXG010000059.1, read on the forward strand.
CTTTTTCACCTTGCCGTCCGCGATTTCCCGCAGTGCGACAACGACCTCACGGTTCTCGGATTCGATCAAGGGCTTCGCCCCTTTGAAAAGCTGTCGGGCTCGTTTCGAAGCGAGCATCACCAGCTCAAATCGGTTGCTAACTTTCTGCAGACAGTCTTCGACCGTGATGCGTGACATAATGGCCCCCAATGATGTAACTACGCTAAGATTCAACCAAATTTTCCAAAGGGAGTCAACGCAGGCCGAGGCCGAGAAGGCTTGCGGCGCCTGCTATAAAGCTAATTGGCGGGAGCGCAAGAAGGTAAACGCCGCCGCGCAATCATGGCGCAAGCGACGTAGGTTTAATTTAAATGGAAAGGATTTCTAATGCTCAATCTGAATGCAATTTTTGGTTTTAGAAAACGCCATGTCGAGGGCAATACCAGTGACAACGGCTTGCCATGCTTCATCTTCCGAGAGCCCCCGCCCCTTGATCGATCGCCAGAGACGAATAATCTCTTCCTCTGTCACGCTTTCGAAGAGATCCTGATCCCGGTTTCTGTCTAGACCTGTGAAGGTGTTCATCGCGTTTCTTCGGTTGCTTGAACCGTCCTATCATGTGATAGCCGTTTTTAAAGCAATACAAATGCCATAAACTTAAGTTATTGAATTATTGAGAATTAGCTAATAATCGACAGGAAAAATGTCGGTAACTTGAGCAGATATTGTCGATTTCGACGCAATTTATCGTATCAGAAGAAGGCGAACGCCTACAACGGCGGTGCCGCGGTCAGTCGATCACGGCCACGCCGGAAATCTCAATCATGCAGTCCGGGTTATAGAGCCGCTTAACCTCGACCAGAGTGATCGCCGGGAAATATTTGCCGAAAACCGTCCGATAGGCGGCGCCCAGCGGTTTCTTGTTGTTCCAGTAGGATTCTAAGTTCGTGATGTAGATCGTTAGCACCGCGTACTGATCGGGCCGCCCCCCGACCGCTTCGACGGCTTTCTTGAGGTTGCCCATAACCTGGGTGAATTGGGCGACGAAATCTCCCTTACCAACCACCTCGCCTCTTTCATTGAACGGAGCTTGGCCCGCAACATGGACTATCGTGCCGCCGGTAATCTTCGCCACATGAGCGTACCCCACCGGTGTTTCCAGGCCGGCTGGATCGATGAGCTGAAAGGGCATCGATATCTCTCCTTGTATATTATGAACTAGCCGAGGACTCTCGTCGCGGCTGGGCTCCAATATTGGATAAAGCTTTTCATTTCGTTGACCAAATCGCTCGACGCGCCGACATAAGGCAGGATAACCCGCGTGGCACCCGCCTCGACGTAGGGCCTGATTTGCTCGACAACTTCGAGCGCGCTCGTTGCCGCCACCAGCGGCAAAGAACTAAACATACGGTCGGTGATCAAACGCCGCGCCGCATGGAAGCCTTCATTATTCCAAGCCGTGCGCATCGCTTCGACTTCCGCGGCGAAACCCATCCGGCCGAGAAGCTCACGGTAATAATCAGCGAGCGCATAGTAAGCGAGAGCATGACTCAGAGCATCGCGCGCCGCACTATAACTCGGGGCGATCGAGCAGCGGATTTTGCAGATGATTTCCATCGCCGCAGGATCCTTGCCCGCTTCCTGCGCGCCCGCTTTAACATCGGCGGCGATCCGGCGAATCTCGCCGGGGTTGGCCATGTTGATCAAAACACCGTCCGAGATGCGGCCAGCCAAACGCGTCATCTTCGGTCCGAAGGCCGCTAGATATATCGGAATCGCCCGGCCGGAAGGCTTGAACGCCATCTTGAAATTGTGCGCAGAAAAATACTTTCCCGAGAAATTCAGCTTCTCACCGCGCAGTGCCGCGCGCACGATTTCGAGATATTCTTCCACCCGGCCGAGCGGATGGTCCATGGTTTGTCCGTGCCACTTGGCAATCGTCGGGTTGGACGAACCGACGCCGAGAAGAAAACGGCCCGAAGAAAGCTCATCCAACCCCACCGCCTGAAGCGCCAGAGTCGCCGGCGTCCGGCCAAGAATGTGGTAGACGGCGGAACCGACTTTCAACCTCGTGGTAACCGCAGCGATAGCCGACAACATGACCGTGGGGTCTTTGTTGTTCGCTTCGCCGCCCCACGCGCAATCGAAACCATGGGTCTCGGCCAACCGCGCCAGATCAGGAACGGCATCCAAGGGAAGCTGCGCTCCCGAGTTAAACTCGATATCGATCTTCATGATACTTGGAGCTTGCTGGCGGTGAATATCAAGCGTAGCTGGCCGGCAGATTGGTTTTCAGAATGTCAATTTTCTCGCTCTTTTCCACATGGCGGATGAAGCGATATTTGTTTTCTACTTCGTCGATCGGGTAAGGCGCCACTGCAGCGCGTTCGGTGCTGACCTTGGCGCCGATAAAACACAACCCGCCTTCGCCACTGAACCGTGCCGCCATCTGCGCAAAGCCGTCCACCGACTCGGCCCACCGGGCGCTCTCGATTCCCGCTGCACGCGCCATTCCGACCAAATCCGTCCCCGCGCTCGTCGCGGTCTTTTTGCTCGCCGAGGCTTCGTAAACTTCGTTGTCGAAGACGATGTGAAGCAAATTACCCGGCCGCATGCGCGCAATCGTCGGCAAGGTCGACAAATTCATCAGCAAAGATCCGTCGCCGTCCAAGGCGATGACCTTGCGATGTGGCAAGCCGAGCGCCATGCCGAGCGCGATCGAGGAACAGAGGCCGAGCGTGCGCACCCGAAAGTTGCCGTCGCCTGGACGCAGCGAATTCCATTCGAGAGTTACCGCACCCGCCGAGCTGACGACCAGGGCGTCACCGGCAACGTCGGCTACTTTCTTCAGGCATTCGAATCTTTGCAGCAATCCCATGTCTAGCTCGCGCGAACCTAAACGCTTCTCCGCTGAAGTTTTACGAAATGTTCAACTCGGTACGCCGACCCAGCACCTCTTTGGTCAGCAACAGCGCCACCGGCCGCTTGGAATCTTCGGTTAAAATTTGTGCACGGCGTATGAGCTCCGGCGCATCGGCATTATGACGCATGATGTAATAGCGAATGCCGAGAGCTTGGAGCACCGGTTCGGTCATGCTCCCGGTGGTGCTGAAGGTGCGATCACCGACGTCGCCGGCGTAATAGATCAACAGCAACAGCGGTATCTGGTATTGTAACAGCGTGCTGACGATGGCGTTGTTGCTGTTGAAGAATCCGCCGTTCTGCATGATGATCGCGCATTTTTTCCCCACCAGGTAAGCGCCGGCGCAAACGCCGATGCCCTCTTCTTCGCGGCAAAGCGGCACGTGGATAAAATCCCTCGCTTCATCAACCTCGCGCAGCAACTCCGAGAGATTGACGTCTGGTAAGGTCGCAACGAGATTGATTCCCGCGTCGCGAAGCCCGTTGGCGATGGATTGTGCCGCTGCAGTCGGATTCAAGAGCCGCTCCAATTCAAGCAGTGGTTATCCGCTTAACATCAAACTTTCGGCAGATCAAGAAGGTTTGCCGCTGTCGGCGCGCTTTTCCTTTCGGTGAAATGTTAGTATAAGTGCGGCAAGAAAATTTCTCAGCGGAAAGGGGCACGACCGTGATCAAACTCTACGATTTTAAATCTTCTCCAAACTGTCAGCGGGTCAAAATCGTCCTGGCTGAAAAGAATCTTCCTTACGAGGTCGTTCCCATCGACCTGCGCGCTAAGGAACAAAAGACACCCGAATACCTTAAGCTCAACCCCTACGGCAAAGTTCCAGTGCTGACGGACGACGCAACGGTGCTCTATGAATCCTGCATCATCAACGAATATCTGGAAGAAAAATATCCCAATCCGCCGCTTATGCCGAGGGAGCCGGGAAAGAAGGCCAAGGCCCGAATCTTGATCGACTACGGAATGTCCCATTTCGATTCGCCCTATCAAAAACTTCGCATGGAGCTCATGAAAGAACCAAAGGACCAAAATCAACAGGTGATCGACAGCGCGAAAAGCGACCTCAAACGGTTGCTCCATCGCTTTGAAGAAGAAATCGGCGATCAGCCTTATATCATGGGCGATTTCTCCCTGCTGGATGCCGATCTGCTGCCGCGGTTCACCCGGCTGGAAGGCTTCGGCGTACTACCCGACCCCTCGTTGCCTCGCCTCGGAAAGTATTTGGAAAGAATGAAAGCGCGTCCGTCGGTGCAAGCGATTCTTTGACCTTGTGAGTTCCAGTTTCGCCCTTCGTTAGCGTCGATGGAGCTGCCAAAAAGTGGGCTTGGTCCAACTCTCTTTGCGGCGCTCCTTCGTCCGTTTCTCCACTGGCTCGACAAACCTTCCTTGCCGCAATACGACGGCGAGATTATCCTTCCGGGATTGAAAAAATCCGTGACCGTGCGCTGGAACGCGCAGTCAATTCCCCATGTCCTCGCCGAAAACGAAAATGATCTTTTTTTTGCCCAGGGATTTCTCCACGCCCAGGAGCGACTTTGGCAAATGGAAATGAGCCGGCGCTTCCTGAGCGGCCGCATGGCCGAAATTTTCGGCGACTTTAAACTGCCTTGGAAGGAGCTTTCGGCCCAATTCCGTGAGCGCACCAGCGCCGACTTGGATTATTTCATCCGGCTGATCGGCATTCGTCGCGCCGCCAGCGCTTCTCTCGCGTCGCTCACGGAGCCCCACCGGCTTCGCCTGGGTGCTTACTGCGATGGCGTCAATCGCTACATCGAAAAATGCAGCGGCAAACTGCCCTGGGAGTTTCGTTTGCTGCGCCACCACCCAGAACCCTGGCAGGCGGAAGACACTCTCACAATCGGCGAGGGTTTGGCCTTTTTACTTTCGACCGCGCTCTACACCCGGCTCAATTTTATCGCCGTGGCGAGCCAACTCAAAAACCAGCCGGAAAAGCTTCGCGCGCTGTTTCCTGCCTATCCCGATACGGGACCGGTTACCACCCGCGCCGTATGGGATCAGGTCGGCGCGCTGTGGCGTTTCACCGGCGGCCTGGCCGCCGCCGCCGATTGGCAGCCGGCGGGCGCGGGCAGCAACGGTTGGACCGTGGCGCCCCACCGCTCGACTAGCGGCGCGGCCTTGCTCTGCAACGATCCCCACCTGCGCATGACGCTGCCGTCGGCTTGGTACCTGATCCATTTGCAAGCTGACGCGACGTCGAGCCGGACCGATGCCTATGACGTTTGGGGCGCGTCGATCCCGGGCTGTCCTTTTATTCAACTCGGCCGCAACCGCTGGATCGCCTGGGGCGCAACGGCCGCGGTGTGCGACGACGTGGAGCTTTACCGCGAGAAATTGCATCCGCTGGAGCCGGACCTTTATCGGGTCGGGTCGGGCTGGCAAAAACTCGAGAGCCGGCGCGAAACCATCAAAGTGCGCCGCTCGCAGCCACGCGAGAAAACCATCCGCTTCACCCGCCATGGTCCCGTAATCAGTGATTTTAGCGAGACCCATCGACTAAACGAGGTCATCGCATTGCGCTGGACGGCGCACGAGCCCGGGCGGGACCAAGAAGCGCTCTACAATCTCAACCGCGCCCGGAATTGGCAGGAGTTTCGCGAGAGTCTCAGGAACCACGCCGTCCCCACGTTAAATTTTATCTACGCCGATACTACCGGCAACATCGGCTACACGCTCGCCGGAAAAATTCCCCGCCGCGCCGAGACTCCGACGCTGCTGCCGTTGGCGGGCTGGGATGAAAAGAACGACTGGCGCGGCTATATCCCGCTCGACGAACTGCCCCATCTTTACAACCCGCCCCAGGGCATCATCGCCACGGCCAACAACCGCGTCGCCGATAAGTCCTACCCATACTACCTATCGCATTTCTTTGAGCCGCCGCACCGCGCGCGCCGGATACAAGATCTGTTGAGCCAGCGTGAAAAATTTTCTCGCGCGGATATGGCGGCACTGCAGCTTGACGATGTTTCGCTGCATGCCCGCGAACTCGTCGCCGCCCTCAAAACCGACCTTGTCCAAATTTCAGACCTGGACGAAATTTTAAAAACCGCCGTCGAACGGCTCCTATCCTGGGATGGTAGCTGCGCTGCGTCGAGCGTCGAAGCGGCTATTTTTCACGTCTTTCATCATCGGCTACTCAACAATTTGTTAAGTCCCGATTTGGGCGCCGAGCTGTTTGCCGCGTACGTCGAAATCCTCAATCAATGCATAGTTCCGACCGACCGAATCCTCGGCGATCCAGGCTCACCTTGGTTTGCTGGCCGGTCGCGCGCCGAGCTTGTCGCCGTTTCATTGCGCCAAGCCTGCGCTGAGCTAGCCGAGAGTTTGGGCACGAATGTCGAAAAATGGCGCTGGGGCGAGATCCATCGGTTGCACATGAACCATTCGCTGGGCCGTATTCCGATCTTAAAATCGCTGCTGGGAATCGGGCCGCTGCCGACGGGCGGAGACGGCATGTCCATCAACATGGGATTTTATCGCCACTCGAATCCTTATATGCAAACTGTCGGCGCCTCGCTGCGTTTCATTGCCGACCTTGCCGGTCCGCACGGCTCGGAATTCGTCCTGCCATCGGGACAGTCCGGCCATCCAAGCTCGCCTCATTACGCCGATCAAACCGGGCCCTGGCTGAATGGCGAGAGAATTTCCATGCCCTCTCTTACCCACGACCAAAGTCTTAGCGATCGTATCTTGCTTCTCAAGCCGGTTTAGTTTTGAATGATCCGGTAGCGTGCGCCTGAAATTCAAACTGCACGAAACAAACGCGTCGTCGCTGGGGCGCGAAGGAAATCCACGATCTCATGCCGATTAAACTTCTCATCGCGGACGACGAACGGCTTTTCCGGCAAAGCTTGAAAATATTACTCGAGACCGGCACCGACCTCCGGGTCGTGGCCGATGCCGCCAACGGTCAGGAAGCCGTGGCTTTCGCCAAGACGACGCAGCCCGATCTGGCGCTGCTTGATGTGGATATGCCGCGGATGGGCGGCATCAAGGCTGCTAGATTGATCCGCGCGGTTTCGCCTCGCACCAAACTTTTGATGCTCTCGGTGCACCACGAAGACGACAAAATCAGCGCGGCGATTCGCGCCGGCGCCCTCGGCTATATTTTAAAGGACACAGATCGCGCCGATTTCATCAATATCATTCGCCAGACTCACGCCGGCAAACTCCCATCCTCTCCATACCTTGCGCAGCTAACCCTGGAACCAGACGCTGGACGGCGAATCGCCTCGAGCGGTGCGCCGGCGACCCAACTTGCCGAGCGCTTCGGATTGACCGAACTCGAGCTCAAAATTCTCCGGCTGATGACCGAAGGGCTGAGCAATGAAGAGATCAGCGACATCGCCTGCATTGCGCGAGAGACCGTCAAGGGGCATTTGAAATCCCTGTTTCGCAAGCTCGACGTCAAAAATCGCACCGAAGCGGCGGTCCTTGCCGTTCGCGAGGGTCTGGATTGATACCCATTTGGGGGAGGCAAAAGCTACTCCATGTTGGGGGATTGACTCGTTGAATGATGTACGCGATAAAAACATTAACTTTCGAGAAATATTTCTGCGCCGGATTCGTCCAATCCAGGAGATAACGATGACCACCCGGAAAAGAACGTTAACAGCGCTTCTGAGCGTAATCTTGCTGCTTCTTGTGTGGGCAGGCCAGACGCTTGCGCTTCAGGTGGGCGACAAGGCGCCTGACTTCGAATTAGAAAGCTCCAAGGGGGGTAAGCTCAAGCTCAGCAGCCTCAGAGGAAAGAACGTTCTCATCAATGTTTACGTGCTCGACTTCAGCCCGACTTGAATCAAAGATCTGCAGGCGTCCGGTTCGGACAATTACCCGCAGTTCCAAGCAGAAAATACCGAAGTTCTAGGCATGAGCGTTAATGCTCCATATTCACAGAAAGCTTTCGCTGATTTCGCCAAGATTAACTATCCGCTTCTCAGTGACGCAAGCGGAAAAACGATGACCGCCTTTGGTGTGTTCGATCAGCAGAGACACCAAGCCAAGCGTTCATATATTATCATCGATAAGGAAGGCGTGGTCCGTTATCTGAACATCCGCCCGAGCAATGGCCCGAAGGATCTTCTCTCCACGGAGACGCTGCTGAACGAAGTAAAAAAGGTTAATAAAGGCGGTTAAAAAATAACGTTCACAATGAAAGGAAAAATAACTGATGATACGAAAAATAATTACCGGTGCGTTCTTTGGATTTCTTGCTCTGACAATTTCGTCGACGCTGTACGCCCAGTCCGATGTCATTAAAGAACGTCAAGCCCTGATGAAATCGAATAGCGCGGACGCCAAGGCAATCAAGGCCGCAGTGGACGCCAAGGATTATGCTACGATTGAAACCAAGGCCAAAGATATTATGGGCAATGCCGAAAAGATCCCAAGCCTCTTCCCTAAAGGCAGCACGGTCGGAAAGACCAAGGCGAAACCAGAGATCTGGGAGAAACCGGACCAGTTTGCTGCGATGCCCAAAAAACTGGGCAAAGCCGCGAGCGAGCTAGCCGCCGCAGCCAAGGCCGGCAACGAGGCCGACGTCAACGTCAAGGTGAAAGCGCTCGGCGCGGTATGCAATTCTTGCCACAAGGAATTCCGCGCCGCGAAATACGCCGAATAAAATCTTCGCTCCGGCGAAGGTCAATTGACCACAATTGAGAAAGCCCCGGCCTCAAGCCGGGGCTTTCTTGTTTCTGCTTCTTTCCTCCTGTAAGATTGCCAAAATTTGACCGCAAGCTAGGATTAACCTCGATGAAAAAAATAATCGTCCTTTCGATTGCGCTCCTGCTTTTACAGTTTGCAAATTATCACCCCGCCGATGCCCAAATGAACCGATTAAATGTCGGTTACAGCGCGGCCAGCGCGGACCAACTGCCGGCTTGGGTTGCGAAAGACTCCGGAATCTTTGCCAAGAACGGTCTCGACATTCAGCTGATTTTTTTTACCGGCGGCACCACCGCGATTCTCGCCCTCGTGTCGGGAGACGTTCCAATCACCCAGGTCTCCGGACCCGGGCTCGTCAATAGCGCATTCGCCGGCTCCGACGCGGTTTTTGTCGCAGGCGGAATTACGTCGTTGAATTACGTTCTGATGGGCAAGCCGGGCATCAAGACGGCGGAACAACTCAGAGGCGGCACAGTGGCGATCAGCCGCTTCGGCTCCGCCACCGATACGATCGCCCGTTTTGTCTTGCGCCGAATCGGTCTGACGCCTGGAAAAGATGCCACGCTCGTGCAAGTCGGCAGCGGTCCGGAGCGCTTGAGCGCGGCGCTCACCGGACGGGTCACCGCATCGGTCATCAACCCGCCGTCTAGTTTCGTCGCCGAGAAGCGCGGCTTGGCAATCATCGCCGATGTCGCCAAGATGGGCCTGGTCTTTCAACACACGGGCGCGGCGACGACGCGCAAATTTATCAAGGAACATCCCGATATCGTGCGCCGTTACGTTCGTTCCCATGTGGAAGCGGTGCACAAAATGTGGACGGACAAGGAAGCCACGATCAAAGCGCTCAGCCATTACATGGGCAAAGGCCTCGATCGCGAAACTCTGGAGAAAAGCTACGACAACGTGATGACCGAGGCTTTCTATTCTAAGAAGCAATATCCCAGCCTGGAGGGACTCAAAACGGTTTTGGGCGATATTGCCGAGCGGGACCCAAGAGCCAAAGCCGCCAAGCCCGAACAGTTCGTCGATGCTAGCTTTATCCGTGAATTAGATCAAAGCGGTTTTATCGACGGGCTCTACAAGAAAAAATAGCTGCAACGCAGCTTTTCTCATGTTAAGCGCGCGACGAGGCGACGAAGCCGCGCCGGAAATTCAGTCTTGGGCAAACACGATCGCCAAAAGCGTCGACCCTGCGGTCGAACTTACGGTGGAATTCGACTCTGACTCCAACACCTTCGTGGTTCGCTTGATTAAAAATTCCCGGGTGCTGATTTTTCGCTTGTCGGAATCCCAAGTGCACACCGATGGCCGCGAATCGGAGTGCGATCGCACCCTGAAGCGCAAAATAAAAGATTTGTGGAATTTGCTTTAGCGCGGGAAGGCCGCCGCGTCCCATCTTCCCCATTCACGACGGTTTAAGATTGTCACTACCGCCCTTGCAGGAGCCGCGCCGCGTCTTTAGCAAAATAGCTCAAGATCATGTCCGCACCGGCGCGCCGAATCGCGAACAAAACTTCCATCATGATTCTCGGCTCATCGATCCAGCCGTTCTGCCCCGCCGCCTTGATCATCGAATACTCCCCACTAACGTTGTATGCCGCCAACGGATAAGCGAATTTTTGCTTGACGCGATAAATCACGTCCAGATAAGCGAGCGCCGGTTTAACCATCACAATATCGGCGCCTTCGCGGACGTCGAGTTCGACTTCGCGCAGCGCTTCTTCCGCGTTGGCCGGATCCATTTGATAAGAGCGGCGGTCGCCAAACTGAGGCGTCGACTCGGCCGCTTCGCGAAACGGACCATAAAATCCCGAGGCATATTTCGCGGCGTAGGCCATAATCGGCGTCTGGGCAAATCCGTTGCCGTCGAGGATTTTCCGAATCGCGGCGACTCGTCCATCCATCATGTCGGAGGGCGCGACGATATCCGCGCCGGCGCGCGCGTGCGACAGCGCCTCTTCGGCGAGCAGTTCGAGCGTGCTGTCGTTGTCCACATCGCCGTTTTGAATCACCCCGCAGTGACCGTGATCGGTGTACTCGCACAGACAGACATCGGTGATGACAAGCAGATCCGGGACCATTTCCTTGATCGCCCGGATCGCCTGCTGCACGACGCCGTCGTGGGCATAAGCCTCGGTGCCGCGGGCGTCTTTATGTTCAGGAATGCCAAACAGGATTACCGCGGGAATTCCCAGCGCTTGGACCTCCTGGCACTCGCGCACGGCGCGATCCACCGTCAGCTGCGCGACGCCGGGCATCGAAGACACCGGCTGGACCTTGTCCTTGCCCGGCCCGACAAACAGCGGGTAGATAAAATTTCTCGGCTCCAGCGAGGTCTCGCGAATGAGCTCGCGCAGTCGCTGGTTGCGCCGCAACCTTCTCGGCCGGTAAATGGGAAAATTCATGTTGCGCTCCGGGTTTGCTCGCCTTGCCCGTCACGACTGGTTGCGCCGCGTTGAAAAAACGCGACAATGGCTCGGACCAAGCCGGGAATGGTGAACTCTGTGGCAACGATCTCCGCCCGCCCCCCAAGCTGCTCCACGGTGCGCGCCGTAATCGGACCGATGCAAGCCAGGGCGCTCGCCGTCGTAATCTCGCCCAGATTCTTATTGCCGAAGAGGCGCACAAAATTGCTGACCGTGCTTGAACTGGTGAACGTGACGACATCGACCCTGTGTTGGCGAAACAGCTCGGCGAGCGGCGCCACGTCGATGTCCGCAAGCAACGTGCGATAGGCAACCACGACATCGACCGTTGCCCCCCACTCTCGCAAAGTATTCGGCAAGACGTCGCGCGCCTCTTTGGCGCGCGGAATCAACACTCGTTTTCCGCTGAGCTCTTCCGGCTTGAAGGCGTCGAGGATGCCTTCGGCTTGAAAGCGTTCCGGCACTAGACATGGCTCGACGCCGGCAACGGTGAGCCTGCTCGCCGTTTCGGGACCGATGGCGCCGACCTTCAACGCCTTCAGGACCGCAATCGATTTGCCGCAGCATCGCAGCCGCGCCAGGAATGGTTCGATACCGTTGACGCTGGTGAAAATCAGCCAATGATAAGCTTCGATTTGCCCCACCGCGGCGTCAAAGGCTGTGAAGTCGTCCGGTGGAACGATTTCGATGGTTGGAAATTCGACCACCTCTCCGCCCAAAAACTCGATCTGCTCGGCCAAACTTTGTGCCTGCGCCCGCGCCCGAGTAATCACAATGCGCTTGCCCGCCAACGGCTTTCCCTTATCGTCCTCGTGCGAGCGTTCTCGTGCTTGAGCCGTCATTTCGCTCCTTATCTCACGCTGAAGCAAGCAACCGTTCCGCGCCCTGATTCAGCAACCGCTCCGCCAACTGGCGCCCGAGCTCGATCGCCGCAACCGCCGCGCCGTCAATGGCGCCACGGCAGAGACGTCTGCCATCGGGGCTCGCCACCACGCCGATCATTGCGAGATTACCGTTCGAAACCCGCGCGCGCGCGCCGATGGGCACATGACAACCGCCGCCGAGACGATCCAAAAAAGCGCGCTCGGCGCTAATCTCGGCGTACGCGATGTCGTCATGCAAAAACGCCAGTTGCCGACGGATATCCGCGTCATCGCGCGATTCGATAGCGAGCGCACCTTGGGCCACCGCGCTCACGCAGATGTCGTCGGTCAACAAGTCACCGATGCGCTCGCCGCAGCCGATGCGTTTCAAGCCCGCCGCGGCCATGACCAGCCCATCGACTTGACCCTCATCGAGCTTTCGCAGCCGGGTATCGATGTTTCCGCGAATCGGCTGCACCGAAAGATCCGAGCGGAAATTCAGCAATTGGGCCCGGCGGCGCAGGCTGCCTGTCCCGAGAATCGCTCCTTGCGGCAATGCGCCGAGCGCGATCTTGCTTCTGGTCACCAACGCGTCACGCGAATCCTCCCGCTTTGGCACGGCGACGATCGCCAACCCCGCCGGCAGTTGCGTCGGCAGGTCTTTCATTGAATGCACGGCAACGTCGATTTCATTTTGCAGCAGGGCTTCTTCGATTTCCTTAGTAAACACGCCTTTGCCGCCGATGTTTTGAATCGGCATTTCGACGAAGCGGTCGCCGCTGGTTTTGATAACGCGGATTTCCGCGGCGAGGTTCGGCTCTCGCGCCGCGAGGCACGCCTTCACCCAGTTCGCCTGAGCCAGCGCCAACCGGCTGCCGCGCGTGCCGATCCGGAGGTGCGTCACTTTTCCTCCAGGCCAAAGATCCGCTTCAACGCCGAAATATAAAGCGTTGCGTCCTCCCCATCCTCGGTAGAGTTTTTCTTGAGCTGGGAGATCGGTCCGTGCAACAACTTGTTGATGATCGCCGTCGTCATATCGTCCAACGCGGCGCGCTGCTCCCCGGTCAGATCTTTAAGGCCCGCGCCGAGCGATTTTTCGATCTCGCCTCGGCGAATCTCGTCGAAACGCTGGCGCAGCGCGGTGATGGTCGGCACCTGCTCCAGGGAACCCAGCCAGCGCGTAAAATTCCGGACTTCTTCCTGCACGATCTCTTCGGCTTTTGCCGCTTCGTTCGAGCGTTCCTGCAGGTTGTCGTCGGCTACGCTTTTGAGATCGTCGATGTTGTAAAGGTAGACGTTATCGAGGTCGTTGATCTTGGCGTCGAAATTGCGCCGGTCGCCGATGTCGATGAAGAACATCGCCTTTTGCTTGCGCTCGCGCAAAACTCGCTCGACCATACCGGCGTCGACCAGCACCTCGGGAGCAGCGGCGCAACCGATAATCAGGTCGGCCATCTTGAGGTAGCGAGGAAAATCATCGAAGCGGATCGGGCTGCCTTGAATTTTTCCCGCCAAAGCGACCGCGCCCTCGAACGTGCGGCTGGTGACCATCATGCTGCGCACGCCGTGGCTTTGCAGGTGGCGCGCCATCAAATCGCCCATTTTGCCTGCGCCGATCAGCATGACGGTCTTATCGTCGAACCGGTCGAAGATCCGTTCGGCAAGATCCACCGCCACCGAGCTCACCGACACCGCCCCGCTGCCGATGCCGGTCTCGCTCCGCACACGCTTGGCCACAGAGAAAGAACGGTGAAACAGGCGATGCAGGATCGCTCCCACCGTTCCCGCCTCCTGCGCCGCATCATAATGCTCCTTCAACTGGCCGAGAATCTGCGGCTCGCCGACGACCATCGAGTCAAGACTCGCGGCGACGCGAAACAGATGGCGCACCGCGTCCGCGCCGCGGTAGGTGTAGATATGTTCGTCCAGCGGACCGGCATGGCGCCGCGCTTTTTGCTCGCCGAGAAACCCGACAATGTCGTTGAACGCCGCGGCTTCGTCGGACGCCGTTGCAACGACTTCGACGCGATTGCAGGTCGACAAAATCACCCCTTCGTGAATGTTCGGATAGGCGCGCAATTGGGTTAGCGCATCGCGGATGTAGGGATTTTCAAAGGCGACGCTTTCGCGCACTTCGATGGGAGCGCTGCGGTGATTGAGGCCAACGATGACGATTTCGTTCTGCACGCGCTATTCGAACCGGCCCCCATGCCGGCTGGGGAAAATCACGTCTCCCCAGAAAAAATATCCGATCACGACGCAGAAACCGACCATGGTGAGAAGCGCCGCTTTTTTGCCGCGCAAGCCGGCCGTGATCCGCCCGTGCAATAGCGCGCCGTAAAACAGCCAGGCGATGGCGGAGGAAATCTGTCTGGGGTCCCAGGACCAGTAATGTCCCCAATGAATGCCGGCCCACAGGCTGCCGGTCAGAATGCCCAGAGTCATCAACGGAAAACCCCAAACCAAAAGCATATAGTTGAGCCGGTCCAAGGACTCCAACGGCGGGAACCGCTTCATCAGCGCGGTCATTTTCTTATGCTTGAGATGACGCTCTTGGAGCAGGTAAATAAGGCTTACACCGAATGCCATGGCGAAGACCGCGTTGCCGAGGAAAGCCAGCGTCACATGCAGCGGCAGCCAAAACGTCTGCAGGGCCGGCGGCATATCGCCCACCGCCATGCCCACGGCCAGCGCCGCAAAGGTCATCAGAAAGGCGAGCGGCGCAATAATGCCGCCCAGGATCGTCAAGCGATACTTGAGCTGGACCAGCAGATAAACGCCGACCATGATCCAGCTGTTAAATAGTAGCGCGTCACCCATCACCGCCACCGCCGCGAAACCTTCCCGAAAAAAACGGCTGATCAATACGATGGTTTGAACGACAAAACCAAAGAGCAGCAACACTGTCGGCAATCGTGCCGCCGGCTCGCCGCGAAACAAGTAAAAAAAGAAGCTCCCAGCCGCGACCAGATAAGCAGCGGTGGTCAGCTTGAAGAGGATGACATCCATGGGGCCGAGGTCATTATAAGCTAACGCGGAACGCCTTCAAGCCATCGGTGGCGCCCACATTTACGCCTCTTAAGCGCCCCGCCGGATCGAACAACGCAACGTCGGCGAACCGTACCGGGCAAAGACCTGGCGCCAGAATTCCACCGCGCCTTCGAGCCCCGGCACCGGGAACGGCGATTCCTGGGCGATTCCCGGAGCTGGCCCGGCCAGCGCCGAGAGCCGAGCAATCATGATGAGAATATTTCGAGTCGCGCAGAACATTTGCCGTTACTGCAAGTAAAAAATTTGACCGATCTTAGCAAACAGGCTATTTTCAGTCAAAATTGTGTCGTGAGAATTGGCTTGCCCCGCCGCTACCAGCGCTGCGTTTCTTTCGCCGGCATCATTCTTTTCGCTTCTTTTGCCGGTTGCCGGGGACCGGCCAGCGAGCGACCGCCGGGCTACTTGGTTGTCGGTATAGAGAGCAATCCGCTGCAGATCGATCCGCGCTACGCGACCGACGCCAATTCGGTGCGCATCGGTAATCTCATTTATAACTCGCTGTTGCGCGCCGATACCCAAGGGCGCTTGCAACCGGAGCTGGCCGAAGACTGGCGCCAGCTCGACGATCGCACTTATCTCTTCAGTCTGCGTAACGGCGTCCGATTTCACGACGGCAAGCCGCTCACCGCCGCCGATGTGAAATTCACCTACGAATCAATATTGAATCCGCGCAATCAATCGCCGCTGAGCGGCGCGCTAAAACCACTGCAATCCGTCGAACAGACAGCCAGCCATCAATTGCGCTTTCACTTGAGCGCGGTCCATGCGCCTTTCATCGAGCAGTTTTCGCTCGGTATCGTTCCATTCGGCTCCAAAGGCGCCGCCGGCGGCGATTTGCGACCTCCCCTTGGTTCGGGGCCGTTCGCTGTCGAGACGATCGATTCTGGTGAAAAGGTTACGCTCAAAGCCAATCCCGATTATTGGGAAGGCCGTCCGGCACTGCCGGGGATCGTCTTCAAGATTGTTCCCGACGCCATGGTGCGCGCCCTCGAGTTTAAAAAAGGCGCTATCGATTTCATGCAGAACGATATCGAGCCAGACATGCTGCCCTGGCTAAAAAACAATTCCGCCAGTAACATCGAGACCCATCAAGGTACGACCTTCCAGTACATCGGCATGAATCTCACCCATCCGATTTTACGCCTGCGCAAAGTCCGCCAGGCACTGGCTTATGCGATCGATCGCGGCGCCCTGATTCGTCACCTGCTGAAAAACACCGCAACCGAAGCCGATAGCGTGCTTTCGCCGCTCAACTGGGCCTACGCCGAGGGTTTACCTCGGTGGCGTTACGATCCCGGGCGCGCCAAGCGACTCCTCGACGAAGCCGGCTTCCCCGATCCCGACGGCGACGGTCCGCTGCCGCGCTTTCGCCTGTCTTTCAAGACGACCAACATCGATTTGCGCCGCCGCATCGCCGAAGCGCTCAAAGAACAATTGCAGCGGGTCGGCATCGAACTCGAAGTGCGCAGCTACGAATGGGCGACGTTTTTCAGCGACGTGAAAAACGGCAACTTCCATCTCTATTCGCTGGCGTGGGTCGGCATCCAGGATCCCGATATTCTGTATCAGCTCTTTCACTCCGACAGCGTGCCGCCCAACGGCGACAACCGCGGCCGCTACAGCAACCCGGCCGTCGACCGCTTGTTGGAACGCGGCCGGAAGACGGTGAATAGGACGGAGCGGCGCGCGATTTACCGCGAGGTGCAAATCATTCTCGCCGAGGACTTGCCTTATCTGCCGCTCTGGTGGTGGAAAAATGTCATCGTGCGGAAGCCGGGGCTGCGCGGCTTCGTCGCCTATCCGGATGGCGAGTTGATATCGCTCAAGAAAACCAGCCTCGGCTAGGCGCGTTACGTGAAGCGATATCTGCTCCAACGCTCGCTGCTGCTTTTGCCTACGCTGCTCGGCGCGCTTTCGCTGGTGTTTGTCCTGATCCACCTAATCCCCGGCGATCCGGTCGAAGTCATGCTCGGCGAAACCGCCAGTTCGGCCGATAAGGAAGCGTTGCGCAGAAGCCTGGGTTTCGATCGGCCGCTGGCAACCCAATATCGCGCATTCTTGACTGACCTGGCGACCGGCGACCTCGGCCGCTCGCTCTACGAGCCGGCCAGTGTCGCCGAGATCATCGGCGCCCGCTTGCCGGCGACGCTGGAGCTTGCGATGGGCGCGATGCTAGCGGCGCTGTTGATTTCTTTTCCCCTCGCTATACTCGCCGCCCTTCGCCCCGGCGGCTGGCTGGATCGCGTGGCCCTCCTGTTTTCTCTGTTCGGTCTTTCACTGCCGAATTTCTGGCTCGGGCCATTGCTGATGATCGTCTTTTCGATCCAGCTCGGTTGGACGCCGGTATCCGGTCGCGGCGGCCTGAGTCATCTGTTGCTTCCCGCGGCCACGCTCGGCCTAGGTATGGCGGCGATCCTGGTGCGGATTCTGCGCGCCAACCTGCTCCAGGTTACCCATCAAGACTATGTCCAAACCGCGCGCGCCAAAGGCCTGCGTGAGCGCGAGGTTTGGCTCAAGCATGTGATGCGCAATGCGCTCCTCTCGGTGATTACAATCCTCAGTCTACAATTCGGCGGACTGCTGGCCGGCTCGCTGATCACGGAAACTATTTTCAGTTGGCCCGGCATCGGCCGGCTGACGATCCAGGCGATCCAGACACGCGACTATCCATTGGTGCAGGGGTGCGTGCTGGTGATTGCGGCAGCTTACGTCTTGATCAATTTCGCCACCGACTTGCTCTACAAGCTTGTCGACCCGCGCGTGAGCTATGGCGACTAAGGCGGCCTTTTACGTTGGCATCGCGATTCTTGCGCTCCTCGCCGCAGTCTCCGTGCTCGCTCCGATCTTGGCGCCCCAAGATCCGCTGCGGCAAAATCTCGATCAGGATTTGATCGCCTATTCCAGCGACCATCCGCTCGGCACGGATAAACTCGGCCGAGATATTTTGAGCCGGACCATTTACGGTGGCCGTGTCTCGCTCTTTACTGGAACAGTTACCGTGGCGATTTCTCTCGCTGTCGGCGTTCTCCTCGGCTCCCTATCCGGATTTTTCGGCGGCTGGCTCGACCTGCTGCTCATGCGCCTGGTCGATATCTTGATGGCCTTTCCCGGCATTCTACTTGCCATCGCCATGACCGCAGTGCTCGGGCCGGGTCTTGATCATGTGGTCTTAGCGCTCTGTTTGATCGGTTGGACCGGTTACGCGCGTCTGGTGCGCGGCGAGATCCTGTCATTGAGGGAGCGCGAGTTCGTCCAAGCGGCGCGCGCCCTCGGCTGCGGGCCGAGAGAAATCATCTGGCGCCATCTGCTGCCCAATCTGGTGGCGCCGCTGTTGATTCAATGCACTTTCAGTTTGGCGGCGGCCATCGTCGCCGAGGGCAGTCTGAGCTTTCTCGGCCTCGGCGTCGAGCCGCCGACCCCGTCTTGGGGCTCCATGCTCAACGACGGCCGGCAATTTCTCCTGGTAGCGCCCCATCTGACGACCTATCCCGGCCTGGCGCTGATGGCGACCGTCCTTGCGCTCAATCTCGTCGGCGACGCGCTGCAAGATCGGCTTAGCGAACGCGGCCGGTAACCGGTCCCGTTTCGTTCCAGGCGTTCCAATGATTCCATTCAGACCCATGTTCCAACCGCCTGGAACACCTGGAACGATTGGAACGTTTGGAACCCAATCCGCCTACGTTGCCTAAATTCCCTCCTGATGGTAATTAGGCCCAAGAGAAGGAGGAAGATTCATGATGAAACTCTATTCTTGCCACACCTGACCTTACGCTCACAGGACAAGGATTGTCCTGGCGGAAAAGAAGATTCCCTACGAGCTGATCGAAGTCGATTTGAAGAACAAGCCGAGCGATCTGGTGCAAAAAAACCCGTACGGGAAAGTGCCGGTGCTGGTCGACGGTGACAGTGTGATTTACGAGTCGGCGATCATCAACGAATATCTCGAAGAAAAATTTCCCGAGAAACCGCTGCTGCCGTCCGATCTCGTGCTGCGCTCGAAAGTTCGAATCTGGGTCGATTTCTTCAACACGCGAATTCATCCTGCGGCTTCCGATCTAGCGCATGAGCGCGAGCCCCAAAAGGCGGGAGAGCGAATGAACCAATATCTCAGCACCCTGGATCGGGAAATGGCCGGCAAAAAATTTATCGTCGGGGATTTCTCGCTGGCCGACGCGACCTTTATTCCGTTTTACACCCGGCGCGAACGCTACCATGTGGCCATCGACCACCGATTTCCCAACGTCAAACGCTGGGGCGAAGATCTCATCGCCCGTTCCCAGGTCGCGCCGACGCTATAAAAAACTATGGAGTACTGGAATGCTGGAGTGATGGTTTCCAACGCTCCAATGTTCCATCACTCCAAATCAAACGACAGACAACATTGATTCAAACCGGAGACACACCATGAACCCCTTATTGGTTAACCCATCGGAGATCCGCGGCATCGTCACCATGGCCGAGGCAGTGGAAGCCGTCCGTTTGGGTTTTCGGGAATGGGGCGAGAACAGTCAGCTCAACGCGCCGCGCCGCCGGATTCATATCCCCACCGGCGTGCGCGTAAGCGTGCATCAGGGCGGCGTCCCAGCGGCCAACGCAACCGGGCTGATGACTCACTGCGAATGGGTCAAACCGATGGCCGAGGAGCAGGTTTACCCGCGCCTCAATCATCCGGTGATCGTGCTTTACGACGCCGCCGAAGGCGAGCTCAAAGGCATTATCGTCGGCGAGATCACTTGCAGCGAACTGCCGAATAATATCGCCGTCACCGGGCTGCGCACCGCCGCCACCAGCGCCGTTGGCACCGACCTGCTCGCCCGCCCCGACGCCACCAGCGTCGCCCTGTTTGGCGCCGCCGGCCAGGCGAAGAATCATTTGCTCGCGCTCATGCAAGTGCGCAAGCTCAAGAGCGTCAAAGTCTACAGCCGCAATCCTGAAAACCGCAGAAAGTTTGTCGAAGAAATGGGCCCGCTGACCAATCTGAACATCACCCCGGTCGCCTCCCCGGAAGAAGCCGTGCGCGGCGTCGATATTATTTTAACCGCGACCAATTCCAGCGTGCCCGTGTTCGACGGTAATTGGCTAACGCCCGGCCAACATGTGACGACCATCGTCGGCAGCAACGTCGGTCTGGTCAAAGGCGGTTTCACCGCCGCCAAGCGTCGCGAAACCGACGACGCCACTCTGGCGCGCAGCGATGTCCACGGCATTGTCTCAGTGCAACAAGCGGTTCAAGACGAGCAGGCCGATATTTTCGATCCGGTCCAACGCGGCGTGATCCAGTGGGGCCAGTTGATCGAGATCGGCGAGATCCTTGCCGGCATCAAGGAAGGCCGCACTAAGGCGGAACAAATAACTTTCTTCAAAAACAACGCCGGTCAAGGCGTCGCCGACGTCGCCCTCGGCGCCAAAGTCCTCGAAAACATCCAGACCAAAAACGCAGGACAAGTATTAAGATTGGAGTGACGGAGTAGTGGAACGATGGAGTAATGGCATCCCCGCCCAACACCCCAATACGGTAGCGCACCATTATTCAATCCTTTTCCGCACCCTCGCTTTTCCATGCCGTGCAGCGCCGAGGCGCGAGAATCGCGATCCTGATAGGCACGCGGAGTCCCGGCACCGGCAGCGTTTGCGCCATCGACGTCGAGGTTGACGAGACTTCTCCTCTTGGATAGCGTGACGACCAGAATTATTCCAGCGTTACGCGGCGAAATAGGCGCCGTAAAAGTAGAGTTTCAATGAACAAGATCGCCGTCGCCCAGCTCAAATCCGGGACCGATAAACACGCCAACCTCGAAACCGCGCTGACGATGGTCGCAGCGGCCAAGAACCAGGGCGCCGGCTTGATCGCGTTCCCGGAGTTCTTGATGGCATTCTCGCCTGCCAGCCAAACCGCGACGGAGCTGGCCGCGAACGCCGAATCGACGGACGGCCCATTCCTCCGGTCGCTTCGCGCAGCGGCGAAAACCGCCGCCATCGCCGTTATCGCAACGATCTATGAAACATCCCCGATCGCAAACCGCGTCTACGACAGTGCGGTGTGGATCGACGCGGCGGGAAACATCGCTTCGGTTTACCGCAAACTTCATCTCTATGACGCCTTCGGCTTCAAGGAATCGGATAAGTTTCATCCCGGCGACGACCTCGCGCCGTTAGTGAGCTTTGGCGAAGGCCGATTCGGCATGATGATCTGCTACGATCTGCGCTTTCCCGAAATGGCCCGCATGCTCGCCCTGCAAGGCGCCAACGTCTTGGTCGCGCCCGCCGGCTGGGTGCAGGGCGATCTCAAAGTCGAGCACTGGCAGACGATGATCAAAGCCAGAGCGCTGGAGAACGGCTGCTATATCATCGCGCCTGGACAGGTGGGCAATATCTACATCGGCCACAGCATGGCCGTCGACCCGCTCGGCCGCGCCCTGGTCGATCTCGGCGAGAGAGATGGGCTGGCGATCGTCGAGCTCGATTTCAACCTCATTCGCGACACGCGCGAAAAGCTGCCGCTGCTGCAAAACCGCCGCACCGACGTCTACGCCCGCTACGCTCCGACTGCGAAGCTGCCGTAAGGATTTACGGCGACGCGTCGGACGTTCTTATTTACTTTATCCTTCATCCTTTGCTTCCTGCGCATGCCTCTCGCCTCGCGCCTCTCGCCTAATAAAGTTGACAGTTCACCGCGCTTTCGCGTAGTTTCGCGTCAGCAAAAGGAGCTGGCGCCAAGCGTGGACATCGTCGCGGCAGCGATTGGAGATTTTTCATGCTGACTCAGGAAGAAAACGAACTTCTAACGCGGATCGGTCCAGGAACCCCAGCCGGCAATCTGCTCCGGCGCTACTGGCATGTCGCCGCGGCTGCCGCGGAGATCACCGAGGCCAAACCGAAAAAACGCGTGCGCGTTCTCGGCGAAGATTTGCTGCTCTACCGGGACCGCAGCGGCGCCTACGGTCTGGTTGGCGAGCATTGCTCGCATCGCGGCGTGTCGCTTTACTACGGTTTTGTCGAAAACGACGGCATTCGCTGCCCCTATCATGGTTGGAAGTATGATGCCTGCGGCAACTGCCTCGAACAGCCCTTCGAGAATCCGGAAGCCGGCTTCAAAGAAAAGATTCACCACCCGGCCTATCCGGTCATCAAGCTCGGCGGGCTCTTGTTCGCTTACCTGGGGCCGCCGGAGAAAAAACCGCTGCCGCCCAAATGGGACGTGCTGGTGCGCGAAGACGGCGTCAAAAAAATCGATGTGTGCGAGACGTTAGGCTGCAATTGGCTCCAAGCGATGGAAAACTCCGTCGATCCCACGCATACCTACTACCTTCATTCGCACACGCTCAAGCTCAAGGGCGCCAGCGACTTCGTACCCTTTCACTATCAGCAATTGAGCAAGATCGATTTCGAGCTGGTGGTGCAGCCAAACTGGGCGGGCATCCAGAAGCAGCGAATTTTCGCCGGCGCGGACACTCCGGCGGAAGCGCCGCACCCGTTGATATTTCCCAATATCCTCTTTGTGCCGGTGCGCACCGGCTACGCCCTGCACTTTCGCACGCCCATCGACGACGCCAACACCCAGGTTTTTCAGTTTCGCTTCACCCCGACCAAGGACGGCAGGGACGCCGAGCAGCTCGGCGATCCACCGGTCGAGTATATCGGCACCAAGAACGCCGACGGCGAGTTTCACCTCGATCACTTCGCCAGCCAAGATCACATGGCGTGGGAAACCCAGGGACCGATCGCCGACCGCGCCAAGGAACACTTGGGCGAAGCCGACCGCGGCATCATCATGTTCAGAAAACTTTTGCGCGAGCAGATCCTGGCGGTCGAAAACGGCGCCGACCCTATCGGCACCAACCGCGATCCGGCAAAAGACGGTGTCATCCAGCTCATTCAGGATGGTTTCTCGGCATTTTCTTTCGCCGTGGCGCAGGGAAGCCAAAGGTAGGCAGGACTTAACGCCGCCGCTCGCCGGGAAATTGTTGGCAGCTTATCGCGCGATCTTCTCGCCAGATACCTGTCGACAAATCTGGTGTTCTCCAGGCCAAGTAAAACCATAGGGCATATTTTCTCCATCTTTGCGCTGCCCTGCTTTTCCCGTCGTTTCCAATCTTCCTCGCTCTTCAATATTGGCGTGAGCGACCGCGTATATCGATATGACTTCGCCGCTATCGGACAATGATTGTCTGCGACGGCGAACAAGATTGAACCTTCAGCATGCACTTTTCTCCCTTTGACCGCGAAAATCCAGCAGCCTCGCCATCGGACGGCCTTTGAACGGTTTTTGCTAAACCCAAGACCGTAGCGAGGTATTCATAACTCAGATTTTTTTCACCGATTAATCTTGACGCAGCTCGCCACCTTCCTAATTTGTCCGCCTGCTCCCGAACCCGCCTCCCTCCGCTTGGCAGCGTCAATGGATTTGGCTAAGATCGGTCGAATGGTTGATCACCCTGACGCTGGCGGCAATCAAGACGACAGATTCAGAAAAATACTACCGAGGTTCGTACTTTGACGCGACCCTACCGCTACATCTCCGCCGACTCCCATTTAGAAATCGATTCGAAGCATTGGATCAGTAGGGTTCCCGCGAAGTACCGCGAGCTGGCGCCGCGCCTGGTGCGCCAGGCCGACGGCAGCGACATATGGATGATCAGCGATAAGATCAAACGCGCGGCTGCAGCCGCAGACCTCTACGGCGGCAAGGGACGCGACCACTACGTTCCGTTCGGCGGCTGTTACGAAGGGACGCCGGGCACGGGCAGCGCTGAGCAACGCCTGGGCGAGCAAAACCAGGACGGCCTCGATGCGGAAGTGCTCTTCCCCTCGCAGCAAGGCGGGCCGAAGTTCTGGCGCCGCATCGCAGACCACAACGCCTACAAAGCGGTACTGCGCGCCTACAACAGCTGGCTCGCTGAAGAATACTGCTCCGTCGACCCTGAGCGGCTGCTCGGCGTCGGCATCTTGCCGTTGGGATGCAGTCTGGATGACACCCTTGCCGAGCTCGACTATTGCTCCCGCGCGGGATTCAAAACCGTCCTCCTTCAAGGCTTTCCCAGCGGCAAAAGTTATCCATCGGTTGAAGACGATGTTTTTTGGGCGCGCGCATTGGAATTGAACATGCCGGTCAGCGTCCACGTCGATCTCGACCGCACCGGCGAACGCAAAGGCCCGCTGTTCAAGTATCCGCGAGAGCCTGAAGAAGTCATGAAAAAAATCACCCATGATCTAGTCGATCAAGTAGGCCGTTTCGGTCCGGTGCGCGGCAACGGCTCGGTAGCGGCGGTGCAGTGGGTGCTGGCCGGGCTCTTCGATCGTTTTCCGAGCTTGCGCATCTTCTTTGCCGAAAACCAGATCGGCTGGATTCCTTTTTTCCTTCAGGCCGCCGACGTTCGTTACGACCGCCACCACCGCTGGGCCGAGCGATTACTCGGGCTCAAACCGCTTCGTCGGCCGCCCAGTGAGTACCTGCGCGAGCATTTTTACTGGGGCTTTCAATTCGACCGCGTCGGCGTCGAGCTGCGCCATAAGATCAACATCGACCGTTTGATGTGGGGCTCCGACTTTCCCCACCAAGAATCCGACTGGCCGGAGTCTCTGAAAATCATCGACAAGAACTTCTCCGGCGTGCCCGACGATGAGAGAGAAAAAATGGTTTGCGCCAACGCCGTCGAGTTCTTCCGGTTGAGCTAAGAATCGATTAATCACAGAGGACTCAAAGCTCGCAGGGAAGTATATTCCCCCGCATCGAAACTGGAGCGCAATTCGAGAGACCGCCTGGACGTCATCCTGAGCGCCAGCGAAGGATCTGTTTATGTTCGGCGGACGCTGCTTCTCCATTCCATGGTTGGCCCGAGCTGAGAAGCAAAAGCAGGTTCTTCGGTTGTGCCGAAGAATGACTTTCTGACAAAGTCGCGCCGCGCGGGAAAAACAAACGCCTGCGATTTGCCGCAATGACTATACGGCGAGCAGAGTAAGGATTCGCTTGAGACCGGGCACCCTCTAACTTCAGTCGCCTGCCCTTCCCTTGGCAGCCCCAACTAATTTGGTTAAGCTCCGGGCAAACTCAACGCATTCACGAATCAGATCACGTCATGTCAGGAGCTGCCCATGGCTGAACCCACAGTCGTTTGCCCGCAATGTAAAAGCGAGTTCAAACTCACCGAATCCCTCGCTGCACCACTGCTCGAATCCGTCCGCCGCGACTACGAGCAGCGCCTGAGCCAAAAAGAAACCGACATGGCGAAGCGTGAGCAAGCTCTCGCAGAGCGGGCCCAATCTCTGGAGAAGGCTAAAGCGGCCATGGATCAGCAGGTCGCGCAAAAGCTGCAACTCGAGCGCACTCGTATCGCCGCCGAAGAGGCCCAAAAAGCCAAGCTCGCCCTCGGGCAGGATCTCGATCAAAAAAGCAAGGAAATCAGTACTCTCCAAGAAATATTGAAACAAAGAGATAGCAAGCTCGCCGAAGCGCAAAAAGCACAAGCTGAGCTGATGCGCAAAGAGCGCGAGTTAGACGACGCCAAGCGCGAGCTGGAGCTGACCGTCGAGAAAAGGGTTCAGGCCAATCTCAGCGGTGAACGGGAGAAGGCTAAGAAAGAGGCCGAAGAAGAGCTCAGGCTCAAAGTGATGGAGA
>JBLMXG010000060.1:0-19120 GCA_050257635.1 Chloroflexota bacterium
ATATTCAAGTGCTCGATCACGTCAAGCAGTAAAACGTAATCGTAGTCCGCGATATTCACGTCGTCGGGAATGCCGGCATTGAGGTCATGCTCGATGAATCGGCTCAATTTGATATTTGCTGCCAGCGGAAATTTATCCACGCCGGTGGCCCGGCAACGGCGCTCTCGCTCCAATAGCGCGCCCATGTAGCCGCCCGCGCAACCGAGGTCGAGCACCTTCGCTCCGGCCGGAACCAGGTCGAGAGTCGCCGTGTGCGGGCTGTCGAAACCTACTTTTAGCTCGTAGTGGGCGTTGGCGTCGTGTCCCGGGCTACAATCGAACTTGCTGTCGTAAAATACCCCGAAATCATGGGCTCGCGATTTGAGCGTCGCTTTGACGACGTTCCAGGCGTATTTGAGTCCGTTGACATGGCAAATTTCATCGCCGTAGTAGGTCGGTATCGGCAGCTCCCGCAGGCGCATTCCCGCTTTAACCAGCTGGATGATAATCTCGGTATCGAAGTGAAAGTCGTTGGTGTTCCGGTCGAATGGCACCCTCTTGAGTGCCGCCACCGAGTAAACCCGATATCCGGAATGAAACTCGCTAAAATGGGTGCGCAGCAAACGATTCTGCAACCCGGTGAGAATCTTGTTGCCTGCGAATTTATAGAGCGGCATGCCGCCCTTCAAGGCCGCCCCTCGGCTCAGCATGCGCGAGCCGAACACCGCGTCGGCCGTCCCCTCGCTCAGCGGCTTCAGCAGCTCCGGAAGGGCCTCCGGGGCGTACTGGCCGTCGCCGTGCACCAGCGCAACGAAATCGAAGTCGTTCTTGATCGCGTAGTGGTAACCGATTTTCTGATTGCCGCCGTAGCCTTGATTGACCGGATTGAAAAGCACGCGCAGCGGCAGCGGCAGCGAGCCGGCCAGTTTGACTCTCTGACCGACCTCGAACGTGCGATCGCCCGACGCGTCGTCGATGGCGAGAATCTCGACCTCATAGTCTTCGGATAGACTGGCCGGAATCCGCGACAGAACGCTTTCAATCGTTCGCTCGGCATTATAGGCCACCACGAAGACCAGCACTCGAGGCTTGTTTTGATCGGTCACGGTCGTAATCCGCTACCAGCTAAGAACCAAGGACTTATGCCTTCGCGAAATGATTGCACACGCTCCCCACGCAGGCCGCGTCAGAACCGATACAAAACCGTTAGTGTCCTGTCCCAAAACTTCGTACCACAGGTACCCCAACGCGGCGGAGCCGCAACCGAAATTAAGATTTTCTCCCGCAAAGCTCGCAAAGACCGCCAAGTTAAAAGTTTAAATTTCCTTGAGGCCCAGGGTTGGGTGGCCTTTGCGCGCTTGGCGTACTTGGCGCGGGAAATTCCCTGTTTCTGATAGCTACTGGAAAATTTGCGCGTCTCGGGCAAATTTTGAACGATAGTAACACGGACTATCTTCAAATCCCCCTCGATCCCCCTTTTTCAAAGGGGGACTGTTATCCAAAGGATCCATTAAACCCCTCTTTGAAAAAGACGAGCAGGGGAGATTTATTCAACGAACTTCTGAGACACCACGCTACAGCCCCAGCACATCCTGCATATTGTAAAGCGCCGGCTTGCGTTTGGCGAGCCACTGGGCGGCGCGCAGGGCGCCGCAGGCGAAGGTGTCGCGGCTATGGGCGCGGTGGATAAATTCCAGGCGCTCGCCGATCCCGCCGAAAATGACCGTATGCTCGCCGACGATGTCGCCGGCGCGGACCGAAAGCAAGGCAATTTCTTTTTTGCTGCGCTCGCCGACGATGCCCTTGCGGCCGTTGAGCGCGACTTTGTCGAGATCGCGGCCGAGCGCATCGGCCACGGATCGGCCCAGCGCCAGCGCTGTGCCGCTGGGCGCGTCTTTCTTGAAACGATGGTGCGCCTCGATGATCTCGACGTCGTAGTCGTCGCCGAGCATTTTCGCCGCCTTGCCCAGAAGCGACACCAGAACGTTCACGCCCAGGCTGGTATTGGCCGACAGCAGCACCGCCGTGCGGCGCGCCAGCCGTTTGATTTCCGCCTGTTGCGTCGCATTGAAACCGGTGGTTGCGATCACGATGGGAGTGCGCGTCTTCGCCGCGCTGCGGAGAAAACCCAGCGAAGCTTCAGGATTGGTGAAGTCGATGATCACGCGGTTCGGTTCAAGCTCACCGTCAAGCTTGTCAGTAACGGCAATGCCCAGGTGGCCGGCGCCGGCAATCTCACCTGCGTCTTCGCCCAAACGCGCGCTCCCCGGCCGATCGATTGCCGCGCTGAGTTTGACATCCGCCGATGGGTGAAGCGCGCGGATGACCGCGCCGCCCATGCGACCGCCGACGCCGCAAACGATAATGCCGAGCGCCATGTTTGTCAGCTTATCCTAAAAGCCAGCTTGGATATCCAGACTTCAAGCATCTGCACGAGTAGCAGGAGCAAAGCATTATCGCGCCAAGCACGCTAAGCTCGCAAAGGCCCCTCCGAACCACAATTTTTTTATAAAATCCTAATCAAACATATTTGAATTTTTCGGTTACCTGGGACTTTTCGGAATCGGAACGAGGATAGGTCCCGCAAAGGCGCAAAGACGCCAAGTCCGGAGAATTCGGAAAATATTCTTAACTTTGCGGGCTTGGCGCCTTGGCGGGAGAAAATTTCTTGCATTCGTTTTGTCTAATATTTCTGGGGGAAGAATCTATCTTGGCGCGCTTTGCGCGAGCATCTCTTTTTCCTAGCTTTTTAGCAGCCCGAAGTCGCCGAGCGCGGTTCGCAACTTTTTTAAATTGCCCTCGGCCATCGGCGTCAGCGGTAGCCGCAGCTCGCCGCCGCACTTGCCCATCAGCGCCAACGCGGTTTTGACTGGAATCGGATTGGTTTCGATAAACAGGCTGCGGATGAGCGGGATGAGCTTGAACTGAATCTCGCGCCCTTGCTCCCAATGGCCTTTCAAACAAGCTTCGGCGAGCTGCGCGGTTTCTTTCGGCGCGACGTTGGCCACCGTCGAAATCACGCCCTTCCCCCCCAAAGCCATCAGTGAATAGATCAACGAGTCCTCGCCCGAATAAACCGCCAGGCGCTCGCCGCATAGCCGGATCACGTCGATGGCCTGGTCCACCGAGCCGGTGGCTTCTTTGACTCCGGCGATGTTTTTGATCTCCGCCAAGCGAGCCAGAGTCTCCGGCTCGATCTTCGAGCCGGTGCGGCCGGGAATGTTGTAAACGATGATCGGGATCCCGGCCTCGGCGGCAACTTTCTTGTAGTGTTGGTAGATTCCTTCTTGAGTCGGCCGATTGTAATAGGGCGAGATCATCAGCGCGCCGTCGGCGCCGGATTTTTCCGCTTCGCGGGTGAGACGAACCGCCTCGTCGGTGGAGTTGGAGCCGGTGCCAGCAATCACGGGAATCCGTTTGTTCACCGTCTTGATCACCGCGCGGATCACTTCGTCGTGCTCCTTGTGGCTGAGCGTCGCCGATTCCCCGGTGGTGCCGCAGGGCACGATGCCGTGGGTGCCGTTTTGCAGATGAAACTCGACCAGCCCTTCAAGGCTCGGCCAATCGACTTGGCCGTCTTTGAACGGGGTTACCAACGCGACCATCGAACCGCTAAACATAAACCGATCTCCTACTCGACCCCGGATTACTTACTCAATTATTGCTCAAGGGCACGACTGCAAATCCCCCTCTTTCCCCCTTTGGCAAAGGGGGATGAAGGGGGATTTATCACTGCAAGAAAATTTATCTCGCAAAGGCGCAAAGCGCGCCAAGCTCGGAGCATTCGTCAAGATTCTTTCCTTTGCGTCTCTTATGCGTCTTGGCGAGATCATCTCTTTATACTTTGACCGTGCCGTGAAACACCTCTTCGGCGCCGCCGGTCATATAGACGCGGTTATTGTCGCGCCATTCGATCAAGAGATCGCCGCCTTTGAGGTGAATCGTCACTATGCGCTCGGTCCGTCCGGTGATGACTCCGGCGACGCCCACCGCGCTGGCGCCGGTGCCGCAGGCCCAGGTCTCCCCCGCGCCCCGTTCCCACACGCGCATTTTCACTTCGCTCGGGCTGATGATCTTGATGAACTCCGTGTTGACCCGCTTGGGAAAGAACGGGTGGTGCTCGAAGCGCGGTCCGAGCTTTTCCAGATCCAGCGCATCAATATCATCGAGATAAAGCACGCAGTGCGGGTTGCCCATGGACACGCAGGTGACCTCGTAGGTTTTGCCGTCCACGGTCAGCGGCCGGTTTATGATTTCGCCGTCGGCGTCCACGGGAATTTTCCGCCCGTCGAGGATCGGCTCGCCCATGTCGACCTCGACCAGTTCGCCGACGATGCGCGGCCGGATGATGCCGGCGAGGGTTTCAACTTCGAGGTCGCGTTTTTTCGTGATGCCGTGGTCGTAGACATATTTGGCGAAGCAGCGGATGCCGTTGCCGCACATCTCCACCTGGCTGCCGTCAGCGTTGTAGATTTCCATCTTGAAGTCGGCGACCTTCGAGGGATGGATGGTCAGCAGCTGATCGGCGCCGATGCCGAAACGGCGATCGCAGAGTTTCTTGGCGATCGCGTCCAAATGATCGATGTTCTTTTTCAAGCAATCGAGAAAGACAAAATCATTGCCCGCCCCGTGCATCTTGGTGAATTCGAGTTCCATAGAAATTTTCAGAGGGCGTACGCCGTACGCCCTATAATATAAGGCTCTTCAGGTATTTGTGTGGCAAAGCTAGTCAACGCTATTTGGGCACAAACAGCCGGATATCGCACCGCGGAGGCGCTGAGGACGCGGAGTAAAGAATTCTTGCTCACAAAAAAAACTCCGGAATCTGTGAATTCCGTACTACGACGCTTTAAAATTTGTGCGGCGCGCGCAAATTCGAGGACAACGTACCCCAGGGGCGTGGAGGGCGCAGAGGAGGAATTTGTTTTTATTCTTTTAAACAATCATCTTCTCCGAACTCTGTGTCCTCGGCGTCTCTGAGGTGAATTTCCCGCACCCAATGGGGACAGTCCCCCTGATTATCTTTGCGCTTTGCCCTATGCCATTTTTTCCAGCGACGCCGGGATCACTTCGCCGTTGATCAGATCGTCCAAGCTTTCCCGTTTGCGCACGACATAATATTGATCGCCGTCCACCAGCACCTCCGGCGGCTTGGGATGGGAATTATAATTCGACGCCATGGTAAACCCATAGGCGCCGGCGCTCATGACCGCGAGCAAGTCGCCGCGCCGCGGCCGCGCGATCTCGCGATCCTTGGCAAAGAAGTCGCCGCTCTCACAGATCGGCCCGACCACGTCGGCGACGATCTTTTCGCTTTTACTTTCGACCACCGGTTGGATCGCCTGATAGGAGCCGTAGAGGGCCGGGCGAATCAGGTCGTTCATGCCGGCGTCGACGATGACAAATTTTTTGCTCTCGGTTTCCTTAAGATACTGCACCTCGGTGAGAAGCAGCCCGGCGTTGCCGACGATGACGCGTCCGGGCTCCAGGATCAGGGTCACGTCCAACCCTTCGAGCCCCTGAACGATCGCCCTGGCGTATTCGTCGGGCAGGGGCGGCGTCTCGTCATGATAGTTAATCCCCAACCCGCCGCCGAGATCGAGGTAGCGAATCCGCGCGCCCTCTTTTTTCAACTCGCCGGCAAGTACCCGATCGAGATATTCGCGCACCTTGGCCAAGGCATCGACGAACGGCGTCACCGACGTGAGCTGCGAGCCGATGTGGCAATCCACGCCGACCACGTCGATATGCTTCAGCGCCGCCGCCTTCCTATAAGTCTCCAACGACTTTTTGATGTCGACGCCGAACTTGGCCTTTTTCATGCCGGTGGAAATGTAAGGGTGGGTCTGCGGATCGACGTCGGGATTGACGCGCAAGCTGATCGGCGCCTTTTTACCCACCCCGGCGGCGATCTCGTTGAGCGCCGTGAGCTCCTCGTCCGATTCGACGTTGAACATCAAAATCCCCGAGTTGAGCGCGTACTCGATTTCCTCTTTTTTCTTGCCGACCCCCGAGAAGACGATCTTTTTCGGATCGCCGCCCGCTTTGAGCGCTCGAAACAGCTCGCCTCCGGAGACGATGTCAAAACCGCTGCCGAGCTTGGCGAAGGCTCTGAGCAGCGCCAGGTTGGAATTGGCTTTCACCGAATAGCAGACCACATGCGCCGCTTTGGCAAACGCCTGGTCAAAGACTTGGTAGTGGCGCTTCAGCGTCGCCAAACTGTAGACGTAAGCCGGCGTGCCGACCTCTTGCGCGATGCGCTTGAGCGCCACCCCCTCCGCAAACAGCGCACCGTTGCGATACTCAAAGTAATTCATCCCTTACCTCGCAATTTCTACTTCGTTGGACGGTGCGCTCAAAGAGCCGTCGAGCAGCTGCGACGAGATACGATAGCGATAGATCGCGTTGGGCCGCACTTCCTGGTCGTCGTAGCGATATTGTTTCTGCTGCGAGAAGCGTTGCCGGTCCTCGACGTTGACCGTGGTGAGCTGGCGATACGGCACCGGACAATCGGGACAGCTCGCCGCCACCTCCTTGCGGAAAATCACGAAGCTCGCCAGATCCTTGAGTGTCTTGCCGTCGACATATTCGGTGGGCCGGCTCCAGGTGAGGCTAATGCCGCTCGGACCGGAGCGCGCCGTCAGATTGGCAATCGTCTTCGGCGCCGCCACCTCAGGCGCGATCGGACTTCCCTTCTTGCCGCAGGCCGCGCCCGCCAGCGCCACCATCATCGCGAAGAGCAGGATTTTATTCATCTAAGCCCTCAGTTCTTTTAGCCGGCGGGCCACGTTGGCGCGCGCGGTGCCGCCCGGAGCGCGGCGCCGGTCGACCATGGCCTCCGCCGCGATATAGCGATAGACGCTGCGCTCGAATTTATTGGAAAACCGTTTAAGCTCCGCCAGCGTCAATTCTTCGATGCGCTTCTCTTGCTCCAGGCAGTAGCGCACCACCTTGCCGGCGACTTCATGCGCGGCGCGAAAAGGCAGGCCGCGCTCGACCAGGTAGTCGGCGAGATCGGTGGCGTTCATGAAACCGTCCTTGACCGCGCTCGCCAGCCGCTCGCGCCGGACTTTGATGCCGGCGATGACTTCGGCGATAATTTTCACACTCGCTTCCACCGTATCGACGGTGTCAAACAACGGCACTTTGTCTTCCTGAAGGTCGCGGTTATAGGCCAGCGGCAGACCCTTCATGATCGTCAAGAGCGCTTGAAGGTGGCCGAACACCCGGCCGCTCTTGCCGCGAATCAGCTCCGGCACATCGGGATTTTTTTTCTGCGGCATCATCGAGCTTCCCGTGCAGTAGCCGTCGGGCAGCTCGATGAAACCGAATTCCTGACTCGACCAGAGCACGAGCTCGTCGGCAAGCCGGCTCAGATGGACGAAGAGAATCGATGCCGAAGCCAAAAATTCCAGGAGAAAATCCCGGTCGCTCACCGCATCGATGCTATTTTTTGACAGGCGCCGAAAGCCCAGCAGCTTCGCCACGTAGGCTCGATCGATGGGCAAGGTCGTGCCCGCCAGCGCCCCCGAGCCCAGCGGCATGACGTCAATGCGCTCGAGGCCGTCGGCAAAGCGCTGGTAATCGCGCCCGAACATCTCGACGTACGCTAGCAAATGGTGCGCGAACAACACCGGCTGCGCCCGTTGCAAGTGAGTGTAGCCAGGCATGATCACGTCGAGATTTTTTCTTGCCGTCTTGGCGAGCTCACGCTCCAGTGCCTTTAAACCGGCGAGAATCGCTTTCACCTCATCGCGCAGATAAAGGCGCATGTCCAGCGCCACTTGATCGTTGCGGCTGCGCGCCGTGTGCAGCTTGCCGCCGGCCGGACCGATGAGCTCGGTCAGACGCCGCTCGATGTTCATATGGATATCTTCGTCGGCGGGCGAGAAAGCGAACCTGCCGCTCGCGATCTCGCGCTCCACCGCCTGCAAGCCGCGCACGATCTTGCGCCCGTCGGCGGCAGAGATGATGCGCTTTTTGGCGAGCATCTTGGCATGAGCGATGCTGCCGAGGATATCGTGGCGGTAGAGACGGGCGTCGATATTGACGGAAGCGGTAAACGCCTCGACGGACGCCGCGGTTCCGCCGGTGAAGCGCCCGCCCCAGAGCTTGGGCTTACTGGCTTTGGCCTTGGCCACGTTCATCCCCGCTTCGCTTTGCGCAGGCGCTGCAGCCGCAGGCGCAGCGCGTTCAGACGAATAAAGCCTTCGGCGTCGGCTTGCTGATAAACTCGGTCGGCTTCGAAGGTCGCCACGTTGGGATCGTAGAGCGAGCTATCCGATTTCCGCCCGACGACCATGGCACTGCCCTTGTAGAGTTTGAGCCGCACCCGGCCGCTCACGTTGGCCTGCGCCGCGTCAATCGCTTTTTGCAACACCTCGCGCTCGGGCGCAAACCAATAGCCATAATAAATCATTTCGGCGTAACGGGGGATCAAGGAATCCCGCAGCCGCAAGACTTCGCGGTCCATGGTGATCGATTCAATGCCGCGATGCGCCGCGTGGAGAATCGTGCCGCCGGGAGTTTCATACACGCCGCGCGACTTCATGCCGACGTAGCGGTTTTCCACCACGTCGACCCTGCCGATACCATGCTTGGCGCCGAGGTCGTTGAGCCGCGCCAGCAAATTGGCCGGCGACAGCTTGCGCCCGTTAATCGCCACTGGATCGCCGCGCCGGTAGTCGATTTCGACATGCTCCGCGCGGTTCGGCGCCTGCTCCAGCGAGCGGCACCAGACGAACATGTCGGCCGGCGGTTCCTTCCACGGGTCTTCCAGAACGCCGCCTTCGTAACTGATGTGAAACAAATTACGGTCGGTGCTGTAAGGCTTGGCCTTGGTCACCGGCACCGGAATGCCGTGCTTGCGCGCGTAGTCGATCAACGTCGAGCGCGCGTTCAGCTCCCACACCCGCCACGGCGCGATAACCTTGATGCCCGGCTTGAGCGCGTAATAGGTCAGCTCGAAGCGCACCTGATCGTTGCCCTTGCCGGTGGCGCCATGGGAAACCGCGTCGGCTTTTTCTTTCAACGCCACATCGATCTGTCCCTTGGCGATCAGTGGCCGCGCGATCGACGTGCCGAGCAAGTACGAACCTTCGTAAACCGCGTTGCCGCGCAGCATGGGGAAGACATAGTCCTTGACGAACTCTTCACGCAGGTCGCCGATCACCACTTTGCTGGCGCCGGTCCTGATCGCCTTGCGCTTGATCGCCTGCAAATCTTCGCCCTGACCCAAATCGGCGCAAAACGCGATCACCTCGCAACCGTACTGCTCTTTGAGCCAGCGCAAAATAACCGATGTATCCAAACCGCCCGAGTAGGCCAAAACCACCTTGTTGACGTTCATCGCTGAAGTTTGCTTCCCCTATCGTTTTCTCGCTCCGGATAATTTTGCTCGTGTATTCTTTGAGCCTTGAGCTTTTGCACCTTCGAACCCGTTTAGTAACCACACCATTACAGCCTTTTGCGCATGCAACCGATTCTCGGCCTGATCAAAAGCCACGCACCGGGCGCTTTCGATCACTTCGTCGGTGATCTCTTGACCCCGATGTGCGGGTAGACAATGCATGACCACGGCGTCCTTCTTCGCCAGGGCCACCGCCCGGCTATTTACTTGATAATCCTGAAACGCTTTTAATCGCGATGTTACATCCCACTCCTGACCCATACTGGTCCAGACATCGGTGTAAATGGCATCGGCGTCTTTCAACGCTTCCTCAAGAGAATGAGTCACGATAATTCGCGCACCGTTGTGCAAGACCCGTTCTTTGACTTCTTGATTCGGCTCATAGCCTTTGGGACACGCAAGCGCGAAGGTAAAAGGAATTTTTTCTGCTGCCTCCATCCAGGAATGCACCATATTATTGCCGTCACCGACAAAAGCGATTTTGAGCCGATCCAGACTCCCCTTGTGTTCTTGCAAGGTTAGACAGTCCGCCAAAACTTGGCATGGGTGATAAAGGTCTGTGAGCGCGTTGATCACCGGAACTGAGGCGAAGCGCGCCATTTCTTCCAGAGTCGACTGGGCAAAGGTGCGCACGACCAGCAGGTCTACCCAGCGGCTCAGACTGCGCGCGCAATCAACCGGCGTTTCCCTCACTCCCATCTGGACTTCGGTGGGCGCTAAGAAAACCGCGTGGCCACCGAGCTGGACTATCCCAACCTCAAACGTTACGCGCGTTCGCAGGCTCGGCTTTTCAAATAGCATAGCGAGGCTCTTGCCCGCCAACAGCCGGTGCGCCGCGCCGCGCTTCTGCTTGCGCTTGAGCGCAGCCGCCAGTGCGAGAATGCCGTCGAATTCGCGCCGGCTGAGGCCTTCAATATCTAACAGATCCCGTTTGTTCATATCACGATGCCGGCGCGCGAGGACTACGGGCGCGCGAGAACCGATTCCAATATCGCCATAGCACGGTCGATCTCGCGCTTGGTGATGGTCAGCGGCGGCGCGAAACGCAGCACCTTGGAGGCGGTGCAGTTGATCAGCAAACCCTCTTGCAAACAGCCCTCGGCGATCTTGGCGCCGTCGATCGTCAGCTCCACCCCTATCAGTAATCCCTTGCCGCGAATCTCGCGGATGAACGGGAAACGCTTCTTCAGCGTTTCGAGGGATTTGACTAGGTATTTGCCCATTTGCACGCAATTCTTCAGCACCCCGCCGCTGATCAGCGCCTCCATGACCGCCAAACCGGCGGCGCAGGAGACCGGGTTGCCGCCGAAAGTCGAAGCATGGCTACCCGGGCCGAAGCTGCTTGCAACCTCCTCCCGCGCCAGCATCGCGCCCAGCGGTAAACCGCCGCCCAGAGCCTTGGCCAGGGTCATGATGTCGGGCTTGATGCCGAAATGCTCGTAGCCGAAAAGTTTCCCGGTGCGGCCCATGCCGGTCTGCACCTCGTCGAAGATCAGCAACAAACCATGATGGTCGCACAGCTCGCGCAAGCCGAGGAGATAAATTTCGTTGGCGACCACGACACCGCCTTCGGCCTGGATGGGTTCGACCAGGATGGCTGCGGTTTTTTGGCCGTCGATCGCGGCTTCCATGGCGCCGAGATCGTTGTAAGGCGCCTGGCGAAAGCCCGCCGGCAGTGGATCGTAACCGGCGCGGACTTTTTCCTGGCCGGTGGCGGTCAGCGTCGCCAGCGTGCGGCCATGAAACGAATTGTGCGCGGAGATAATCTCGTACTTGCCGCCGAGCTTTTCCGATCCGTAACGGCGCGCCAGCTTGATCGCCGCCTCGTTGGCCTCGGCGCCGCTGTTGCAGAAGAACACCCGGTCGGCGAACGAATGGCGGCAGAGTTCCCGCGCCAACTCGGCCTGCGGCTGAATATGGTAGAGATTGGAGACGTGGAGCAGGGTCTGCGCTTGGCGCTTGATCGCTTTGACGATCGCCGGATGGCAATGGCCCAGACTGTTGACTGCGATCCCGGCGAGAAAGTCGAGATACTCCTTGCCGTTGGCATCCCAGACCTTCGTCCCTTTGCCTTTGACAAGGGCGATCGGTGTCCGGGCGTAAGTTTTAGCGACATATTTATCGGTCAACGCGACGACATCGCGGTTTTTCATCACTTGCGCACCACCTCCGTCCCCACACCCTCTTTCGTGAAAATCTCCAGCAACACGGCATGCTTCACCCGGCCGTCGATGATATGCGTCTTCTCCACACCGCCCTTCAGCGCATTGATGCAGCATTCGACTTTGGGAATCATGCCCGAGCCGACGACGCCGTCCTGAATCATCCGGCGCGCCTGGTTCTCCCTGAGCGTGCTCAAAAACGCGCCTTTCTTGTCCTTCACGCCTTCCACGTCGGTCATGAGAATCAGCTTCTCGGCGTGCAACGCCTCGGCAATCTCGCCGGCTACCAGATCGGCATTGATATTATAGGTCTCGCCGTCTTTGCCGACGCCCACCGGAGCAATCACCGGAATAAATTTGTTTTCGTCGAGCGATTGGATCACCAGCGGATTGATGCCGATAATCTCGCCGACCATGCCGATATCGATGATCTCCGGCGGATCACCGTTGTCCGAAACGACGGTCACGTTCATTTTTTTTGCCAGGATCAGCCCGCCATCTTTGCCGCTCAAGCCCACCGCCATGCCGCCGTGCTGATTGATCAAGGTTACGATCTCTTTGTTGACCTTGCCGACCAGCACCATCTCGACAATGTCGAGAGTTTCCTTGTCGGTGACGCGCATGCCGCGCACGTATCGGCTGGTGATGCCCATCCGGTCGAGCACGGTATCGATCTGCGGCCCGCCACCGTGGACCACCACGGGATTGATGCCGACGTACTTGAGCAGCACGATGTCCTGGGCGAAGCTCGCTTTGAGCTCGTCGTTTTCCATCGCGTGGCCGCCGTATTTGATCACGAAGGTTTTGCCGTAAAAGCGCTGAAAATACGGCAGGGCTTCCATCAGCACTTCGGCCTTACCGATAAAATGATCCATGAGCCGGCCCCTGCTGCTTAGAGGATATAGCGCGACAAATCTTCGTTCTTCAAGATCGGCTGCAGCCGCTCGCGCACGTAGGCGGCGTCGATGGCGACTTCTTTGCCGCGCATCTCGGGGGCCGCGAAGGAAACATCATCGAGCAGCCGCTCGATAATCGTGTGCAAGCGCCGCGCACCGATGTTTTCCGTGCGCTCGTTGACATCGGAAGCGACCAGCGCGATCTCTTGAATCGCGTCGGCGGAGAACTTCAGGTGCACACCTTCGGTCTCAAGCAATGCCTCGTACTGTTTGATCAGCGCGTTATTCGGCTCGGTTAAAATGCGCAAAAAGTCCTCTTTGCTAAGCGGGCTTAACTCCACGCGGATCGGAAAACGCCCTTGAAACTCCGGGATCAAGTCGGACGGCTTCGCCGTGTGAAAGGCGCCCGAAGCGACAAAAAGAATATGGTCGGTCTTGACCATTCCGTACTTGGTGTTGACCGTCGAGCCTTCGACGATCGGCAACAGATCGCGCTGCACACCCTGGCGCGAGACATCCGGCCCGTTGACCGACTCGCGCCCCGCGATCTTGTCGATCTCGTCGAGAAAAACGATGCCCGACTGCTCGACCCGGCGCACGGCTTCGGCGCTGACAGTATCCATATCCACCAGCCGGCCGGCTTCCTCCTGGGTCAAAATTTCCAGCGCCTCGGGAATCTTCACGGTTTTTTTCTTGGTCTTTTTCGGCAGCATGTTGGAAAACATTTCTTTCAGATTGAATTCCATGCCTTCCATGCCTTGCGGCGTCAGCACCTCGATCATTGGCATCGCCGATTGAGTGATCTCCACGTCGACGAAGCGATCGTCGAGCTTGCCTTCGCGGAGCATCCGTTTGAGCTTCTCCCGGGTCGAATGCAGACGCACCGCGTCCACCGCTTCACCCTCCGCCTCATCGCCGGAGCTGGCCGGCAAAAGCAAATCGAGCACCCGCTCTTCGGCGACCTCGCGCGCTTTGATTTCGACTTTTTGCTTCTCTTCCTCTTTCACCATATTGACGGCCAGATCGGTCAAGTCGCGGATGATCGACTCGACATCGCGGCCGACGTAACCCACCTCGGTGAACTTGGATGCCTCGACCTTGATGAACGGCGCCTGGGCCAATTTCGCCAGGCGGCGCGAGATTTCAGTCTTGCCGACCCCCGTCGGGCCGATCATGATGATATTCTTGGGCGCGATCTCTTCACGCAAGTCCTCGGGCACCAGTTGGCGGCGCCAGCGATTGCGCAGGGCGATCGCCACCGCGCGTTTTGCGTCCTTCTGCCCGACGATATATCGGTCGAGTTCGGAGACGATTTCCCGCGGTGTCATGACAGGTGCGGGAGCCATGCCCGGGTCGGGTAAAGCCGTGGTAGTCTCATCGTTCATTGGAATAATCACTCCTAACAATTTCCGCAGGAAATGCAATCATTCGTGCGCCCGCGACAAGGGCACGTTTGCTAAAAAAAATCCGGATTTTCGGCGGGTTGGAGCCGCACCGGAACTTGCTGCCGCAGCGCGCGCGGGCATCGGAAACTGAGCCGCGGCAGCGCGAGTTCCGAGTCAAAACGGCCGTAAACGGCCGCCCCCTAGGGCAACTCTTCGAAGGTAAGCTGGTCGTTGGTGTAAACGCAGATATCGGCGGCGACACGCATCGCTTCCTCCGCGATGATCCGGGCATCCAGCTGCGTGTGCTTGACGAGGACGCGCGCGGCGGCCAATGCGTAATTTCCACCCGAACCGATGGCGATCACGCCGTCGTCCGGCTCGATCACGTCGCCCGCGCCGGAGATCACCAATAGATCGTTGATGTCGGCGATCACCATCAGCGCTTCGAGCCGGCGCAGCACCCGATCGGTGCGCCAGTCCTTGGCCAAGTCCACTGCAGCCCGCTTGAGGTTGCCGTTGAACTGCTCCAGCTTGGCTTCGAATTTTTCAAACAGCGTGAACGCATCCGCTGTCGCACCGGCAAAGCCGGCGATGACTTTGTCGTGATGCAGCTTGCGCACCTTACGCGCGCTCCGTTTCATCACGGTCTGGCCCAAACTCACCTGCCCATCGCCCACGACGACAACTTTGCCGCCGTGCCGGATCGCCAATATGGTCGTCCCTTCAAACATCGTCGAATTCCCCGGCGCGAGGCACGAGGCATGAGGCATGAGCAACCAAAGTCATCCTCGCTGTCCTTGTCTTCCTCACGCCTGTCGCCTCTCGCCTCATGCCTTCCCTACGCTCTAGGATGCGCCTTGTCATAAACTGCAGTCAACGCGTCGAGGTTCAAATGGGTATATCTTTGTGTGGTCGATAAACTGGCGTGGCCGAGCAATTCCTGGATCGCGCGGAGGTCGGCGCCGCTGTTGAGCAAGTGTGTGGCGAAGCTATGGCGGAGGCCATGGGGTCCCATCTTGACGTGGATGCCGGCCTGTTTCAGATGTTTTGCTACGATGCGCGCTACGCTCCGCGTGGTTATCCGTTGGCCGCGGTTGTTCAAGAAAACTGGCGTTTCCCCCCTGGCGCTCAACCGCCATTTCTGGCGCTGCTCCTGACCACACTCACGCAACGCTTGTAAGGCGATCTCACCGATCGGCACGATGCGTTCTTTCGAACCTTTGCCGACCACGCGAATGATTCCCAGCTGGAAATCCACGTCGGCCCAATTCAAACCGACGAGCTCGCTCACCCGTATGCCGGTCG
Source organism: Chloroflexota bacterium (assembly GCA_050257635.1). Taxonomy (GTDB): domain Bacteria; phylum Desulfobacterota; class Binatia; order UBA9968; family UBA9968; genus DP-20. The sequence continues at coordinate 15,137 of JBLMXG010000060.1, forward strand.
AATAAAAAACCTCCAACACCGCGCGGTCGCGGATGTCGAGCCCGTTGTCGATTTTGATGCTGCCCAAAAGCTGAAAAACATCGTCGACGGAAAGAAACGCCGGCAACGGCTTTTCTCGCTTGGGCGAATGAATCAGCAGCAGCGGGTCTCGATCGAGCTTTCGCAGGCTGATCAGATAACGGAAAAAACTTTTCAACGCGGCGACTTTTCTTCCGATGGAATTTTTTTTCCGATCCTTTGCCAGCGCGGCGAGAAAGGCGCGGACGACATGCACGTCGATCTCGCTCGGGTCGATGTCACCGCTCGGTTTGAGACAGAGCTCGCGCTCGCGCAGAAAAATGGCGAACTGCGCCAGATCGCTCAAATAGTTCCGCAGCGTGTGCGGCGAAACGTTACGCTCGCCGTGCAAATGCTCAGCGTATTGTCGAATCAGCGCGTCCATGAATTTCGTCCCCGAGTGAAGAGAATACCATGCCGGGCTAAATAACGAAATGTCCTAGCTCTGCTTTCCGCGCCCGCACAGAAATGTTATGCGTACAATTGCAGCGGGCAAAGAATCGTGCGGGAAGAAAATATCAGCTTTGGCAATCGCCGCGGCAACACGCTGAGCGGCGTGATTCACCATCCGTCGGCGGGAGACACCGGCGGCGCGGTCATCCTCTGCCACGGCATGGAGTCGGACAAGAATAGCGAAAAACTCGTCTTTTTGGGTCGCCAGCTCGCGCAAAGCGGTGTTTTGACCCTGCGCTTCGATTTCTCTTATGTCGGCGAGTCGAGCGGCAAGTTTGAAGAGATCACCTACAGCGGCGAGGTTGACGATTTGCAGGCGGCCTACGCCTTGATCCAAAGCCACCGGCCGGGGAAGACCGCGATTCTCGGGTCGAGCATGGGCGGCACGGTCGCGTTGCTGTTCGCCGCTCAAGAACCCAAGGTTGCCGGCTTGGTCACCGTCGCCGCGCCGCTCCATCCGGAAAAATTTCCGCGCCGCATATTGACCGCTTCGCAGCTGCAGGAGTGGCGCGAGCGCGGCTTTATCTCCTACCATGGCCAGCGTTTGAATGTTTCCCTGCTCGACGATCTTGACCGGCTGAACGTACCGGCGGCGGCGCGTAATGTCAGCTGTCCGGTCTTGATCCTCCACGGCGATGCCGATGAGGTGGTGCCGGTCGAGGAAGCCTACGAGCTGAGCGCCTGCCTGGCCAACTCGAAGCGCTTATCGATCCTCAAAGACACCGACCACCGCTTCTCCAATCCGGCGGTCATGCAGCAAGCCGTCGAAGAAGCCCTGGATTGGCTCATGGACCATGTTCATTAAATAAACCTATGAAACATCCCAGACCGTTCTGCCAAATGATCGTTGCCGTATCGCTGCTGACGATTTCCCTTGGCGCCTGCGGCCATGACCTCAATTCAGCGCAGGGCGTGGTCGAAGAATTCGTCGACCAATATTACGTCAACATCGATCTCGCCAAGGCAAAGGCACTGGCGGTCAGTGTCGCGCTGCACAAAGTGAACGAAGAGCTGCGTCTCACCGCCGGCCAAAAGATCGACGCTTCGACGCACAAGCCGCGCATTAATTATAAACTGCTGGAAAAGAAAGAGAGCCCCGAGCGGGTCATGTTCCTCTATGAGGGCACGATTCAATCCGACGACGGTACATCGTTCACCAGGAAATGGCTGATCACCGCGCGCCGCGAGGCCGACAAGTGGCGAGTGTCGAATTTCACCGACTCGGATTGACGAAAAGTTCCTGGCCTCCGCTTGCTAATCTCCATCTGCCGATGACGGTCGAATAACTCGGAGCCAAAAACGAGGAACTGGAAACATCGATTCAAGCTCCTGCAGGCTGCACTCCCACCGGCGGCGGGCTGATCGCTTCGCGAGGCTTGGTTTTGATCTGCATCGCCAAACCGGCCGCGATCATGGCGATCACGCCGCCGGAAAGAAATGCGAACTGGTAATCACCCATCCAGGTGCGGATTGCGCCCGCAGTCGACGCCATGATCGCCGCGCCGATCTGATGCGACATAAAAATCCAGCCGTAGACTTTGCCGACGTTTTGTTTGCCAAAGGTATCGGCGGTAATCGTCATGGTCGGCGGCACAGTAGCGAACCAGTCGAGGCCATAGATAATGGCAAAGAACACCAAGCCGCTAAAGGTTTTGACAAACGGCAAAATCAAGAGTGATGTACCGCGGAGCAAGAAAACCAGCGCGAGCCAGCGCTGCGGTCTCACGCGATCGACCATCCAACCGGAAAATATCGTTCCGACCATATTCAACCCACCCATGATGCCGAGCAGAGAGGCGGCAGCAATTTGCGGAATCCCGATTTCGATTTCGTGCGGAATCAGGTGTGTGCCGATCAGGCCATTGGCAGTGCCGCCGCAAACAAAGAAACTTCCGGCCAATAACCAGAAGGTGGGATGGCCGATTATCTCTTTAGCATTGATCGTCGCATTTTTTGCCGACATTCCGCGCAGCGAGGTCGTCCCCGACGTCGCTGCCTTCGGATCTCCTGCGCCGTACGGCTCCAACCCCACCTCGGAGGGGTCGTCGCGCATGAACAGGAATATCAAGGGCAGCAAAAATATGGCGACAACGATCAACGCCATCGAACCCAAGCGCCAGCCGGCATAGGTGATCATCGCCATGAATAGAGGAAGAAATATGATTTGGCCGGTCGAGCTGGCGCTGCCGAGAATGCCCAGGGCGAGGCCACGCTTGGCGACGAACCAGCGATTACCCACGGTCGCGGTCAACACCGAGCCCACGCCGCCGGCGCCCACCCCCACGATGACGCCCCACACTAAAAAAAACTGCCAAAATTGGGTCATGACGATGGTGCCGCTGACCCCTATGATTAGCAGCGTCAAGCTGCCCAGCATAACTTTTCGCGGGCCGAGGCGATCGATCAAAAAACCCGTGATCGGCGCAGCAATGCCGAACAGTAATAGATTCATGCTGACAGCCGAGGCGATCAGCGTTCGGCTCCAACCGAATTCCGCTTCCAGCGGCTTAATCAACACCGACGGCGATGAGCGCACACCGGCACTGGTCAAAGTGGTTAAAAAACAAAGCGATATAACAAGCCAGCCGTAGTAAAAAGGGAGCGACAGCGGCGGCCGCTTCGAGGTTTTGTCTGGGCTGTTGGTTTCCATCTTTTTTATATACTCATCTTTCCGCCGAAATGCCAAATGCCCGATTGTCCCCGTCGTCTGCATGCCTTCCCGTGGCTGATGGAGCGATCGGGGCACGCGGGACTGGCGGCGATTCTCCGCGCGGGCTGCCGCATGCTATGAAGTGCGGCCATGAAACAGCTGGTCGACCTATTGATCCTTTAATTTTTACATTGCCGCATGACATTCTTAGTAGATTTACATCATCACACTTTGAACACGTAGGGCATCGACCTAAAGAGCTGGCGGACTCGATCTTTGAGGGAGGAAATAAAGAGCCGTATCTTCGGCGGTGGGATCGCTGAGACCTGCAGCAAGATCACTGAAAAGATCGTTCAATTCATAAAAATTAAATATTGATCAGTTCTTAGCGCGATGAAATGTCGTTCTTATGCATTCGAGTTCATGTGACGTTCGGTCCGGTAGCCTGCTAGATTTAATCCGAATTCCGCAGTCGAACTTGCAGTCCAGGGTGAGCGAGGAGCGAGCCTGGAGTAGGGAAGACACCCAACCGTGCGGTTTCAAAGTCGTTTTCACTTTTTCGTACTCCGCTGCAGTAAGGATAAGATTTCTCCGTAAAGCACCGACGATCGGAGTCGGCTCAGAGGCACAAGCCCATTGTCTTCCCTACGGAAGGTTTGCTCCTCGCTCTTGGTCTCGATTCCAACTGCGGAATCCGGGTTTAATCCCGCCTCAGCTCGAGGCGTTAACTGCATCCCTCAGCTTGAACGCCCCGGCGTACAGCGCCTTTCCCACAATCACACCCTCGACGCCCTCTTTTTCCAGCGGTATGAGCTTGCGAATGT
>JBLMXG010000061.1:0-2930 GCA_050257635.1 Chloroflexota bacterium
AGGACATGTGATGGGGATTGCCACTTGGCGGACGGCGGAAGATTCATCAGATTTCCACGGACAACGTCTTTGCGGCGCTCTGGCATGGCGAGTTGAAAGTTAATTAACCTTCGGTCGGATAAGGTTCCCAATTTAATGCGTTAACGCGCAGATCGGCAGGCCGCGGACAACTCGTCGCTGTCGGAGTCGAGTTATCAGTAAAATGACAAGACGCTATTTGATCGCGCTTGCGCGCGTTATTTCTGCAATCGTGCTCCTCATGTTGGTTCTGTGGGCGGCGAATTTTCCCCACAGTACGGATTCCCCACTGAGTCCTGTTGAGCTGGCAGCCGCGCGCAAATATTACACTGATATCTATAGGAAACCGGCAGACAATCCTGCCCCGGTTGAGACCGACTATGATCGGAGGTACCAGGAAACCGCCGAGCAGGCCGCTAAAGATTTTAGAATCGTCGAGAAGGTTTCCGAATTCGTCGACCGCTTCAGTTTAGCCAAGAAACCCGTCCTCGAAATCGGTTCCGGGCGCGGGTATCTCCAGGATGTCGCGGAGAATTACGTTGGCCTCGACATTTCTCCCAGCGTCGCGCGTTTTTATCATAAGAAGTTTGTCGTGGGCACCGCGACCGCGTTGCCGTTCCCCGATGAGTCGTTTGACGGAGTCTGGTCGATCTGGGTATTTGAGCATGTGCCTAATCCCGAACAGGCATTCCGCGAAATGCGCCGCGTATCACGTGATAAAGGTGTGATTTTTTTATTTCCGGCTTGGAATGTCCCGTCTTGGGCCGCTGAGGGGTACGAAGTCCGGCCGTATTCCGATCTCAACTTTTTGGGCAAATTGATAAAGGCAAGTATATCCGTCAGATCCTCGAATGCATTCAGGCTCGCTAGCATTTTGCCCGTGAGGCTGTCGAGAGCGCTCGCAGCGCGATTTGGTCCTACGGCATTGAGATATGAGCGGCTGCGACCCAATTATGACCATTACTGGATTAACGATAGCGACGCGGTCAATTCAATCGATAGCTACGAGGCTGCTCTGTGGTTTCTGAGCCGTGGAGACGAGTGCTTGAACTGCGGCGATTCACCGATCTTTCTTCCGATGTTTAACGTGCCGCTGATCATCCGCATTCATAAATCCGCAGCGACATCCTGACCTTGTCACTCTGCCGGTAAACAGGCTTGTTGGGTTATGAGGCGTATCGAGACCACCACATATCGCGCTTGTCCGTACCTCCTGGGCCTTCGTCGCACATCGTTTTGACTCTCCCATACCTATCCATTACATTGTTAGAATTCGCGCATAGATAGGACTCTTTGATGGTGGACATGGAGAAGATCGTGTCGCTGTGCAAGCGGCGCGGCTTTATTTTTCAGTCGAGCGAGATTTACGGCGGGACGGGATCGTGTTGGGATTACGGCCCGCTCGGCGTGGAGCTCAAAAACAACGTCAAGCGCGCCTGGTGGCGCGATTCGGTGCAGAACCGCGCCGACATGGTGGGGCTCGATTCATCGATCCTCATGCATCCGCGCGTATGGCGGGCCAGCGGCCATCTCGATCACTTCACCGATCCGATGGTGGATTGCCGGCTCTGCAAGCGGCGCTTTCGCGCGGACAAGCTCGAGGACGAAGCCTGGGTGCACTTCTGCGAGGCGACCAAGGGAAACAAGTTCACCATCCCCGGCGGCGAGGCGTGCAAGCACTGCCACCAAAGGCGCTCTCTTTGCCCGGCCTGCGGCAAGGGCGAGCTCACTTTGCCGCGCCAGTTCAATTTGATGTTCAAGACTTTCATGGGACCGGTGGAAGACGATGCTGCGGTGACCTACCTCCGTCCGGAAACCGCTCAGGGCATCTTCGTCAACTTCGACAACGTGCTCCAGGCCATGCGCATGAAGCTGCCCTTCGGCATCGCCCAGATCGGCAAAGCGTTCCGCAACGAGATCACGCCCGGCAATTTCACCTTCCGCACGCGCGAGTTCGAGCAGATGGAGATCGAATTCTTCGTCATGCCCGGCACCGACGAAGAGTGGCATCAGCACTGGATCGACGAGCGGTTTGCCTGGTATCCGAAATACGGCCTGCGCAAAGAAAATCTCCGCCTGCGCGAGCATGAACCGGACGAGCTGGCGCACTATGCCAAGCGCACCGCGGATATCGAGTACCTTTTTCCCATGGGCTGGAGCGAGCTGGAAGGCATCGCCAACCGCACCGACTTCGATCTCAGGCAGCATGCCCAGTTCAGCGGCAAGGCGCTGGAATACTTCGACGAGGAGAGCAAGCAAAAAATCGTTCCCTACGTCATCGAGCCGTCGGCCGGCGCCGACCGCGGCACGCTGGCATTTCTGGTCGACGCTTACAGGGAAGAAGAGGTCAAAGGCGAGAAGCGCGTCGTGCTGAATTTCCATCCCGAGCTGGCGCCGATCAAGATCGCCGTGCTGCCGCTGCTCAAGAAAAATTCGCGCATTGTCGAGACCGCGCATCGGCTGTGCGCTGACCTGCGCAAGCGCTGGCACGCCGTCTACGACGACACGGCCTCCATCGGCCGCCTCTATCGGCGCCAGGACGAGGTCGGCACGCCTTTCTGCGTGACCGTCGACGTCCAGACCGTGGGCGACGACAAAGCGTCCGCTGACGAGAAAGTCACGATTCGCGACCGCGACAGCATGGGGCAGGTGCGCGTCGGCATGGCGGCGCTTCCCTCAATTATGGAGAAGCTCATGAACGGGGCTTGGGCCGAAGTTTACCGCGCGCACGGTATCACGAAGGAGTAGCCAGAAAAGATCTTGGAAGTTGCATTGATTGTCAGTTACGGCAGGCAAATTCCCCTCTTTCCCCTTTTGCCAAAGGGGAATGAAAGGGGGATTTCTTTCCCGGCGGAGAATTTGGTCGTCGCTGGTTTTCGCCACGAATACCCGGATTAACTATCCGAACAAAA
>JBLMXG010000062.1:0-7944 GCA_050257635.1 Chloroflexota bacterium
TGCGCAAAAAGAAAGTCTGCCCAGTGACAAATTTCGTCGCGTCGGAAAGCAGGTAACGCACCAGGCCGACGATTTCGAACTTATGCGTGAGGCCATCCATCAACGGCGGGATCTCCTCGCGTTTTTTGAATTGGTCCGGGGTAAAACCGATGCGGGACATCGGCGTGTCCGTCGCGCCGGGACAGACGCAGTTAACTGTAATATTATCTGGGGCGAGCTCGACTGCCAGAGATTTGGTGAAGGCAATGACTCCGGCTTTGGATGCTGCATAGTGGGCTGAGCGCGGTGCGCCAGCCACGCCGCGGCCCGAAGCGATGCTTAGAATCCGCCCTTCCTTTCGCGGGATCATGTGTTTGGCCGCCGCCTGGGCGCAGAGAAACACTCCCTTCAAATTGATCCGCATCAACCGATCCCAGACTTCTGCGGGCATATCGACGACGGGGATGCGGTCCATGATTCCAGCGCCGCAAAAGGCGTAATCCACTTGGCCATACTTGGCGATCGCTTGATTCATCATCGCCTGGACGCTCGCCGGATCGCCGACATCGACCTGCACGGCGATGGCCTCGCCCTTGGTGCTACGGATTTCAGCGGCGACATTTTCCGCCGCTTCTTTGGCGTAGTCGGCAACGACGACGCCCAAGCCGTCGGCGGCCAAGCCACGGCAAATTTCCGAGCAAATGCCGCCAGCGCCGCCGGTCACGACGATACTCTTACCCATGATGCGGTCTCCTCTTTACCTGAACTAATCGTTCAACGCTATCACCACCTCAGCGCATCGGTCAACGATCTTGGCAAAGCGGTCAAGGTAATTCGGAGGTGATGACAAAAGGCTCGTGTTTGCATTACGCAACTCCACTGTCAGTTGGCGAGGGGCGCTAGTTAAGCCGCACAGCGTCGGTTGGTGGCGCAATCCGATCGGCATCGTCGGCGTGAAGGATCCGCGCCAAAATTTCCAATCCATTTACCAAACGCGGCCCGGGTCGGCTGAAATAGGCATTACCGTTTAGCGCATAAACGTTGCCGCTTTTCACTGCGGGCAAATTGTCCCAGCCGTCGAGACGCCGGAGCGGCGCCGACTCTCTAACCGTGCGGCGCAGGTCGAAGCCGCAGGGGGTGAGCAGGATCACATCGGGCTGTGCCTCCCTTACTGCGCGCCACTCGACTTTGAACGAAGGCTCACCCGGGCGGCCCAGAACGTCGAAGCCGCCGGCGAGCGCAACGATTTCAGGGACCCAATGGCCGGCGACGTAAAGCGGATCGAACCATTCGAGGCAGACAACGCGGGGACGATAGCGCGGCTCGCGGACGCCGACGGCGTCAATCCGACGGCGCAGCGCCGCGATGATTTCCTTCGCGGCGCTTGCCCGTTGGGTAGCGGCGCCGACTTGCGCGATATCATCCAGGATGTCTCTCAGAGAGCGGGGGTTGAGCGATAATATCAACGGCGCGCGCGGCAGTGCTTGCGCCGCCTTGGCGACTTCGTTGTAGTCCAGCGCGCAAACCTCGCACAACCCTTGGGTGAGGATAATATCGGGCGCGGCCTCCCTGAAGCCCTGCTCGTCGATGCTGTAAAGACCCTTGCCGGCCTGAAGCAGCACGCCGACCTTGCGGTCGATCTCTTCGCTCGACATGAGGTTGGGGTCGATGGCGCTGCGCACGACGATCGGCTTTTGCTTGGCATCGGGCGGGTAATCGCATTCATGAGTGACGCCGACGATGTGATCGCCGAGTCCAAGCAAATAAGCGATTTCAGTTGCGCCGGGGAGCAGAGAGCAGATACGCATATCCCATGCATAGCGCAAGCCCTGGCGTCTTGCCAACGCGGTGCGTGAAAAAGATCGGCGGACCAAACACGGATAATTGTGGCAACGCGAGGTCAGATTCCCGCGTACCACTCATAGCCTTGATCTTCCCAGTAGCCGCCTTTGCCTTGGCCGATTTTTTTCAAGTCGGCGACGAATTCTAGAGCGCGGATATATTTCGCGTGTTTGTAGCCCAGCTGATTCTCGATACGCAGACGCAGCGGGGCGCCGTTATCGACCGGCAACGAGCGATCGTTGAGTCCATAGGCGAGGATCGTTTGCGGATGGACGGCGTCGACGAGATCGATGCTTTCGAAATAAGCGTTGCCGTCACCGTCGGTGTCCATGCAGCGAAACACCACATAGCGGGCCTCATCGGTGGGTTGAACTATTTTCATGATCTCTTCCAACCGTACGCCCTTCCACTTACCGATGACGCTCCAGCCTTCGACGCAATCATGGCGCGTGATCTGGGTGCGCGAAGGCATGGACTTTAGCTCGGCGAGCGAAAAGCGCGCCGGCCGGCGCACCAGACCACCGACTTCGAGGCGCCATTTCGACCAGTTCTGCTTTGCATCCTCGGCATAGTCCAGGGTGATCGGCGGCGGGTTGCCGTTGGGGCGAAAGATCGGCGAGATATCCTTCTCGGAAAATTCCTGGGCGAGTTTGTTCCTGCCCGCCAGCGCGCGCTGCACGCGTCGATTGGCGCTCTCGGCGGATGTCAAAATCGCCCGCATGGTTTCGTTTTGGCTGAAACTGTCAAAAACCTTCTGGCAACCACTCAAAGTGAAGAGGGCCACGCCATTCATGGTGCCAAGAATCAACCTGCGCCGCGATAACTCAGGATTTGTCTTCTTCGGCATCCTTATTCGCTCCCTTCTCGGCAGCAGCAAGCGCCACCGCCGGCGTTTCATTGGATACCGGGGCGGGTGCTTCCGTCGGATCCGCCTGCTTCGGTAGAACCATGGGTTTCGCGACCAGCTTCAGCGCAGCTTCTTCCTCGGCCGCGCCGACGGATCCGACCGGGGCGGGCGCCGATTCCATTGCCGGCAGCGTTTTTTCGCGATACCAGCCGGTGGTCATGGAGCGCATATTATTGAAAACTCCCTGGGTCAGAACCATGAACACGTGGCCGAAGACAAAAAACAGAAAACCGAAAGCGAGGATGAAATGAACCGCGCGCGCAGATTGCCGACCGCCGAATAGCGCCGGCAGCCAGTGAAACGCGACATCCAATTGCGGCGACATTGCCATACCGCTCAAGAGGATCACCGGCGTAAGAATGACGAACACGCTGGTGTAGGCCATTTTCTGCAGCGGGTTATATTCGCCTTGCTGCGGTGACTGCGTTTGCAAATGCAAGTAATAGGCGATCATCGCCGGGATCCTCTTCGCGTCGCTTACGGTAAAAAAGAATTTGCGCAGATGGCCAATCGCGAGATTGTAGATGACATAGAGCAGGCCGTTGAGCGCAAACAGCCAGCCGAAAAAAAAATGCCAGCGGCGCGCGTCGGCGAGGGAATAATAGCCGGGAACAGTCAGCCAGCTGGGAAAGGCGCGGGCTGTGGGGCCAAACACGCCTTGTTGAACGCCGAGATAACCGGTGGTGTCGATCTGTTTGCCGTAGAGTCGGACATAGCCTAGCAGGTCGCCGTCATCGCCGGCGGCGCCGATGGAAAAAAACGCGCGCTCGGGCTCAGAAGTGTTACCCCAATAGAGATTCGGATGAGCATTGAAGATCTGCAGGCCGCTCATAAACATGATCATCAGCGCCAGCGCGTTGATCCAGTGGGTCGAGCGGGTGACGCGGTTGTGGCGATAGACCAGGCTAGTGGAGGGTTGTGCATTCACAAGGTCGCACTCCGGCAAAGTGCTTTGGCATCGATGGGATTGATTCGATTACAGCACTCTAAACAGCGCATGGCAAGCAAGACGATCCCGATAAGCACCCTGAAATCACATCTTCACACAACCCCTTTTCCGAGCTCGGTAGTGCAGGGACACTGGTCGGGAAATCGCTCACACTCGATGTCTTGCAACACATCCTGGCGCGCGTCGTCTCGTTTGACCTGCACTTTGAGTTTTTGCGTGATCAGCAACCACGATGCGACTGTGGCGAGAATGACCCAGGATATCCAGCGGGTGTCAAGCGGCATGGTAATCACGCCGGCGGGAACCGCCTGTTTGAGCCAGAGGAGAATCGCCAGTGCGCCGAGCGCTTCTGCGATCCGTGCGGCAACGCCATCGACGACGATTTTTACCGAAGATCGATCGGCAGAGTCGACCGGGATGAAAGCCTGTTCCCAGATCGAGCGATGCACCGAAGAGCGCAAACCCCCTTCGGTGACGCGGAGAACCGAGCGGCTGAGCGCTGTAGCTGCCGCAGTGGCGAAAGTTGCGCCGCCGATCAGAGCAAAGGGCAAGACCATCAAACCGCCGCGCAGGCCGATTTTGTCCTGGATTTTTGGAGTAGCGAAAAGTTGCAACAAAAGCGAGCTAAAATTCAACAGGATATAAAAATTGGCAAAGAAGTTGGCGTTGCCCTTAGCCCCCATGCTTGCGCCGGTGGCGGCTGCGTAAAATTGAAAGTCGATCAGCAAACCTGCCAGCGCGCCAGTCATGGAAATGAACAACAGCGTGAGCGCGTAATGATTTTTTATCGGCGCGAAAAAGCCCGGCTGCTTCCGCCCGTCGGTTTTTTTAGCCGCTAAGTTGATCGGAAAACGGGTGTGAATGTAATGCACCAGGACGACGACGCCAAAGAGGATCGCGGCGGCGAGCAAGATAAGCCACTTGGCTTCGAGGTAGGGCGCTAGCGCTTTTGAAATCAACCCGCCGGTCATGCCGCCCGCCAGGGTGGCCGCGCCGATCCTGCTGAAGGCTCGCGCTGCGGCCCTCTTTTCCGTCTGCTCGAAAATATCCGCGGAGAGCAGCCAAAGGCTGGCGAAGAGCAAGCCGAAAACGGCCGGAATGAACATGAAAATCACAAGCATCAAAACATTGTCGCCGGGCTGCAGAAATGGGGCCGCCGCGGCCATCACGGCGCCGGCAACGGTGAGGACAACGAGGCGTGCCGGCCTGGCGCCCCACAGTTTCATGACCTTGACGAAAATCAGCGCAAGCGGTAGCGCCGCGGCGCCGATGTTTATGTAGATGAGCGGCAACTGCAGCAAGCCGCCACTGCCTTGAAAGAACAGCGTGTCCCGCCCCGTCTTGGCGATAATGAACGCGACAGTGGCGAGGGCGAGCGCGAGCGCCGGCAGCAAGGTTTTAAAACGATCGTCGATGGTATCGTTCATGTTGGAGAAAACCGTCATCCTGCCATGGTATCAAAGAGCGCGCCGCCGAGGGTAGGAAAAACATAGTGCATGGCGCCGAACTCGGACTTCTTCAAGCCGCCTTTGATCGCCACGGCGGCGATCTGCACGATATCTTCGGCGTGCGCTCCGATCACCTGCACGCCCAAAATTCGCTCGGTGCCGGCTTCATAAACGACCTTGACCATGCCGTCGGTCTCGTTGCGCACGCCCGCTGCCGGATTACTATCATAGGAGAGCTTGCTGATCCTGATGTCGAATCCACGCTGGCGCGCTTCGGTTTCGGTCAAACCGACTTGGCCGATGGCAGGGATTGTAAAAATCGCAGTGGGGAAAACACTGAAGTCGATCTTGCGCTCGTTACCGCGGAGCGCGTTGTGCACAGCGAGCGGTCCTTCGTACCAGGCGACCGGGGAATGCTGACGCTTGCCGGCGGCGTCGCCGACGGCGTAGATATGGGGGGCGCTGACCGATTGCAAATAGTCGTTGACCTTCACCACGTTTTGTTCTAGTTCGATGCCGGCAAACTCCGGCCTCAAGCGCTCAACGTTCGACGGCCGGCCGGTGGCGAGCAGGACTTCATCCGCGGAGAATCGTTCCGCCTGGCCAGCAATATCGCAACTAACGGTTTTGTCGCTGCCGATGCCCGTCACGTTCACTCCGGTGCGGATCACTAGGTCAGCTTCTTCGGCGGATTTAAGCAACAGCTCCCGAATTTCTGCGTCAAGGGCGGGCGCGATCTGCGGACCAGATTGCAAGATGGTCACTTTGGTTCCGGCCCGAGCCAGCGCGAAGCCGAACTCGAGCCCAATAAAACCGCCGCCGATGACGACCAGCCGAGCCGGCTGTCGTTCGAGATGAATCAACTGGTCGCTGGTGATGCCAAATTCGCTGCCCGGAATTGCTGGACGCGCCGGCGTCGATCCTGTGGCGATAACGATCTTCTCCGCCGAATAGTTCCGGCCATCGACCTTGACTTCATGCGGCCCAGCGAAGGCGCCGAGACCTTGCAGCACGGGGATGCCGAGTCTGGCGGGAGTGGCATTTTTGCCGTCGGACCAACGCGTGACGATATCGTCTTTGCGTGCGATCAGCGCGGGCCAATCGAGGCTCAAGCTCTCTGTGCCGCGCAGACCGAGAACGTTGCCGCGGCGCGCCCGGGTCAGCAGTTCGACGGTGCTCACCAGCACCTTTTTCGGTATTCAGCCGCGGTTCAGACAGGTGCCGGCAAAATTTTCCGCTTCGATAACGGCAACCTTGGCGCTGAGGGAATGGGCGGCTTTGGCTGCGTTGAGGCCGGCAGTGCCGCCGCCGATGACGAGCAAATCGTAGTCCATGCGTGCACCTCGAGTATAAGAAAATTCCGAGCAGGATGGGCCGGTAATTAACCGACTGATTCTTTCCGCCTGGAAATTAGATGGCGTGGCGGTGCCAATAGTTGCAGAGAGAATCTGGCTATTCGCCGTATTGCTGGATCAGCTTGGCCACCAGCGCGGTCCAACCGGTTTGATGGCTGGCGCCGATGCCGGCGCCGTTGTCGCCGTGGAAATATTCAGGGAACGAAATCAGATCGCGCCAGTAGGGATCCTGTTGGAATTTTTCCTTGCCGCCGAAGACCGGCCGCCGGCCGTTTTCGTCGCGCACGAAGATGCGCGTTAGCCGCTGGGAGATCTCGCCGGCGATCTGCCACAGGTTGAACTCGGAGCCCGAGCCGGTCGGGCACTCGATCTTGTACTGGTCGCCGAGGAAGAAATGAAATTTTTGCAGCGATTCGATGAGCAAATAATTGACTGGAAACCAAATTGGCCCGCGCCAATTGGAATTGCCGCCGAAAAGACCGGTGCTCGATTCGGCGGGCTCGTAGTCGACCCGGTAGACCGAGCCATTGACGCGCATCTCGTAAGGGTGATCGAGGTGATAGCGCGACAGCGCGCGAACCCCATAGGACGATAAGAACTCGTTTTCATCGAGCATGTAACGCAGCACCTGTTTGAGCCGGTCGCGATTGACCAGCGACAAGAAGCGGCGGGGGCCGTCGTCGGTGGCCTCGGTTTCGATATGTTCGCTCAAGCGTGGCCGGTTCTCGATGAACCACTGCAGCCGGCGCTTGAAGCCGGGAAGCTTGTCAACGGTTTCCGGGTCCAAAGTTTCCACGGCGAAGAGCGGGATCAGCCCGACCATGGAGCGGACTTTGAGCGGCATATTGGCGCCGTTATCGTGGTGCAGCACGTCGTAGTAAAAACCGTCGTGGCGATCCCAGAGCTCAATCTGCTGGCCACCCAGGTTGTTCATCGCTTCGCAGATGTAAACGAAGTGCTCAAAAAATTTGCTGGCGACATCCTCGTACACAGAGTTTCCCTTGGCAAGCTCCAGGGCGATGGCGAGCATATTGAGGCAATACATGCCCATCCAGCTCGTTGCGTCGGACTGCTCCAAGTGTCCGCCGGTGGGAAGCGGCGCGCTGCGATCGAACACGCCGATATTATCGAGGCCGAGAAAGCCGCCTTGAAAGACGTTGCGCCCTTCGGCGTCCTTGCGATTTACCCACCAGGTGAAGTTCAGCAAGAGCTTTTGAAAAATCCGCTCGAGAAATTTTCTGTCGCCTTGACCGCGCCGCTTCATCTCGACTTTGTAAACGCGCCAGGCCGCCCAGGCGTGCACCGGCGGGTTGACGTCGCCGAAGGCCCATTCGTAAGCGGGCAGCTGGCCGTTCGGGTGCATGTACCACTCACGCAACAAAAGCAGGAGCTGGTGTTTCGCAAAATCCGGGTCCACCGAGGCGAAGGGAATCATGTGGAACGCGGTGTCCCACGCGGCGAACC
>JBLMXG010000063.1:0-12908 GCA_050257635.1 Chloroflexota bacterium
CGAGCGGGCGGTGGAAATCGTTCGCCGGCGAAAGACCAAAGTGCAGAGCTGGTACCTCGATTTGTCGATGATCGAGAAATATTGGGGCAGCGAGCGGGTCTACCATCATACCGCGCCGATCTCGATGAACTATGCTTTGCACGAAGCGCTGCGCATCGTGCTCGAAGAAGGCTTGGAACAAGCATGGAGGCGCCACCGTGAGGTGCATAAAACTTTTGTTCGTGAGATGCACAAACTTGAGATTGAGCCGGCTATTGACGAGCCGGCGATCCGCGCCCCGATGATCAACACCGTTAAAATTCCCGATGGCGCCGACGATGCGAAAATCCGACAGCGCCTCTACGATGATTTCAACATTGAGATCGGCGCCGGCCTCGGACCGCTCAAGGGGAAAATCTGGCGCGTCGGCTTGATGGGCCATGGTGCACGCGCGGATAACGTCGAAATTCTTTCCAAGGCGCTGAAGCAGCTGATTTGACGCGAGCAATTTGTTCGCGACTTGAAATCGGAACGTAGCGAATCTTGTAGGGGCGACCGGCCGGTCGCCCCTACGTCCAGTGCCAATTTAATGACCGTACAAGTCCGCGACCCATGCGCCGTAACCATTATAGGGCAAAGTAGCGCGGCGCTCGCCGCTATCGATCAGCTTTTCTGTTGCTTGAGACCAGCGCGGGTGCGGCTTGGCGGGATCGACGTTGGCAACGAAGCCATATTCTTGAGGCCGGTTGCTGTTCCAAAACGTGCGCGGCTGCTCGGCGGTAAATTCGATCTTGACGATCGACTTGATGCTCTTGAAGCCGTATTTCCACGGCACTACCAGGCGCAGCGGCGCGCCATGTTGCTTGGGCAAAGGATGGCCGTAGATGCCAGTGGCAAGCAATGTTAGTTCATTCATCGCCTCCGCCATCGTCAATCCTTCGGTGTAGGGCCAAGAACCATAGGACGGACTCTGGTTTGGCGCTAGATCCGGTTTCATAAAGGTTACGAAGCGCAGGTATCTTGCCGACGATAGCGGCCGAACGGTTGTAATCAAATCAAGCAAGGCAAAGCCGGTCCAGGGCACGGCCATCGCCCAGGCTTCAACGCAGCGAAAGCGGTAAAGCCGTTCTTCCAGCGACATCGCGCGGACCAATTCCTCGATATCGAATATCCGCGCTCTTTCGACCAGACCGCCGACTTCGATTTGCCACGGCGAGGTGGTGAGGCGCGCGGCTTTTTTGTAAACGCGGCTTTTGAAAGCGCTGAACTCGTAAAAATTATTGTACGACGCGGCGTAGGCTTCGACGGTCAGGGGGCGATCCAGCGTGAAACGCGAATTGCGCGCCGCCGGATAGAGTTCCGGCGCGGCGGGATTTTCCTGGGCGCCGATGCGCGCGGCATCTTTCGCCGGACCGCAGGCTACGGACAACGTTCCAGCAAGCCCCAATCCAGCAAAAGCTGCGGCCTTGAGTAGACGGCGGCGCTCAAGAAAAACTGATTCGGGCGTGGTCTCGTGTTCGGGAATCGCCCATGGAGGTCGACGAATGAAATGCGACATAAGGACGGCGCCGCCTCATTGTATCGGTTAGGCCCAGCCGCCACAACCGACCCTGGCCGCTGCAGCGGCGGCAAAAAACCAAAACGCGCGCGGTTGCCGGCAACGTTTGCAACCGGCGCCACGGAAAGCAAACGCTATAGAAAGTCGTCAGAGTCTATCTGTGGGCGACGTCAACGGGAGCGATAAATTCTTTGCGGATGAAACCGATGGGGCCGTTGCCGGCGGCGCGAATCTCGAGCCAGTCGCCCTGTTTGCGGAGAACCGTGACTTTGGTTCCGGCGGCGAGCGTGGTCAGTGGAGCAGCCGAAAAATTTGGCTCCTTGCGCAGCGAAGCGGCGTATTTGACTTTAAATTCTCTGGCGACTGGTTTCACCGCGGGATTCGCGACCGTTTTGACGCCGGCGCTTATTGGGGCGGAGTTTTGGCTGGCGTATCCGCCGGACCTACCCAGCGCGAGTTTGTCAGGGAAGTTGCCGAGAGATTTTTCCCAACGCACGAGCGTCGTGATGTCCATGCCTTCATGCACGAATAGCAGCGTGCAGATCACGTTTAAATTTTCCATGACAATCTGCGCGAAGGACCACTTTGAAACTTCGGCACCAACGGCACTTTTGAACGGCCCGTCTTGGAGACGCGCCGAGATCTCTCGAACTTGACTCACTTCACCGGATGGAGCGATGTTGAAAGCCAAAGTGAGGCTTCCGGCGAGCGCGGGCTTCTCGATAATTTCCCGACGGTACAAATCTCTAACACCGTGTAACTGGCTTTCAATCCGCGCTGCGATCTTGGTCGAGTCCGCGGCTTCGCCCTTGGTATTCTTAACCAGAAAGCCAAGATCGCGGGCGAAGTAAACCATGTTGCCCAATGCCAAGTTCATCGCATAAACCGGCTTACTTCGCTGCGCCTGCGACGGAGGGACTGACTCCGCGGCGGCGTCCTTCTTGGGCGACTCCGTGCCGATTCCATAACCGAAATAGATGACGCCCATTCCCATCACGCAGCCGATGATGCCCACGCAACCTTTGATGCCCAGTGGCCAGTCGTTATTGCGGTTCATAGGTAAATAGCTCATCTCCCTCGTAGCGGAGCTTCAATCCGACAAAAGCAAGTTTTGTTCCCTGAAACAGCTCTCCTGGGGTATAGAACAGCCTCGATATGCTGTCCTGGAATTTCATACGACCCCCGTGAACTTTCTGGAACAGGCCGCGCCACAGAATTCGGCAAGCCTGGCGGTAGTGTCGACGAATGTCCATACCGGCTTGGGAGCTGCCCTGTTTTGCAAGGAAATTGTTGGACAGTTTTCGGTAAGGCCGACGAATTTTGCGTTTGCTCGAAGTACCGTAGTAGACTTGTTTCCATGAGATCCTTGGATGCCGTCGGGGAGGCAAGGATGAAACCAATTCCGTCACGCCGCGCCATCGGCCTTGTTCTATTGCTGTGCATCTTTGCGGCGGCACCGCTGTTGGCCGAAGATCCTTCGACACCGGCCGCCACAGTGGACGGCGAGACCATCGCGCTCGAAGAGGTCGAGGCGCCGATCGGTGCGCGCGTCGGCTTGCTGCGCGAGCAGATCTATCAACTACAGCGGCAGCGCCTCGACGCGCTGATCGCCGAGCGATTGATCGCCAAAGAGGCGGCCCGCCGCGGCATGAGCGCCGGCGAGTTGGTCGCTGCCGAGGTCATATCTAAAGTCCCGCCGGTGAGTGACGATGAAGTCGACGTATTTTACCGCACGCACAAAGATCGTTTGCCCAAAGACGAGCCGAAATTGCGCGAGCGCATCCGTGCGCATCTCGAGAATCAAAAGCTGGTTGCGCAACGCAGCCTATTTATCAATCGGCTGCGAGCGAAAGCCGACATCAACGTCCTTCTCAAAGCGCCGCCGATCTACCGGGCCAAGCTCAATATTGAGGGCGCGCCCGTCAGGGGCGCGGCCGATGCGCCGGTAACAATTGTCAAATTCGAAGATTTTCAGTGTTCGTTTTGCAAGGAAGAGCAGCAAATTTTCACGCAATTGCTGGCGCGCTATCAAGGCCGGCTCCGAATCGTTCACAAAGATTTTCCCATCGACGAACTCCATCCACAGGCACGCCAAGAACATCTGGCGGCGCGCTGTGCCGGTGAACAGGGGAAATTTTGGCCTTACCACGATGCCCTCTACGCCAATGCGCCGCATGGGAGTCCAGCCGATTTACGCAATTACGCAGTTACGGTCGGCCTGGATCGCGCAGCCTTCGAGAGCTGCCTCACGAGCGCCAAATACGCTGCAGCCGTGCAAAAGGATTTAGACGAGGGAAAGCAAGCCGGTGTCACCGGCACGCCGGCGTTTTTTGTCAACGGTCGGTTTCTTCCCGGCGCGCAACCGCTCGAACGCTTCGTTCAATTGATCGACGAAGAGCTTGGGTTGCGTCCGTAGCGGCCTTCTCGGAGCAGTCCGTTGCGGCTGGCAATGATGCGTGATCAGCGCTGACCTGCTGGCGAGACGTCTTAAAATCATTCGCGCCTGACCCCCAGTCAAGCCATCTAAGAATCTAACCGGAGGTAGGATTCGTTGAGTCATGAGAGAATCTGACCGAAGGTTTTGTGCGAATTTGTCGTTGCCTTTCGTATAGCTGACGTTTTTGTTTTTTCGTAAAGGTCCAGTGTCTCCAAGCCGAGTCGATTTTGGGACGCTGGAAGGACAGTTTGTCCGGCACAAGCTTTGGCTCTGTTAATAGGGGTTTTCCCCTCTGCGCACGGTTTTGTCGGGAAGCTAAGTGATACAGGCCGTCGAGCTGCTCATCGATGTGTCGAGAGAGTTCAAAGGGGTCGGTGTTTTGAGCCATGAATTGCAGGGCTTGTATCTGTAGAGTTTTCTGCGCGCAGTGAAGCACCCGCTCGAGGGGAGTAGCTGGCTGGTCGTAACGGCGCCGGGAATTTCCGCAGATCGAATCAAGATTCTACGCGAAGCGTTTATGACAAGCATGGCCGATCCAGCGCTGCTTGCCGACGCGGCCAAGAGTAAGCTCGAGATCACCGCGGTGAGCGGCGAAGAGCTGACCAAGATCGCCAAGGATGTTATCGAGCAGCCGCCGGAAGTCGTCGAGCGGATCAAGAAGATTTTGGCCAAGTAAGCAAAGCGACCGGTACAAAAGCCGCGGATTGATATTGCCGCCTCCGTCCCAGACGTTGACCGAGGAACGGCGGTTGATTGCCGACGGCCCGTGCATGCCCGCGCGCATGAGGCCGAAGGAAGCGACCGCCACCAAGGTCTTTAACGAACCGGTGGCACGGTCCCGTTTTCCCGGTCTGGATCACCGACATTAACGCCGCCGAAAAATCGGCTCCGTGAATTTTCGCCTGACGGCGCCGTTTAGATTCACAAGCAGCGTGTCGCGGTCGGACAGCGCCATCTCAAGCCTGGTGTTTTTCGACGCATCCTCTCGCAAACCCACCGCGAATAAATTTTTAAGCTCCTTGATCTCTTGGGATGTTCGTTATTAGATGGCGCTCGGTTGCACGCTTGCTCGGAGAATTAACCATTTTAAGCTCAGACTATGACGCTTTTGCTCAGGCGCTCTGAAGTTTCGGCTCTGTTGGATTTGCCGAGCGCTATGCGCGTGCTCGATCAGACATTTCGCGAGCAATCCGATGGCAAGGTGAAGCAAGTCGCGCCGCTGCGTTTTATGGATCGCGGCATGCGCATGGTGGTGGGCGGGCTCGAGGCGCAAAATAAAAACGGCTTGCGCGTGAGCGTGACGGGCGGCAAAAGCATGGCGCTTTTGTTCGAAGTTAGCTCAGGCAAGCTGATTTCGTTAATGGGCTATCCATTCAGCAATCTGCGTATCAGCGCCACGGTAGGATTGGCGGTCCAACGGTTCACCGATCCAAAGGCGCGCACGGCTGCGATGATCGGGAGCGGCAGGTTGGCGCTGGCGGCGCTGACGCCCGCGGTGGCGCTGCGGCCCGTCGAACGGGTTTTTGTTTACAGCAGGAGTCGCGAAAACCGAGAAGCCTTTGCGAAAAAGGCGAGCGAGAGGTTGCAAGTCCGCGTCACCGCGATGAGCTCGGCGCCGGAGGCGCTGGCTGAAAGCGAGCTTATTCTGGTGAGCACAAATTCTCTGGCTCCGGCGCTCTCCGGATCATGGCTGCGGCCGGGGCAAGCGGTGTTCGGCATCGGCCGGCCCAATGAGTTCGACGATGAAGTCTATCTGCGGGCAAACCTTATTTGCGTGACTAGCAAGACGCACGAGCTGGGCTATTATGATACTCAACTCGATCAGCCGCTGATCCGCCTTTCGCGCGAAGGCGAGCTGTCCTGGGATTCGGTGGCGGAGTTCAGCGACATAATCGCCGGCAAAGTCGCGTTGCCGGAGCGATCGAGGAGCGTCGTCGTGTTTCGCGATTCGCAGGGCGGCTACGGCGACCTGGCGTTGGCCGCGGCGGTCTATGATGAAGCACGGCGGAGGGGAATGGGCCAAACGATAAGCATGGAGTAGTCAGCGATGGGGACGAGGTCATGAAAAAAAAGCAAGATTGGTTTCGCACCAAACCGTTGATCCGCAGCTGGTTTGTCGCCGCGGCTATTCCGCTCCTTTGGCTTGCCGTGAAGCCGGTGTTTGCCGCGGAGGCGTCGCGGGTATCGCTGCAACACTGGGAAAACATCGTCAAGGCGGCGGAAAAAGAAGGTGAAGTTACGGTTTACGCGACCAACTCGGTGGGCGATCTGCGCGTGATCTGGGATGCCTTCAAGCAAAAATTTCCCAAGGTCAAACTGAATTCGGTGGGCATCAGCACCACCAGCGAGATCGTCACCAAAGTCATGGCCGAGCGGCGAGCCAATCAATTTCTGGTCGACGTTCTGCTCGGCGCGCCGGGCGCGACCTACAACAGTTTTTATCGCGGCAAGGCGCTCGACCCCCTACCGCCGGCGTTGGTGCTGCCGGAGGTCACCGATCTGTCCAAGTGGTGGAAGGGCAAACACCGTTACGTCGATGCCGAGGGGCAGTATGTATTTGTCTATCAGAGCTCGCTTTACGGGCCGCCAGTTTATATCAACACCAAAACGGTCAATTTAGACACGCTGCGCTCGGTCTGGGAGCTGCTCGATCCCAAATGGAAGGGCAAGATGATCGCGCTCTGGCCGCGCGCCAATTATGTCTCGACTGCGCTGCTTTTCATGTACCACCATCCGCAGATCGGGCCGAAGTTTCTCGAACGTTTTTATTCGGAGATGGATCTGACTTATTTCAGCGATTTTCGCCAGGGCACCGACTGGCTGGCGTCGGGCAAATATCCAATCTGCTTTCTCTGCCGGCTGCGCCGCGCTCTAGAACAGGGCCTTCCCGTGGCCGAAGTGAGCCCGTACCATTTTAAGGAAGCCCCGGGCATCGGCTCCAACAACGGCGCCATCGTGTTGATGAACAATCATCCCCATCCCAATGCCGCCAAGGTTTTTATCAACTGGTACTTGTCGCGCGACGGGCAGATCGCCTTCCGTCAGGCCAACAATACCAAAGAGGACGAGACCACCACGTCCATGCGCGAAGACCTGCCGGCGAGTGTAGTGCCCGAAGCGGCGCGAAGGCGCAAAGAAGTCGACTACATCGAGATCAGCCGGCACGATTGGATGGAATGGAAGCCGGTCGGGGATCTGATCAAAGCGGCGCGACAGAAATCGGGGAAGTGAGAAGAAGGCAATTGGCAGTAGGCAACAGGCAACAGTAGGAGAATTCGCATTTGGCAAGAAACTTTTGGAAGCGAATTCAACCGTGGATTCTGTTCGGCATTGAGAAACTGAAACCCGACAACCTCACGGAGGATTGATATGAGCGTAAACGGAAAACCGACGATCGATCGCATAGACCATGGCGTGATTCCGAGCAACGACCTCGGCCGGTCGCATCGGTTTTATTCCAACTTTATGGGCGGCGAGATCGATCATTTGACCAACTTGAATCTCCGCGGCCTCAACCGGGAAGTTCCGCAGATCATTTTCTACACCTTGGCGAATCACAAGGGCTGGGGCGTGGCGCTGCAAGATTTTCCGATTTCACCGGTTCCGGCTAGGCCCTTGGAAGGCGTGGTATATGGTTTTGAAGTCGCGGCGGAAAATCTTACAAGTGTCCTTCGCGCGGCGGAAGAGCGCAAGCTCAAGTTAAACGGGCCGGTCGCATATGCCGAGCCTTCGCCGATTAAAGAATCGCTCTTCGTTCTCGACCCCGACGGCAATACCTTGGAGCTATCGGTGCGCCGCGACCCGGTCGGTGATTCGCCGCAAGGAAAGATCGTGCCGCTGCGCCGGATCAGCCATGTGCGCGTGGAGGTGACTGATTTAGCGCAAGGTAAAGCCTGGTATCGCGACACTTTCGGCCTCAGCGAGGGATGCCAGGTTCCCGGCGACGAGCTGGTGACGCTGACTGTGCCGAACTCAGGCCAGTTGGTGATTCTGCGCAAGGTGGAGCAGGTCGCCGAGCGCAGCACGCGGGCAGTCAAAGGACCACATATCGATTTCCGTATCGCCCCCGACCTCTATCCGCCGATCCTGGGGAAATTCAATCGCAGAGAATTTTACTGGGGACCTGATCCGACTAAAATTCCCTGGCACGAGCAGGGGGGGCACACGGTGTACGGCTACGATCCGTTCGGCAACCGAATTCAAATCGGTCACAGGTTCGAGGGGCGCGCATCGCACTGAAATCGTGACGCAAATATCGATATTCAATTGCGTTTGTCTCAAATCTCCCCTGACCCCTCTTTTTCAAAGAGGGGAATTGTTTCGCGTGACGTTCCCCCTTTGACAAAGGGGGATTCAGGGGGATTTGCTCGGACGATACGAGTCAGAGTCAAAGTGAGGATAATATGATTCCACAATTATCTATCGAAGAGCGTGACCGTCGTTACAAATCCGTGCGAGCCGAGATGGCGAAGCGCGGTATCGATGTTCTGCTCTTACCTGCAAACACCGGGCGTTGGGAGCAGCTGCAAGGAGACTCGCGTTATCTGACCACGATCGGCGGGTTTGCCACCGAGGTGTTTACCGTGTTTCCACGCGAAGGGGAGGTCACCGCGTATATCTTCAACCGTGCCGCATGGTGGAGAGAGGCGCAACTGTGGGTGATCGACGTGCGCGACGGGCGCAACCGCTGGGGGCGGAACGCCGTCGAGCGCATCAACGAGCTCGGCCTGCAGAAAGGGACCATCGGAATCTCCGGCCTCGCCGGTCTTTTTCGCGCGCCGGAGGGCATCATTCCCTATTCATCGGTGAAGGCGATT
The DNA here is from genome assembly GCA_050257635.1 of Chloroflexota bacterium. Lineage (GTDB taxonomy): Bacteria > Desulfobacterota > Binatia > UBA9968 > UBA9968 > DP-20. The sequence goes on from JBLMXG010000063.1 coordinate 8,792, forward strand.
CAAGATAGTTTTCCGCAAGCAAAGATCGTCAACGCTACGGAGATGATGCAGGAGATCCGCGCGATCAAAAGCGCCGAGGAGGTAGTACTGCTCGAACGCTCGGCGGCGATCGTCGAGAAGACCATCGAAGCGATGGTCGAGAACGCCAATCCCGGGGTGAGCGAAAAAGAGCTCTACGGCGCGATGGTGCACGCGATGCTTGCCAACGGCGGAGAGCTGCCGACGCTGTTTTTTCTGAGCGCAGGCCCAGGCATCAGCAACAGCTCTTTTGTGCCGACGGACTACCGCATGCAGAGAGGCGACCGGCTGATCAACGAGATCGAAGCAAAGTACGCGGGCTATGGCGCTCAAGCGGTCAGTCCGGTAGTGCTCGGCAAACCGGATGACGAGTACCAAAGGATGATCGACCTTTCGCGTGCCTGTTTCGACGCGATCTTGCACCAGATGAAAGCTGGCGTAACCTTCGGCTGGCTCTTCGACATTTACCGTGACACCGTGGAGCGGCTCGGCCACGGAAAATATGTTTGGAACCACCCGATGATGCACGCGCGCGGTCTGGGCGACGACGGTCCGGCGCTGCTCGGCGACAAGGATATCGAGCGCTTCTCGAAGATCGAGCTCAAGGCCGGCATGACCTTCATCCTCAAGCCGCAAGTCAGGCCGAAACAAGGCAAAGGGAGGGCGAGCATCGGCGATACCGTGACGGTTACTGAGACGGGCGCGCGGCGCTTGGGCAGGCGTGAGCTCAAGTTGATCGTGAAAGAAGTTTAATCACACTCAGCGCCGCAATAGCGGTATTCAAAGCTCGGATTATCTCGCGCAAAGACGCGAAGGCGCGAAGTTCAAAATCAGATTCGGAAAACTTGGCGTTTTAGCGCTTGCGCGAAAATTCGGAGAGGTGGGGATACGACAAAGCGGAATTAAGGGCTCATTTCCAGTTGATCGCCCCAACATTGCGCGTGACTGTAGGTTGGCGGCCTAGCCGACTCAGACTCGATTCACGCCTAGCTTCTCAATTATTTTGGTGATACTTACTGCACGGTTGGCAAGTACGTGCATGGCTGAGCTTTATCCTTATCCGCGTTTTTCACTCGCCGAGCGCGACCGGCGCTGGCAGGCCGTGCGCGCGCTGATGCATGAGCGTAATCTCGACGTGATTGTTACACCGCAGAACAGCGGCCATTCGGCGGATTATCAGGCCAATACGCGCTATTTAACCCATTGCGGCGGCGGCGAGCCGGATCTTGCGGCGGTGTTCCCTTTGGAAGGCGAAGTGACGGCGATCGCGACCTCTGCGGCGCCGCGCTGGCCGACCGTGCAGGATTGGGTCACCGACGTGCGCGAGGCGCGGCGCAACTACGGACGCGTGATCGTCGAGCGCTTGAAAGAGTTGAACGTCGAGCGCGGCCGCATTGGGATCACCGGCCTCGGTGAAGTCGAGGGCACGCGCACGCCGGAAGGGACGATTTTTTACGGTACCTGGAAGCAGATTCGCGAAGGATTTCCTCACACCGAGTTGATCGACGCCACGGCGATCCTGGAAGAAGTGCGTTACGTCAAAAGCCAGGAGGAGATCGACGCCCTGGCCAAGTCGATGGAGATCAACGAGCTGGCCGTTAACACGGAGATCGAAGCGGCAAAGGTCGGCGCCAAAGACTGGGAGGTTTGGGCGGCGGTGCATTACGCCATGACCCGCAACGGCTCGGAGTTGCCGATCCATTGCTTCTGGGTCTCCGGCAAAAATCCCAAGCGCACGCTGACCCGCCCAAGCATGCGTTTGCTCGAACGGGGCGACGCGATCATCAATGAATTGGAAGCTTCTTGGATCGGCTACCGGGCGCAGGCGGTGCAGCCGGTCTTCGTCGAAGTGATCGATCCGAATCAGGCAGAGCTGATCAAAGTCCAAAGAGAGATTTTCAACCGTGTGCTGGAAAATTTGAAACCAGGTGTCACGGTAGGCGAGTTGGCCGAGTTGACGCAGAAAACGGCTCAACGAGCCGCGCCGCGAAGCGGCCCGGCGGCGGGCGCCCGCGGCGAGCTGAACATGCACGGGCGCGGGCAGGGCGACGACGGGCCAATCATCACGCCGCATGCGAAGAGTCCCAAGCAGCTTGCGGTCGCGATGCGCCAGAACATGGTGTTTATCTGCAAACCCGCAGCCGTTTCCGCCGACGGCGAATCTATCTGCCAGTGGGGCGACACTGTGGCAGTCACGAAAGACGGCGGACGGCGTCTGGGCAAGCGGCCGCATGAACTGGCGGTGGCGGAATAAAAAAGCCGTTCAAAAAGTTCCAGTCGTTCCAGTTGTTCCAATCGTCCAGGCAGGAGAAACATGCCGTTATTTCTCAGTCGCGATGAGTTAAAGCCGATGCTCGATCTTCAGCAGGCGATCGAGCTGATCAAAGCGGCGCACAAGCAGCAGGCCGACGGCAAGATCGTGCCCCACGCGCCCTATCATATACCAGTTGGCGATCGGAGCGGGTTGCGGGTGGTCTCGGGTGCCGTTCTCGGTTGGCGGCGCGTCGGCGTCCGCCTCGGGCCGAATAGCGGCCTCGGCGGCGGTAATAAAATGTACGCGCTGTTGTTTGATGCCGACAGCGGCGAGCTGCTTTCTTTTATGGGATTTCCCTTTGGCACTTTGCGCACGGCTGCCGTGGTGGCGATCGCGGCCAAACACATGGCACGGGAGGATGCCCGGCGCTTGGGCCTGTTCGGCGTGGGGCGCAACGCCTTGGGTATCCTCAAAGGGCTGCTTTCCGTGCGGTCGATCGACGAGATCGCTGTCTCCAGCCGCGACGCGGAGCGGCGAAAAAAATTCTGCGCGGACGGCGAGAAGGTCCTCGGCATCAATATGCGCGGGGTCGATCATCCCGAACAGGCGGTGCGCGGCATGGATGTGATACTGACGGCGACCAACTCGCTCACGCCTGTTTTTTCCGCAGAATGGGTGGAGCCGGGCACCCATGTGAGCAGCATGGGCAAGCCGACGGAGTTGAGCCGCGGATTGCATCTCAAGGCCGACCGCATTGTCGTCGGCAGCCAGGAGCAGGAGCGTAATTACAACGATCGCTCCGCTGCTCTGCCGCTTGTCGAGCTGACGGCGGAAGGAAAACTGTCGTGGAGCCGGATTCCGGAGCTGGGCGAATTGGTAACCGGGCAGGTTTCCGGCCGCGGCAGCAGAGACGAGATCAACGTATTCCGCGAATCACAAGGCGGCTACGGCGACGTGATCTTTGCGGCATGGCTCTACGAGGAGGCCGTGCGGCGCGGGTTGGGCAAGAAAATCGAATTGTGAAGCGAGCAACTCAGCGATTAAAACGGTTCAAATCGTTCAAGCCGTTCAAACAGTTCAAGTCGTCTTCGGACGGTCAAAGTTCAAGCGTTCAAGGTTCAAAGACATGGAGTGAAACTATGAACATTTTGAAAAGTCTGCTGTCAGCGATTTGTTTGCTCATAGGATTATCGGTCTCTCCCGCTGCAGGGTGGGGTCAAACAAGGGCACAGCTGATCGAAGGCGCTAAGAAAGAAGGACAGCTCGTGCTCAGCTGGGGAACGGGCACGATGGGCGGCATCGACGGCGCGCAGGCGATGGAGAAGGCTTTCAACAAAATGTACGGCGTGAACCTGCCGTTCAAGTTCAGTCCCGGGCCGTCGATGCCGCAGATGGCGAGCCGCATCATTCAAGAGGGAAAAGCGGGACAAACTGCGACCAGCGATCTCTTTATCGGCTCGGAAAACCACGTCGTTCGGATGTCGCTGAAGCAATTTGACTGGAGCAAAATTTTTCCGCATATCACAAAACCGATGGTGGACTGGGGCGGACGGGTGTTGATCGTCGTTTCACGCACACCCGGGTTTACCTACAACACCAAGATGGTCGGCGCCAACGAAGTGCCGCAGAAAGTGGAAGATCTGCTGAATCCCAAATGGAAGGGAAAGCTGGCGTCGACGCCCTACGCGGCTTCCTTCGACCGCCTGGCGCTGATCTGGGGAGAGGAAAAGACCACCGCCTTTCTGCAAAAATACGCCAAGCAGGTCGCCGGCTTGATTCGTTGCGGCGAGGAAGAGCGGGTGGCCAACGGCGAGTTTGCCATGTTGGCGTTCAATTGCGATCTGG
>JBLMXG010000064.1:0-11144 GCA_050257635.1 Chloroflexota bacterium
GCGCGAAGGCGTCGAGGGCGGCGCCGGCGATCCAGCGCTCTTTCAGGGCGCGGACGAGCAGGGATTCTTCGATCGCGCGGCCGCCGGTGAGGTTGATCAGATAAGCGCTCTTTTTCATCATACGCAGTTCGCTCTCGCCGACGATGTTGAAGGTCGTCGGCACCGAAGCCAACAGCAAGACGACGAAGTCGGATTCGGCGAGCAATTGCGGCAAGAATTCAGCCGTACCCAATTCGTCGACAAAATCGGGTTTCTCGACGACCGTTCGTTTGGTGGCGATGACGCGCATGCCGAGGGCTTTGGCTTTGCGCGCCAATTCATTACCGGCGGTGCCGAGGCCGACGATGCCGAGTGTCTGACCGGCGATTTCGATGGGCTGAAGCTTCTGCCAGTGCTTTTGCCTCTGCGCTTCGATGCAGTCAGGCAGCTTTTTGGCGAATGCAAAAATACAGGCGAGGGCGAACTCGGAGAAAACCGTGCCATGGACGCCCCTGGAGCCGGTCACTTGAATCGGCCGCGCCTTTACGGCTGGCGTGAGATATGCGTTCACGCCGCCGCGGGTGACGTGCAGCCATCTTAAACGGGGCATCCGCTGCACCAGTTCATCCGGCAATACTTCTTCGGTGAAAACGGCTTCGACCTCGGGTAGCCATTGCATATCGATCGTCACATCGTCTGCCTGGCGCAAGTCACAATCGGAAAAGGCTTCTTGAAGGGACGTGAGTTCTTTTTCAGGAAGTTTTACGCGGAGCCAGATTTTGAGCGACATGAACGACAGGTAACCAAACATTAGTGGGGTGTCAATGAATGATCGCGTTGACCCAAGACGGGCTGCGTGTTAGTAAGCGCATAGCTTTGCTGGGAGCAGCCTGATCCAAAAGCGTAAATCCAAAATCCAGAATTCACGCGGCGACGCGGCTTTGATTAAAAAGGTTGCGCTGTCTTGCCGGATCCTCGCCAGGCTGGACTTGTTCAAAGAAACCACCGGCCATGTAAGCGCGCGCAGCGGCGACGGTAAATCCATGCTGATTCGCGGGCGCGGCCCAGAGGAAACCGGGCTTTTATTCACGCGGCCGAAGGACATCGTGCGCGCCGGATTCGACGGGCAGCGCGCGCAAATAACCGGCCTCAAGCCGCCCAACGAGTCCTGCATTCACGGCGAGCTGTACAAGAGCCGCAGCGATGTCGGCGCGATCGTCCACGCTCATCCGACCTCGGTCGTGCTCACCAGCATGGCGGGGGTCGAGCTCAGGCCGATTTTCGGCGGCTACGATCCGCGCGCGATGCGGCTGGCGATCAAGGGAATTCCTGTCTATCAGAGCAGCGTCACACTGCATTCCACCGAGCAAGTGCACGAGATGATGGCGGTGATGGGCGATAACGACATCTGCGTGCTGCGCGGTCACGGCGCGGTGGTCTGCGGCAGGGACGTCGAGGACGCCACCATCAAGGCGATCAAGCTCGATGCGCTCGCCAGATTAAACTTGCAGGCCGCCTCGCTCGGCAAGGTGCCGACGATTTCCGAGGGAGACATGGATGCTTTCATGAATCGACGCGGGCATGGCATGGGTGGGGGCGGAGCAGAAACTCTGTGGCGGTTTTATTGTGAATGGCTGGAAAAAGGATAGGGTTCCAAACGTTCCATTGGTTTCAGAGGTTCCAATAGTTGGAGACAATACCGCACCGTAAACGCGTTCAAAGTTCAAGGCAGGGGCGACCGGAGGTCGCCCTCGTGCGCGGAGGCTGGAAATCCAAAATCCAAAATCGCAAATCCAAAATCTGAAGCGCCGGTTGGTTGAGGGGTTGCAGGTCATCACCGGCGAGGGCGTGCTTTCGGGATCGGGCCATCTGAGCGCGCGGGTTCCGGGGACGGAAACTTTTCTCATCAATCCGCGTTTCGCCGGAGTGCTCGCCGACCCGAAAGACATCTGCACCGTCACCTTCGACGGCAAGCGCATCGCCGGCAAGGGGCCGATTCCCTCCGAGTCGCCGATCCATGCCGCAGTCTATCGCGCCCGCCCCGATGTCGGCGGCGTGATTCACTGTCACGCGCGTTACTCGATCCTGGTCGGCTTGCTCGATCAGGGTTTGATTCCGTTCAACCGGGAGGCTCGCCTCTTTGCCGACGGCGTGCCGATCTTTCCCGAGAGCCGCGGCATCAATGACTTCGCGCTCGCAAAACGCATGGTTGATAACCTCGGCTCCCATTGGGCGACATTTTTACGCGGGCATGGCATTGTCGTCGCGGGCCCGGGCATCGAAGGTGCGTGCATTTCGGCGATTCAATTGGAGAGAGCCTGTCAGGACCAACTCTTGATGATGAGCATTACCGAGCTCAAGCCGATGAGCGATGCCGGGCGCGGCCGCAACGCCGCGCGCCTGGAAAATCCTTACCGCGCCTGGCCGTTTCTATTGTGGAAGCACAAGGTCAAATCGAAGGCGCAGATTCGTAAAGAGATTCGCACTCTCAAAGAAGGCGAGCATTACTGATGCGGGTGATCAATAAAGTCTGTAGCAGGGAGTTAGCGCGGGTCGGGCTTGGACTTTTTACCCCTGCGACGGGGGAAGGTCAGGATAGGGGTGCCAACAAGATCACCCCCACCTTCATCTTCCCCCGTCGAGGGGGAGGAAATCGGATTGCGGAACACTGCTCGCGTGAGGGTCGCCAATATTTTATCACTCTTCTGTACGCAGGATTACTTCTTCTCTCTTCTCTCAGCAGTGCCTCTGCCCAGGACAAAAAGCTCGACTCCTTCACGATCTCCTACGCTTCGGTTTCCGGGACGCGCGCGCCGCTCTGGATCGCCAAGGATCTGGGCCTGTTCGAAAAATACGGCCTTGACGGCAATTTAGTTTATATCGCTTCCGGCGTCACTTCGGTGAATGCTTTGCTCGGTGGCAGCGTGGATCTCATCGCCGCGTCGGGTTCTTCTGCCGTGGGCGCGGCAGCGCGCGGCGCGCCGATCGTGATCATCGCCAGCCTCGGCCATATCGCCTACAAGCTGATCGCCCATCCGTCGATCAAAAGCGTGCAGGAGCTTAAAGGGAAGATCATCGGTTCCAGCCGTATCGGCGCCGGCTCCGATTTTGCTTTGCAGCGTCTGCTGCCCAAGCTCGGTTTGATTCCCGGCAAGGACGTGCAACTGATCCCTACTGGGATCAGTGAATCGGACCGCCGCCTGCTGATGCTGATGCAAGGCAAAATCGACGCGACGCTCGGGACGGAGGACAACCTGCTCGCGCTTGCCAATCGCGGCATGAAATTTTCCGTTCTGGCTGATCTCTACGACGCCGGTGTTTTTACCACGGGCAGCGATATCGCGACCAGCCGCCAACTGCTCAAGCAGCGGCCGCGACAACTGAAAGCGTTCCTCATGGCCATCACCGAGGCGATCTGGATCGGCCGCAACAACAAGGAATTGACCATGCAGACCTACCGCAAGCATATGAAAATAACCGATCCCAAGCTGCTCGAGTCCATGTACAAGAATTATTTGCTCGGGTCGATTCCGGTCCGCCCTTTCCCAAACGAAGAGGCGATTCAGAACGACATCCAAGACTTGAGCTATTCGCTGCCGTATTTGCGCGGCAAGAAGGCCGCGGACTTTCTCGATCTCTCGCTGCTCAAGAGCATGGAAGAGGAAGGTTTCTTCAAGCGGCTGTACGGCAAGTAACCGCCGTGGAGTTAGCAGCGATTCGATTGTGATTCCCGCCAAGCCGCGCATACTTGCCTACGAAATTCCCGGCGGCTGGATTCTGCTCGCCGGAGCGACTGATGCCGATAATGATTATCTGAGCACCAGACTGGCGTCGCCCAACGACTGGTGGTTTCACGCCGACAAGGTTCCCGGCAGCCATGTCATTCTTCGCGCGAAAAAAAACGATGAGCCGAGCCGCGAAACCCTGCGCCAGGCCGCGGCGGTAGCGGCCTACCACAGCAAGGCGCGGCATGCGGGCACCGTGCCGGTCCACTGTACGCGCGCTCGTTACGTGACCAAGCCGCGCGGCGTCAAAACCGGCACGGTCAACGTCGCTCGCGGCAGCGTATTGAAAGTCAGACCCGATATCAGTTTTGCTACCCGTGTGCGCGCCGACACCGGCGCGATGGGCACGCGCATTGAAGAGCCGTGATAGGGAGGCGAAAATGCGAAGTGTGACGCTCGCTTATCGCGACGCCGATCGGACGCCGGTGATCTTCGCCATTCGAGAAGCCGCTTCGCGTTACTACGATCTCGACGTCCGCGTCGTCCGGATCAAAGATGGCGGCGAGTACGAAGCGGCGCTTTTTAACGGGGCGGCGGACGTCCTGATCGAGCATCTGGAATTTCTCTACGAGGAGGTCGTCAAGGGCAAGAAGGTGGTCTTTTTCTGCGCGCCGAGCCAAGGCGGCGGGCTCGATCTCGTCGTGCCGCAAAATATTCAGAGCAGCGACGAGCTCAGAGGTAAAACTCTCGCGGTGCGTTCTCATGGCCAGCCGCATGCTGTGACGCTCTGGCTCCGAATGATGGGATTGGAAAACGACGTGGCGACGATTCTGGTTCATGATAAAGATGTCGGTCGTTGGGGGCAGTGGAAGAAAGTTGCCAGCGGTGAATGCATCGCGACCTTCATGTCGCCGCTGTATCTGCCGGCAGCGCTGAACGCCGGACTCAAAGTTTTGCGCGTTCCCGCGATCCCCATCGTCGGCCATTTCGCGCAAGCCTGCTTGGCCGAGTTTGCCGCCGCTCATCCCGCCGTCATGACGAGTTACATTAAAGCTATCATCCATGCCTTGATCTGGATTACCGTTCGGCCCGACGAAGCGCTCGCCGCGCTCGGCGCCGATCTCAAGCGCGCGATGAAGCTCGACGCTAACGGCGAGCTCAAGGGGCGCTTCGATGCGATCGTGAGCGGGCTAAAAGTTCGCCCCTATCCGACGCCTCAGGCGCTTGCCAACAGCTACGAGATCGCGACGATGGAATACCCGGGCGCAAAGGGTTTAAACCCCTTGGCGCTCTGGGACCTGCACTGGGTGAAGGAGTTGGACGATGCGGGGTTTATCGATGAGGTGATGAAGCGGCACACCTCTTGAGTGGAGCGCAACAAAACTCGTATCTCAGGAGGAATGTAACAGTAGTTGATCCGATTCCGTCATTCCGGCGGATGCCGGAATCCAGGGGGGCTGGGTGGCACTGGTTTCGACGGAAAGAACAAAACCTGGACACCGGCCTCCGCCGGTGTGACGAGGAGTCAAGGAACTATTGCTTGGATCGACAAGCTTGAGTATTTTCGGCCTAGAAGTTAAGTTTCCAGCGATGCTTATTCATGAAACAGCCTTGTGTGTACCTGCTGGCCAGTAAACGAAATGGAACCTTATATGTAGGCGTAACATCTGATTTGATTCAACGCGTTTGGCAACACAAGAATGATCTCGCGGCAGGATTCACAAGACGCTACGGTGTGCACACACTGGTGTGGTATGAGGAATGCGGGACTATGGAATCTGCCATTGCGCGCGAGAAGGCGATCAAAGAATGGAAACGTGCTTGGAAAATTCGCCTAATTGAGGACCGCAATCCGGAATGGAAAGATATATACGCCGAGTTGCTATGACTGGACACCGGCCTGCGCCGGTGTGACGCGTTTGTCGGAGAGCCGTTTTTGACTACGCAGTGCCGAGGTCTAGAGCATGATCACCGCTCAGGAAAACGAACTCCTCACCCAAAGCGGCCCCAAAACTCCCTGCGGCGAGCTCTTGCGCCGGTACTGGCAACCGGTGGCGCTGAGCGAGGAACTGCCGGCGGGCAGCGCGCCGCTCGCGGTCAAGATCCTGGGCGAGGAGCTGGCGCTGTTTCGCGACGATCAGTACCGACCGGGTTTGTTGGGGCTTCACTGCTCGCATCGCGGCACCGATCTGAGCTACGGCCGGGTCGAGGACGGCGGTTTGCGCTGCCTCTACCACGGATGGCTGTACGATATTTACGGCCGCATCCTCGAACAACCTGGAGAACCGGGCGGCGGCACGCAGAGAGATGCAATCTGTCATCTCGCCTACCCATGCCAAGAGGCCGGCGGAATTATTTTTGCCTATATGGGACCGGGAGGGCCGCCGCTGCTGCCAAATTACGAATTTCTCAACGTGCCCGAATCGCAAAGGGCGGTGACCAAGGTTTTTTACCGCTGCAATTATCTCCAGGGTAACGAAGGAAATATCGATCCCGTCCATCTCTCCTTTTTGCACCAGTATCTCAACGAGGCGCAGGTGGCGCACAAGCGCGTCGTTCCCGGAACCGGCACGACGGACAACGCTCTGCTCGGCGAGGATATCGCGCCGACGATCGAGCTCGAGCTGATGGATTACGGTTTGCGGATCTGCACGCTTCGCGGCGCGGGCCCGGGCAAATCGTATTTACGCATTACGAACTTCATCATGCCGAATCTGTCGGCATTTGGCGGCTCCACGGTCGGCGAAGGTTACGCCGTCCACTGGCACGTGCCGATCAACGACACCAGTCACTGGAAGTACGTTTTCATGTTCAGCCGCGAAAAAGCTCTTTCAGAAGATCTGCTCAAGAAGCACCGGGCCGATATCACCGCGGACTACCGCCTGACCCGGCAGGGAGAAAACCGCTACCAGCAAGACCGCGACTCGATGCGCCATCGTACTTTCACCGGCATGGGGTTCAATTTCCAGGCCCACGACGCTTTTGCCACCGAGAGCCAGGGAGCGATTCAAGACCGGACGGGGGAGCATCTGGTTTTGTCGGACAAAGCGATCGTGGCGGCGCGCAAGCTCTTGCTCGGCGGGATCGAGGACGTCAAGCAGGGACGCGCGCCGCGCCATCGGATCAGCGATCCGCGGGCGAACCGGTTTCCTCATCTCATGGTTATCTCCGAGGTCATTCCCAATTCGCTTCACTGGAAAGATTACGTCAATAAGATGCTCGACGACCAACAATCGCGAAAAGCGCCCGCCGACTGAGACCGCGGGCGGTATAGACTTACAAACGCATCGCTCTACAATACCTCCCGGCAATGAATAGGTTAGGCAATAAGCCAGTTCCAAGGAGTGGACTATGAAATTCCTGCGCAGCGCGGTTTGGATAGCTCTGTTGGCTTTAAGCGTGCCGATGCGCGCGCCCGCCCAGCAGCATATGATCGGCTATGCCGGCTTCGCCGGTTTTCAGGCTTCGATGTGGGCGGTGAAGGATCTTGGGCTGCTCAAGAAATATAATATCGACGGCGAAGTGGTCATGATCCCTGGGACGGCTAGGCAGATTCAAGCGCTGGTCGGTAACAGCATCGACTTCGCGCATCTCGATGCCGTCGGCACCATTCGCGCCATTCTCGGCGGCGCCGATATCGTTATGGTCGGCTCCTCGCTCAACAAGTTTCCATTTAGCTTCGTGGCCCAAAAGGATATCCGCAAACCGGCCGATGTGGTGGGGAAAAAGATCGGTATCGTCGGTTTCGGCGGCGGCAACGACTTGGCCGTCTCCTTACTGCTCAAGGAGTGGAACATTCCGCGCCAATCGGTCAACGTTCTGCAGGCCGGCGGCGCCGCCAACCGTTTGGTGGCGCTGTCCGCGAAGGCGCTCGACGCCACGGTGCTTTCCTACCCGGAAATCGGCGAAGCCCGGCGCATGGGCATGAACATCATGAGCGACCTCAACGAGCTCAAGTCCGGCGACTATCCGATGAGCGTGGTCGCAGTGCGCCGCTCTTTTTTGGCGCAAAACCGCGCCGTGGTAAAGCGTTTCTTGATGGCCTACGCGGAGGGCACCTACCTTTTTAAATCCGACAAGGAAAAGGGTGTCGCCGTCTACAGGCGGCGGCTGAAGCAAGACAACGCCAAGGCGCTGGAAGAAACCTATCAGTATTTTGCGCCGAAATTTGCATTTCCGATCCGCATATCCAAGGAGGGCATGCGCAATACCTTGGAGATGGTCGCGGCGGATAATCCCAAGGTCGACATGAATTTAAATCGATATATGGACGAGAGCTTGCTCGACGAGCTGGAGAAAGAAGGGTTCTTCAAGCGAATCGCCGGGAAGTGATTCGCGTTCCAGACGTTCCAGGGGTTCCAACCGTTCCAAGCATTTAAGGTTTGTCCTTGAGTGCATTCAACGATTGGAATGACTTGAACGATTGGAACCTTTGGAACTCGCCCAAAACGGAGATTTTGATGCTCACCCGCATTCAACACTTCGCCATCGTCAGTGAAAACTTCGTGCGCGAGGCGAAATTCTACGAAGCCGTGTTCGGCATGAAGCGATCGAAGCCGGGCTCCACCGAAGAAGAGAAAGCGATCCGGACGAACTACGCGGTCAGCATCAGCGACGGTTACGTCGGCGTCACCGTCATCGGTAGAAAACCCGGCTATGTGCCGGGGCTGCATCATTTCGGCGTCGATGTCGAGGACGTAGATCTAGCGATTGCGCGCCTCAGCAAGAACTATCCCGAAGTCGCCGTGCTTAAGCGGCCGTCGAACCGGCCGTTCGCAACTTACGGCGCGCACGATCCCGAAGGCAATTATTTCGACTTGACTCAGGAGGGCATGTCGAACCGGCGCGATGTGTATGTGGAACAGCAGCGCGATCAGCCACGGCAGGTGCATCATCTCAAGCTGAGGGTCATGAACGCGCCGGCGATCGCCGCATTTTACCGCGACATGTTGGATTTAAAAGAATCGGACAAGGCGCTCGAAGACCCCAATTTTTATCTCACCGACGGTAGGATGACGCTGATCGTCGCGCCCTGGAAGATGAGCGACTTCGAAGGCGCCGGTATCGACCGCCCCGGCCTCGAGCATGTCGGTTTCACAGTCGAGAGCGTGGGCGCCGTCAAAAGAGATTTGGCCGCGCTGCGCGAAGCGAACCCGGAAATGCGCGAGCGCATTATCGCCGAGCCGAGCGAGGGCGAGCGGCGCGTCGCGCTGATCGCATCGTGCCGTCACGGACAGTTTCCGTGTTCCAGTCCGGATGGGGTGTTTATCGATATCTCGGCGGAGCATTGAAAAAAGGCGCTAGTGTTCTAGAACCAAAGTTCGTTTAAGAAGTTGGTACAACAGCTACCATGAAGCTATCTTCAAATCCCCCTCGATTCCCCTTTTTCAAAGGGGGAATGTTATCGAAAGGATTCATTAAACCCCTCTTTGAAAAAGCATGCCCTGAGCGAAGTCGAAGGGAGGGGCAGGGGGAGATTTGTTTAGCGAATTTCCGAGACGCCACATTAAACTTTGATCGCGAAATGGCCGGAGGGGAGATTCCCGCGTGGCTGAAACGATGAAAACCAAGGGTGAAATCGAAGCGGCGATCAGCGAGGCGATTGTCCGCTTTGAAATCGACTACATGGGGCGCGGCCCCAAAGAAGTTCGAAGCTATATCGTCGAAGACCTGATCCTGGTGCGGCTGAAGGGCATGCTGACACCGGCCGAACAACAGCTCACCAAAACCGCGGACGGAGTCGAGCTGATCAAAAAAATGCGCTCGACGATCATCGAAAACGCCAGGGCCGAATTCTCCCGCGTCATCACGAATACCACCGGAGTCGCGGTTCGCGATGTTTTGACCGACATCAGTACCGATACCGGTGAGAGGATTTTCGTTTTTATCCTGGATCGAAATCTGGGTAAGGATTTGACCCGCAGAATAAACCCTTGACTTGAGCGGGATTCCTGAATAGCATCCATTACGTTTGCAGATGGCCCGAAGGGCTGCCTTCAAACCGAAGGCAGGCAGCCGGGACATAGGCCGACTTGGAGATGGCAACATCCGGGTCGGCTTTTTTATTTGACCGAAATAGCCGGAAGGTCAGTGAGGACGTAGCCCAAACGGGCGACGGGCTCAAGGGCAAGCCAGCCGATCCCAGGGAGGGAGGGCTGGCTTTTGTTTTTATGGCGGCGTGTTGAATCGGATTTGATAGAAGCAGGGAGGTGATGCCGGCGAGTGACAAAGAAAATTCCAGCGTAAAAGCCTAAAAATTGGAAAAGGAAAAAGGGAGGTAATCTATGGCTGATCAAAATATGGCCGCGGAAGAAGTTTTACTCGACGTCAGAGTAGCCGAAGCTTCCAAGCTGTATAAGTTCTACCTCAATCAAGAGCGGAAAATTCTCGGAACGATCTCGGTCGCCGTCTTCTTGATTGCCTGGGAATCGGTCGGAAACTGGTTCCAGCTGATCAATCCCATGTTCATGAGCGCGCCCTCGCTCATCTGGAAAGCTGCCGTACAGCTGTTCGGCTCGGGCGAGATCTGGAACGACCTTCGGGTCAGCGGCATCGAATTCGCGTGGGGATATGTCTTGTCGGTCGTTGTCGGCGTCCCCTTTGGCATCGCGATCGGCTGGTATAAGAAATTCGCCTATATCTGTGATCCCTTCGTCAATGCCATGAACGCCACCCCGCGCGTTGCGCTATTGCCGCTGGTGATTATCTGGCTGGGCATCGGCATTCTGTCCAAAGTCGGCATTATTTTCCTTGGCGCGGTTTTTCCGCTGCTGATCAACACCCGCGACGGCGTCAAGACCACGCCCCACAATCTGCTTACCGCCGCCCGGAGCTTTGGTGCCTCGGAATGGCAGATATTCAGGAGCGTAGTGGTTCCGTCGACGGTGCCGTTTATTCTCACCGGCTTGCGCCTGGCGATCGGGCGAGCGTTGATCGGCGTCATGGTCGGAGAGCTTTACGCCGCCACGGCTGGGATCGGCTTTATGATCACGGTGGCCGGCGCGACCTTTCAGACCGACAAAGTCTTTGTCGGTGTATTGATATTCGCCATCGCCGGCATGGTGGCTACCGAGGTGGTCGACCGGGCCGAGAAAAAATTCGACAAGTGGCGGCCGAAGGTGGGATCCGACACGTAAATTTCGCCAAAATTAGCCGGTTTGATCGAGGCCAATGACGCGCTTCTAACGTGTGTCATTGGCCTTCACCGCTTGGAGCCGATCAGCTTTGACATTACGTCTGGCGAGTGATGTATTGGCGCTCGCATCGTAGGGTTTTACCCCTCCGTCCAGTTAATTTCATACACGCGAACACTGTGTTCGAATCCTTTGAGATTTATTTCACCCAAATCTGTGAGCGGTAAGTTTTTACCTGGGCATTGGTCCAGCACTCGCTGATCAACGAGAACTCGGGCCGGTTGAGCGTGCGCGCACAGGCGTGCCG
>JBLMXG010000065.1:0-14555 GCA_050257635.1 Chloroflexota bacterium
CGCAGATGGCGAAGCTGCGCATCGGTCATCCCGGGCGCGCCGGAGCACGCGACCGCGTCGTCGACATGGGCCGGATTGGAAAATCCCACCAGCACGGCGGATACTTTGTCGTTCATCAGACCGAAGCGGATTGCTGCTTGCGCGAGACCTTTGCCCTCCACACCGAGGACGCCTTTGACCATTTCCGCGCGCGTAAGATCGCTCGGGTAGTCCGAACCCGGAGAGAGCGTCTGTCCGCTGCCTCCACCACCGGCGCTAGGGTCGGAGGTGAGGGCGCCGGCGGCGAGAATGCGAATGATAAAAGCACCCATGCCCTTGGCCGCCGCGCGATCGAGAATCCGGCCGTAATCCAAAGCGCTGAAAGCCCCAGGAACCGTCTGCCCGGCGCTCGGGTTGAGCAAATTGTAATAGCACTGAAAACCGTGGAACTCGCCGCTATCAACCAACTCGGCGAGCGCTTTCGGATCGCCCAGACCACTAAAGCCAAAAAAGCCCGCCTTGCCGCGGTCGCGCATGACCTTGAGCCCCTCGACAACGCCGTTCGGACCCAAGACGTCTTTCGGCGTGAGGCTAAAGCGCTTGTCAATGCCTCGCTCAAGCGTCACCCGAGTGTGCAGTTGGACGAAGTCGGCGCGTTGGCGGTCGAGCCTTGCGAGGCCGGCCTCCACCGCGCGGATCGTCGCTCCTTTGATATCGCCGACAGCATCCAACTCGAGACGAATCTTGGTGGAGATCACCGGCTCGGCGCCAAGTTCTTTCAAGACCCGCCCGAGATTTTCTTCGGACTTCCCCAGGCCGTAAGCGAACGCAGTGTCAAAGAAATTGATGCCGGAGTCGAGTGCGCGCCGCACCGTTTTGAGTTGATCTTCATAAGGCGCCTTGACCATCAGCACGGCGTTGTTGCCGCAACCGAAACCGATCTCGGAAATGCGCAGGCCGGTCTTGCCGATCGTGCGATATTGCATGCGTTTCTCCCCTCTAGATTTTTAACAGCATGGCCGTCACGGAATCGGTATCGCTCAGATCCGCAAGGCAGCCATCCGGCTGCCAGTATGTGAGCTCTTCTATCGGATAGCGGCCCGTGCCGACAAGGACGCATTTCATCCCGTTTGCTCTTGCCGCTTCCAAATCCTTGGGTGTATCGCCAACGATGATGCATTGCTCGGCGCTGAGTCTTCGACCCGTCCCTTCCTCCCAACGTTTTTTCGCGATCGCCGGCAAATCGGGACGATGCGGCGAATCACTGGCGTAGGCGCCGCGCTTGAGATATGGCGCTAACCCCGCGGCGCTCAGCTTCACCTGGGCGGTGACTTCGAAGTTCCCGGTCACCACGCTGGGGACAAAATCTGACCTTGCCGCCAGCGCTTGCACCAATTCCGCAGCGCCCAGCAGCGGCCGGACCGCTGTCGTACCTCGGCCCAGGTGATGATGGTAGCGCTCGCACAAGTTAAGCGTAAAACGCCGCCACTGAGCGTCATGAATATCGATCTCGACACAGGCCTTGGCGAAAATATCTCTCACGATCTGCGGATCGGTGTTGCCGTCCGGCACCACTGTGCGAATATCGCCCTCGATCCCGAAGGATTCAACGATCGCCTCATTGAAAGGCAGATAGCCATTCTGCGTGCGCGTCAGTGTGCCGTCGATGTCGAACAGAATCAGTCGTTCCATGGACAAGCGAATACTGGCATATTTGGAATCGGCTAAGCAAATTCAGAGAGATCATTCGATCCCTTGCGGTTAGCGTTGACAATCCGAGGCTTTCAAGATAGAAATTTTGCGTAAGTTTTGCGTGACTGGCGAACGTGGAATCGACCACGAGGAAGCGCAAAGCATTAAGACGGCCGAACGCCTGGGTCTCTTAGAGATAGAGGTCCAGGTTTTTTTATGCCGAAGCAATCGTCACATTCGCCGAAATTCGTTTCCCGCCCCCGGATTCCCGCACAGCCTGGAGGCAAACGCGACGCTTCATCGGATCTCCTGCGGCATCCGCTGATTTGCGTTGCTTGTTTCGGCCCCTCGCTTTAATATCGCAAAGCCACTAGGAAGACGAACCATGATCAAACAGTATCTACTGTCACCCGGGCCGACGCCGATTCCCAACGAAGTCGCTCTGGCGATGTCGGAGACGATGATTCACCACCGCACGCCGCAGTTTAACCGGGTCTTCGAGGAAGCGCGCGCAGGCTTGAAACAGCTCTTCGGCACCAAGAACGATGTGTTGATGCTCTCGTCTTCGGGCACCGGCGCGATGGAAGCTTCGGTCGCCAATCTGTTTTCGCCCGGTGACAAAGTTTTGGTGGTCAATGGCGGCAAGTTCGGCGAGCGCTGGCTCAATATTTCCAACGCCTACGGCTTGACTCCCGTCGAGCTCAAAGTGCCTTGGGGACAAGCGGTCAAAGTCGCCGATGTTGAAAAAGAACTCAAAGCCAACTCAGACATCCAAGGGGTCATGATTCAGGCCAGCGAAACTTCGACCACCGTGTTTCATCCGGTCAAGGAGATCGCCGCGCTCACGAAAAACGGTCCGCTGTTTCTCGTCGACGGGGTCACCGCGGTGGGCGTCGTGCCATTGCCGCTGGATGAATGGGGAATCGATGTGCTGGTAACCGGGTCGCAAAAAGCTCTGATGTTGCCGCCCGGTTTGGGGTTCGTCGCGCTCAGCGATCGTGCCTGGGAAAAAACCAAAAAGGCCAAGCTGCCGCGTTTCTATTTCGATCTCAACCTTGAGCGTAAAAACCAGCAAAAGGGCTCCGGCGCATTCACGCCGGCGGTTTCGTTGATCTTCGGCGTGCGCGCGTCGGTGCAAATGCTTCAACGCGAAGGCTTGAAAAACGTTTACGCGCGCCACGCCCGCCTGTGCCGGGCCACTCGCGCAGCCGCGACTGCATTGGGGCTCAGGCTTTTGGCTCCGGACAGCCCAAGCCCGGCGGCGACCGGCGTCTATCTGCCCGACGGCATCGACGCCGACCAGGTGCTCGAGTATCTCCGCGACAAGATGAACGTCACGCTCGCCGAAGGGCAAGATCAGCTCAAAGGCAAGGTAATCCGCATCGCCCATATCGGCTACATGGGCGCCTTCGACGTGATCACCGCCATCGCCGCCTTGGAAATGGCGCTGAGGAAATTCGGCGCCGAAATTCCCTTTGGCAGAGGCGTCGCAGCCGCCCAGGAAGTCTTGATGGAGGCTTTGACGTAGCTCATGAAGATTCTCGTCACCGATTCGCTCGCTGTCGAAGGCCTCGAGGTGTTTAAAAACGCCGAGGGTTTTGAAGTTGACCTCAAGATCGGGCTCAAGCCCGACGAGCTTAAAAAAATCTGCGGCGACTATGACGGCTGGGTCATTCGCAGCGGCACGAAAATCACCGCCGAGCTGATCGAAGCGGCGAAAAACTTGAAGGTTATCGGACGCGCCGGCGTCGGTTATGAAAACATCGATGCCGACGCCGCCACCAAGCGCGGCATTGTGGTGATGAATACGCCAGGCGGCAACAATGTCACCACCGGCGAGCACACCATCGCCCTGATGATGGCGTTGGCCCGCCATATCCCGCAAGCCGTCGCTTCGCTCAAGAGCGGCAAGTGGGAGCGCAATAAATTCGTCGGCGTGGAGCTCTGCAACAAGACCATCGGCGTGATCGGCCTCGGCAACGTCGGCCGCATCGTTGCCGAGCGAGCCGCCGGCTTGAGAATGAAAGTGATCGGTTATGATCCCTTCATCGCCGCGGAAAACATCGCGCGCATGGGCGTGGAGCCCGGCACGCTGGAAGATATCTTCGCCAAGTCGGATTTCATCACCGTCCACGTGCCGTTAACGCCGGAAACCCAGGGCCTGATCAACAAAGCGACCTTCGCGACTATGAAAACCGGCGTGCGGATCATCAATTGCGCGCGCGGCGGCATCGTCGATGAGAACGATCTCGCCGATGCGATCAAGTCCGGCAAGGTCGCAGGCGCCGCGCTGGACGTTTATGTCGATGAGCCGCCGCCCAAGGGTCATCCGCTGGTGCAACTTGAGCAAGTGGTCACCACGCCCCATTTGGGCGCGTCCACCGACGAGGCCCAGCTCAACGTCGCCATCGCTGTGGCCGAGCAGATGGTCGATTTTCTCGCCAAAGGGGTCGTCCGCTACGCGGTCAACGTTCCGTCGGTGAGCCCGGAGCTTTTGGCCGTGCTGCGGCCCTACTTAACTCTCGGCGAAAAGCTCGGGAGCCTTCATACTCAAATGGGCGGCGCGCTGCCTAATGAAGTCCACGTGGAGTATCGCGGCGATGTCACTCAATACAACGTCGCGCCGCTCACCGTGGCGGTTTTGAAAGGGCTTTTGTCGCCGGTATTGGAATCGGCGGTCAATTACGTCAATGCGCCGATGATGGCCAAGGAGCGCGGCATCAAAATTATCGAATCCAAGGGCGAAGAAGCCGGCGATTTTGCCAGCTCGATCACGGTGAAAGCGAAAAACGGTAAAGAGAATCTCGAAATCGAAGGCGCGATCTTCGGCGCCAAATACCCGCGCATCGTGCGGGTCAATAATTTCTATCTCGAAGCCGTGCCCGACGGATATATTCTGATCCTGCAAAATAACGACGTCCCAGGCGTCGTCGGCGCGGTGGGCACGATTCTCGGCAACAACGGCCTCAATATCGCCGGTATGGAGCTCGGACGCAGCGAAAAGGGCGGTAACGCGATTTCATTTACCCACATCGACGAAATCGTCAGCAAAAAGGCTCTCGACGAGCTGCGCGCCCTGCCGCAGATCGTCTCGGCGACATTGGTTAAACTGTGAAAAACAGGTTTGAGACACGAGGCAAAAGGCGAGAGTCTGAAAAGATTCTTACTCATGCCTCACGCCTTACGCCTTACGCCTGAGGAGCAATGTCTAACGTCGCAATCATCGGCGCCCAGTGGGGCGACGAAGGCAAAGGCAAAGTGGTTGACCTGTTCACCCACGAGGCCGACATCGTCGTCCGTTTTCAGGGCGGCAACAACGCCGGCCATACGCTGGTCGTCAACGGCCGCAAAACGATCCTGCACTTGGTCCCTTCCGGCGCCCTGCACCCGGACAAGCTCTGTGTCATCGGCAACGGCGTGGTTGTCGATCCGGAGATATTGATCGAAGAGATTCGGGCGCTGAAAAACCAAGGCCATTTGGCGAGCGACGCGCAACTGCGCATCAGCGAACAGGCCCATGTGATCATGCCCTATCACAAAGCAATTGACCTGGCGCGCGAGCGGCTGCGCGGCAAAGGCAAGATCGGCACCACCGGCCGGGGCATCGGTCCCGCATACGAGGACAAGGTCGCGCGGGTTGGCATCCGCTTCGTCGATCTGCTGGAAGAAGACACCTTCCGAGAAAAACTCCAGCGCAATATCGAAGAAAAGAATTTTTATCTGAAAGCGATTCTCAATGAGAAGGCGCTTGACTTCGACTCGATCCACGAGCGCTATGCGGGCTATCGCGAAGAGCTCAAACGCTTTGTCACCAACACGGGAGTTTTGCTCGATCAAAAGATGCGCGCGGGCAAGCGCGTGCTCTTCGAGGGCGCTCAGGGAACGCTGCTCGACATTGACCACGGCACCTATCCCTACGTGACCTCCTCGAGCACGATCACCGGCGGAGCCTGTTCGGGCTCCGGCGTCGGACCGCAAAATATTCAGCAGGTCATCGGCATTTCCAAGGCGTACACGACGCGGGTCGGCAGCGGCCCGTTTCCCACCGAGCTTGACGGCCCTGAAGGCGAAACCCTGCGGCGGGAAGGCGCAGAATTCGGCGCCACCACGGGCCGCTCACGCCGCTGCGGCTGGTTTGACGCTATCGGCGTGCGTCACGCCGTGCGCATGAACGGCATGACCGGCATCGCCCTGACCAAGCTCGACGTGCTGAGCAATTTTAAAAAAATCCCGATCTGCACCGCCTATCGCTATCAGGGACAATCGATCGACGAATTTCCCGCCAGCACAAAGGTGATGCAAGAAGCCGAACCGGTTTATGAAGAGATGGAAGGCTGGAACGCTCCGCTCGATAGTGTAAGGGAGTTTGCCGACCTGCCCCAAGCCGCGCAAAAGTATGTCCGGCGCATTGAGCAGGTCATCGGCACTGAAATCATTTTGGTTTCGGTCGGTCCAGGACGAGAACAGACGATTCTGTTAAAAAATCCCTTCGACGAATAGGCACGGGCGGAAAGGCATGAGGCCAATTCGGATTCCCCTCCTCATACCTCCCGATTCATGTCCGGGCCTCTAGCGCAGTTTAAAAATCTCCAGGTACTGCTTTACCGTCGCGTTGAAATCTTCGTAGGCTTCGGGGTTCTCGATTACATACTTGAAACCGCGGAATAGCCGTGGCGGATCGGGGTCCACGTCGTTGCGCACCGGTATGCGCTGCATGCCCCGGAGCATCTCCTGGCCTTCTTTGGACAGAATGAAATCGTAGAATAGCCGAGCTGTGTTGGGATGCGGCGCCTTGGCCGCGATCATAACCGGGTTGACCTGCGTGACCGCCGGCTCCAGCGGCAGCCAGTCGATCGGTGCGCCGCGCGAGGTCATTCTCTGAATCGTTTGATTGTAGGCGATAATCAGCGGGTATTCGCCGGCCACAGTAAGCTGCACGCGCTCGGTATTGCCGCGCTTGAGCACCGGGTCCTGGGCCGCCAGCTTTTTGAAATAGGCCAGCGCCTTTTCTTTCCCCCACGCGCCTTTCAAGCCTTCAAACATGCCGTAGGCCTCGGTATCGAGCGAGATCTGACCGCCTTTCCATTTCGAGTTCAAAAGCTCGTCGTAGGTTTTCGGCACATCCTGCTTTTTGACCAGCGTCGTGTTCCAACCCAACACATAGCTATTGACGTAATAGGCCGTCCAAAACCCTTCCTTGTCGACCAGCTGTGCGTCGATCATCTGCTCCTCGGGCGAATGATATGAGGCGAGCATTTTTCTCTGAGTCAGCGGCAGCACCATTTCGCCGCGCCCAACCACCACGTCCCAGTCAAAACGGCCGCCACGGGCTTCGGTTAATATCTTGTTCAACAAGGGCCCGCCGCCGGTGCGAAAAAGCGTAGGACGGATGCCGTATTTCTTCTGGAAACGGTCAGTCACTGCCTTACTTTGATCGAGGGTCATGGTCGTATAGTAGACGACTTCACCTTCTTTCTTTGCCGCTTCGAGCAGTTTAGGGCTTGGGCCGCCTTGTCCCCAAGCTGCAATCGGTAGGAACAACGCCAAAGCCAGCGCTGCGGCAATGGTCCGCTGTCGGTTATGAAACATCATCGTGATCTCCTCCGCGCTCAGAATGGGCGCAAGAGCATGGATAGCATTTAGCGCCCGTAAATCAATATTTCGCCGATCTTCGACGATAAAATAATAAACCAAACCGCAAATTCGACCTTGAATAGCCGTCTGACGGTGTTTATCATACTATCGGTCAAGAGCTTGCAGCACAGGAGGTGCCTATGGAAGGGGAAACGACCAGTAAAGAAAGACTCGTGAGCGATCTCAGGGTGCTGGTTAATGACGCTGAGGAGCTGCTCAAGGCGACCGCGAGCCAAGCAGGAGAAAAGATTGCCGTGGCCCGGCAAAAAATTGAGCAAAGCCTAGTGGAGGGGAAAAAGGCGCTTGCCGACGCGGAACAATCCCTGTTTAAGAAATCCAAAGAATGCGCTGAAATCGCCGACGACTACGTCCGCGAAAATCCCTGGAGCGCGGTGGGCGTCGCCGCTGCCGTCGGTTTGGCGCTGGGACTGCTGATCCGCGGCAGGTAATTGCCTCCAGATGAGCGATCACGGTAGCGGCCCGGATCCAGAGGGCTCATCGAGCTTTTCGCAGTCATTCAAGACCGCCTTCGCGGTCTTGAGCACGGCGTTGCATACGCGCCTCGAACTCTTCGTTACCGAGCTCGAAGAAGAGCGCGAGCGGCTCAAACAAACTTTAACGCTCACGTTGTTGCTGGTTTTCGGCGCTAGTTTCGGTTTGGTCCTATTTACGATCTTTATCGTCGCGCTGTTTTGGGAAAAAGGTTGGATTCCGGCAATCGGGCTTTTGGCGCTGGCTTATTTCAGTGTCGCCGTCGTGGCCGCGGTCAGGCTCCGCAGCGCGATCTTGAAACGCGCTGGTCTGTTTCCTGCGACCTTGGCCGAGCTCGGCAAGGATCGCGATCATTTCAAAGCTTCGGCCCGTGAATAAGCGCTTCGCAGATATTGCCCGGCGAAAACAAGCCTTGATCGAAAGGGCCGCCGCGGAACGGGCTGAATTAATTGACGCCTATCATCGAATGCGCTCACCTTTCGATTTCGGCCACGCGATCTTCGGGATTGGCCGGGCCCTAAAGGCTTATCCCATCATTGCCGCGGCGATATCGAGTGTTTTGGTGAGCGGTTATGCAAGAAAGCTCCTCCGAGGAGCCAGCGAGGCCGTAAAGCTCTGGCGCTTAGCACTGCCGATTCGCGCTTGGTGGAGCAAGCGCCGGCGCGTCTCGTCTTCGCCCGACACACGGGCCGGCAGGTCTTAAACCCTGGAAGTTATTTTATTCCTTCCTCGCCCTTGCGGTCTTGCGCGGGTCTGCCGCTCCGTTCGACGTGTGATCCCGCCGCATGATCGCCTGCACGATACCGAGCGAAGTCTGTTCCCGAAGCGTATGGCCGCGTTGTTTGAGCGAGTTTTTCGCTTCAATGGTGATGTTGGGTTCCACGTTCAAACGGTCCGGCAGCCATTGATGGTGGATGCGCGGCGCCGCCACCGCCGCTTTTACCGGCATGTGAAAATCAATTACGTTCAAGATCGTCTGCAAAGTGGCATTGATAATGCGGGGGCCGCCGGCGGCCCCGACCACCAGCTCGGGCTGGTCGTTTCGTAACACGATCGTCGGCGACATGCTGCTGAGCGGCCGCTTGTTGGGCTGGAGCGAATTAGCTTCATTGCCGACGAGCCCGTAGACATTTCCCACCTCAGGGTGAATGGCGAAATCGTCCATTTCGTTATTGAGAACGATCCCCGTCTTTCGCACGAGCAGTTTCGAGCCGAAGCGCGTGTTGACCGATTGTGTGACGGCCACCGCGTTGCCGAAGCGGTCGATCACGCTGAAGTGCGTGGTTCCGCCTTGCTCGGAATGAAAATTGTAGTAGCCGTAAAATGCCGGCGGCCGGGTTTTATCCGGCGCGATCCGTTTGCGAATCCACTCGGCGTAATTTTTTGCCGTCAATTTACCCACCGGCACATGGACAAAGTCCGGATCGCCGAGAAATTGCGCCCGGTCGGCAAAGGCATGCTTCATCGCCTCGCTGAGCAGATGCAGATAAAAGGCGGAATTGTGCTGGAATTCGCCGAGCGGATAGCCCTCGAGAATGTTAAGCATCTCGAGGATCGCCACGCCGCCCGAACTCGGCGGCGGCATGGTAATCACGGTGTGGTTTCGATAGGAACCGATAAGCGGTTTGCGCCATACTGATTTATAGTTTTTGAGATCATCGAGCGTCATGACGCCACCGGCCTTTTTGATCGTCTCAACGATCGCCTCGCCGATCCAGCCGCGATAAAAAACCGCTTCGCCCTTTTGCGCGATCGCTTTGAGCGTTTCAGCCAACTCCGGCTGGCGAATTATCTGGCCGTCCTTGGGCACCTCGCCGTTCGGAAGGTAAATGCCACCGAGATCCGCGAAGCGTTTCATGTTGGTTTGTTGCCGTTCAATCGCAACGCCTAACGCCGGGTCCAAAGGAAAGCCTTCGCCGGCGAGCTTGATCGCGGGCGCTGCGAGCACTGGCAACGGCAGAGTGCCGAAGCGCCTGCGTGCTTCGATCAAACCGGCAACCTCGCCGGGCACGGCGACGGCAAGCGCTCCAGTAAGGCTCAACGATACTGACGGCTTGCCGTCTTTCATGTAGAGCTCGCGCCGTGACGCCGCGGGCGCGGTCTCGCGAAAATCGAGCGCAAAGGATTGCCTGTCTTTGGCGCTGTAGAAAACCATAAAGCCGCCGCCGCCGAGGCCGGAAGACGCCTGATCAACCACGGAGAGCGCCAGTGCCGTGGCGACCGCGGCGTCGACAGCGTTGCCGCCGCGCTTCAAGATCGCCATGCCGGCATCGCTCGCCAGCTCGCTGTCGGCGACCACCAGCCCGGTCGTCGAATGAAGTGTGCGAGCGTAAGCATCAAATTGGAAAATCGCAATGATGAAGAGAAAAAAGATACCTATGCGCCGGAATTTTATGGAGTGCATAACTTCTTGTTGATGTAATGTTTTGCCCGCGTTTTTGCAACTCATGAGCCGGCGCAAGATTTTTACCCTTGCGCTTGACGCCACCTTCTTTCATATTGAATCAGCTGCGATCTCCCTCGGCGGCATCCGACGAATCATGCAAACGATCTTAGGGCCATTTCATCCTCAGCTGGAGAGCGCCATCTTCGATGAAATTGTCGCACGCAAAAAGGTCGATGCGCTTTGCCCGCTGCTGATTCTCGTCCCTTCGGATGCTTTGCGCCGCCATCTGAAGCAGCTGCTGAGCGGGCATTACAAATTGTCTCTCATCAATCTTCATCTGCTGACTTTCTACCAACTCTCCGCCCGTCTTTTTGCCGAATCCCACGGGGAGCTTCCGGAATTGCGCGACGAGTTGTTTCTCGAGGAAGTGGTGCGCCAGCTCGTGCGCACGCGGCAATCGGGAGCGGCAATTTTCACCGGCATCGAAGATCGAGCCGGAGGCTGCGCCGCACTCTGGCAGACCCTGCGCGACTTGCGCGACGGCCTGGTCGATTCGCAAAACGCGTTGGCGGCGCTCCGCGAAGGGCACTTGGCCGGTAAAGGCGGCGAACGCACGGAGCACCTTTTGCTTTTGCTTCAGAGTCTATTGAGCTTTTGCGACGGTCATGAGATTTGGAATCATTCCGACCTGGATAGATTCGCGGCTCGACAAGCGGCGGTGTCGCCATTTCTGAAACAGTTCGAGCGAATCTTCTATTACGGGTTTTACGATCTCACACAAATTCAGCTCGATGGTTTTCATGCAGTCGCAAAGAACTATCCGACGACTTTAATGTTTCCGCTGTTGCCGATCCGGCCAAGCCATAACGGCTGGACGTTTGCCGAACGTTTTTACGAACGTCATGTCCAGGGGTACAACACCGAGCCGACCCGTGATCTCCTCGATGTCGCCAAACCCTCCCTTCCGGCAACTTGGCGCCTCTTCGACGAGCAGGCGGACCGGGCTTACGGGAGTCTGCCGGTCACCTGGCGCTACACCGTCTCGAACAGCTTCGGCATCCATGACGAAGTCACCGGCGCAGCCAAAGAGATCCTAAGGCTTGTCGACAGCGAACGAATAGCCTTTGAGGAAATCGGCGTGGTCTCGCGCGGTCTCGATTCCTATGGCGAAGCCATCGTGGAAATTTTCCGAGAACATCAAGTCCCGATTCGAAGTTCCGTCGAAACGCCGCTCGTGCAATTTCCGTTGACCAAGGCGGTTATTCTGCTCTTCAACTTGCCGGCCAAGGATTTTATCCGCTCCCACGTGATCGATCTTCTCTCATCGCCGTACTTTCAGCTTGGCAAATCCTCACAGGCCGAAGCGCCGCGGCCAGACTTGTGGGACCTTGCCAGCCGTGAGTTGGCGATCTGCAAAGGCGTTCAGGAATGGCGCCGGCTACGAAACTATGCCAACCGCGACCTGATTATTTCTCAGCTCAGCGGCGACGACGAGGCGCGCGTCATCCGCATCGCCGCAGCGCAGTTGCGTTTCCTGGCCGATATCGTCGAAAGTCTCGCCGCCGACTTACACGCGCTACCGGAAAAAGCTTCATGGAGCACCTACGCTGCAGCATACAAAGAACTGCTCCAGAAATATCTTGGTGTCTCGGTTGATGAATCGAGAACAGAGGAAAACAGCGACGACTCGTTGAAGCGCAAGATCTTAGCGCTTCTCGATCAGATTGCTGGCCTGGACGCCGTGAGTGCTCGGGTGACGCTCGTTGATTTCAGCCAAACTTTCGAACATTGGCTGGAACGCTCCAGCTTGGACCCGAGTATTAGTGATATCGACGGCGTCACGGTGCTGAACGCCACCGCCGCCCGCGGCCTTTCCTTCCGCGCCCTTTTTATCCTCGGCCTCAACGAAGGGGTTTTTCCGCGCACGATTCGCGAGGACGCGTTCCTCCGTGACCGCGACCGTGAAGTCCTCGAGCGCGACTTGGGCTACAAGGTCAATCCGAAGCTCGCCGGCTTCGATGAGGAAAAACTCCTTTTTACCTTGCTGGTGAACGCCGCGCGCGAGCGGCTTTATGTTTCGTTTCAACGCGCCGACGAGTCCGGTCGCGCCCTGGCTCCATCCTGGTATCTCGGCGAGCTCAAACGCGCCCTTGGCGACGAAGCGCAAAACCGGCTTACCGAGATCACGATTCCGCGAAGTCTCACCGAAAAATCGACCGCGCCGCCTTTTCACCAGGACAACCTGTTATTGCCTGAAGAGCTTGGCATCCGTCTGACGCTTGAGGGCCAGGATCCCAGCGCGTTGATCGAGAATTTCGCCGCCGCGCCCCACCTCTACAATCACGGTCGCAGGGTTGTCGCCGAGCTCGATCAAAGCGGCGATCGACTGCGTAGTTTCGATGGCACGGTCGGGCCACTGGCGGACTATTGGCAGCATTTCATCCGGCGCGGCGTTTCGCCCACGGCGTTGGAAACCTACGCCCGCTGTCCCTATCAATTTTTCGCTCGTCACGTGCTCGGCCTTGAGCGACTTGAAAGACCGGAAGAGATTTCCGGACCGGGCCCGGCGGACTATGGCGAGCTTGGCCACGCCGTCCTCAACGGTGTCTACCAAACGTTGATCGAGTGCGATTACTTCGCCGGCAAATCTGTAGATGTGGGATTAACTGTCGAAACCGTCGCGCATCGGGTATTCGCCGAATACGAAAAGAACCAACCGGTCGGCTACGCGCTCACCTGGCAATGCCTCAAAGAGCAACTGACTCAATTGATCCGCGACGTCGTAAATCTAGACCTTCACGAGATGGCCGATTCAGGATTTGTGCCGGCTCGTTTTGAAGCGGAGGAGACCGATCGCTTGCCGGACGAATGGCCCGAACCGCTGCGCGGCGCGACCATTCGCGGACGGATGGACCGCATCGATACCAACAAGGTGAACCATAATCTGCGGGTCATCGACTATAAGTTTAAATTCGGAGCCGGCGCCACGGCGCAAGACAAGAACCTCGATCGGGCGGCGCTCAGAGGGGAAAGACTGCAACCGCCCTTCTATACCATGCTCGGTAAAAGTTGGGCGCGCCGGCAAACCGACAAACCGGCCGACATCGGCGCGGCGTTTTATTACATCGCTCCGCGCTGGTCCAATGGCCCATTGGTGACCGCGGCCTTTAATGCCGCGGGCCTCGAAGGGAAACTCGGCGCGGCAATCGCGAAGACCATCGCTTATCTCGCCGATGGAATCCGTCAAGGACGCTTCTTCATCCAGCGCGGCACCCACTGCGATCATTGCGACGTGGCTGAGATCTGCCGGAAAAATCACCCGCCCAGCTTGTGGCGAGCGGAGAACGATCCGATCACGAGGCCGCATCGCGAGCTCAAACATAACGAGCCGCAAAAATTATGACTGCGGACAGAAATGCGCTGGAACTCATCGACGCTGACGAGCGCGAGCGCGCGGTAGCGACCTTCGACCGCAACCTGGTGGTCACCGCGGGCGCGGGCACGGGCAAAACCACACTGCTCGTCGACCGGCTCGCGCATCTGCTTCTGCGCAATCCCGAGCCGCTGCGCATCACCGAGATCGTCGCCCTGACTTTCACTAACAAAGCCGCCAATGAAATGAAGCTCCGCCTGCGCGACCGGTTGCAAGGCTATCTGGCCGTCAGGCTCGACCGAGAACCCGCCGGCAACGTCCAGCGCAAAGCCAAGGCGGACGTCGAAGCGCTGCTCGCGCGCTATCAGCTATCCAAGGACGACCTCGACGGCCGCATTCACGACGCGCTCCGGAATATCGAACGCAGCGACATCGGCACGATCCATAGTTTCGCTGCGACGCTGCTGCGCCTTTATCCGCTCGAAGCCGGCGTCGATCCTCAATTTAACGAGGACGATGGCGCGCAGTTCGACCGGTTATTCGACGAGCAATGGGATCTCTGGCTCGATCACGAGCTTTCACTTAGAAGCCCTCAAACCGACAATTGGAAGGCTGTCCTTGGCAAGGTCAACCTCGATCACATCAAGGCGCTGGCAAAATCGCTCGCCAGCGAAACGGTCGAGCTGAAGCGCGCTGGAGATGACGGGCGCGCGATTCCGCAAGCACTTAAAGTCTGGCTGAACCAGCTCGAAGCCAGAGCTGCATCGCTCAGCGAAAGCTATCCCGACGAGCGGATGAACGAAAAACTCGTGCGCGCGGCGCAGGCGGTGATCCAAGCATATGGCGGGAACGGACCGGCATCATCATCCGACTTGAGCGAAGCGCGAGCGCTATTGGCGGAAAAATCGATCAGCCGAGCCCTCAAAGGCTGGTCTTCGGAGGACATTGGAGCGGCGCAAGCGCTCGTGCGCATCGCCAAAGGCCTCTGCCAGGTCGATG
>JBLMXG010000066.1:0-4388 GCA_050257635.1 Chloroflexota bacterium
GGCGCATAGATAAAATAACGATCGTTGCCGGGGATCGCGTCGTCATCCGCGACCAAGGCCATGCCGTCGGAGTGCGTGGTTTCCAATGCCGCCAGGTGATGGGGGTCCGCGCTCAAATCGGCGCCCACGAGCCTCGGATAGCTACCTTTTGGGACCATCCAGCGCACGCGGTTGTTTTCGTCGAGCCACGCGATGGCGTGCAGCCCGCGGAGCCACTGAAGGAGCAGGGCGGCTTCGTCTTGAATGCGCTCGGGCGATTCGAGATTGTAGCGCTCCCAACGGGTTGCGCTGCGTATCAGCTCGAACATGACCGAGTTGATATTCGAAGTGATGCGATTGTGAACGTTGATCTCTTGGTCACGGATGAGCTGGCGAATTTTCGCATTATCAGAGGCGAGAAACGCCTGCCACAGAACGAGGGTGGCAGTGAGACAACTGACGCCGACGAATAGCGGCAGCCAGCGCGGCGAAGCGTTCGGCACACCGTTCCCGCGGCGCCTGGCGATGGCGACCAAGCCGCCCCCGACTACGACAAATCCCAGCGCAGTCAGCAGAGCCATGCCGTTGAGCCGGTCCCATGCATAGGTCGCGCTAAGGTCGGTCAGATAACCGACGCAGGCTACTGCGCCGATGCCGAGTACGATCGCACCCAGAGATCCGACGGACGCTCGTCGGGCTGGCGTACTTTGGCCGTCCCATGCGATCGCGAATGCGGTGCCGGCGAGAAGGAAACCGATCGCGGTCGACGGTGCCATGGGAGCGAGATCCGTGGATGCCCCTCCTCCAATGAGTCCCAAGAGAGCTTCGTTGATACGCAAGTCGAGGTTGAATAGGTACTCCGAAATAGTTACCAAACCCAACAACTCGACGCCGATACCGAACAGCAGCTCGACACGACGCATGCCGCGTCGCGCGGCAAACAAAGCGGCGCCGCAGAGTAAAAAGCCGATAGCTGTGTTGGGTTGTAGCGCGATCGCTCCGGCGAGGATTTTTACCAGCATCGTGTTGCCAGTGAGCCAGGCGGCGAGGCCGAAAAGTCCCAGCGCGCCCGACAGAGTGGCCGAAGCGAGGATGCAGTATTTCAAGTGGGGAATCGCGGCTCTATTTTGCGCGAAGGACGGCAAGGATTTAATCGCCTCCATCCCTCACGGTCCGGGCGCTTTGCGATGCCAGCAACTCCATGAGCGTTCTCGGCAGTATTATTCAATCCGCTGGACAGGCGGTGTCGATGCTGGACAACAAAATCGTACGCAGCCACGGCACGACCGGTCTCAAGAATTCCACTAAGGGTAAAAATGTTCCCAATATCATCATCGAATTCACGTTGCTGCTCGACATTCTCACTTCCAGTCCTGGAACTCGTCTTCACGAGCAAATTCGGTTCCAGGTTCTTACCGCCGATTTCCGGCCTCGATCTTGGGAGGGGTATTGCCTGAGACTAAAGCGGTGACCACCGTCGGTTGGGTCCAGCCATAGAGGCAATCGCTGGTCCGCGGCTTGTGGAAGTGTCTCGCTCTGTCACAGCACGACTCTTTCACTGCGCTGGGTGAGCGTTTTGCTATTAATCGGTATCGGCTTTGGCTTTTTTCAAGTAGCCGTTAATAAAACTAGGTAAGGCGCGAGTATCGATCGGCTTTGGAATATAACCGTCGCAACCGGCGGCGATAATGCGCTCCTCATCGCCTTTCATCGCGTAGGCCGTCAGTCCGATGACCGGGATCTCGCGCGTTGCGGGCTGCGCTTTCAAGCGCCGAGTCAATTCGAGGCCGTCAATTCCCGGCAACTGAATATCCATAAGAATCAAGCCGGGGCGATAATCATTTAACACTTGCAAGGCTTCGTCGGCGTCGCCGGCGGTGCGCACCTCATAGCCTTCTCCCGCGAGCAGGACACGAATGAGTTTCAGGTTCGCCAGGTTATCGTCGATAATCAAAATTGCCCCCCGTCTCATAGCTGACCTCCGCTGGGATTTCTCCGCCCAGAGTTACCTTTCACAAAATTTTTCCGGCGTTCCGGGTGCGCGCAAAATGCTCTGAATCTCACGCACGAGATCGAGCGCTTTTTGATCTTTCGTCGTGACCGCATTGGCCGCGGCGCGGAGCTCCGCGCGTTCCGCGTCGCTCAAGTCTTTGCCGGTCCAGACGATCACCGGCGTCCGGCGGCCGCGATGAGTTCGGCGAAAACGCTTGAGGAATTCAAAGCCGTTCATCTCCGGCATCACCAGATCGAGGACTACCGCCGCCGGCCGTTCTTTGGCGAAGGCCTTGAGCGCGCTCGCTCCGTTTTGCCGGCAAATCGCGCGGTAGCCCAGTTGGCGCAGTGTCTCGTCGGCGAGCTTCAGCGCCGCCTGGTCGTCATCGACGACCAGGATCGGACGCGACGACTTGGGTGTGACGCCGCAGCGTTCGAGTGCCCTGACGAGGTCATCCCGTGAAACCGGTTTGGAAAGTATGTCGTTGACCTGAAGACCGGCGAGGATTCCCTTGTGCGCGAGCAAGGTCACGACGGTGACCGGAGTCTTTTGATTGAGGCCGCGCTCGCGCAGCTTTTCGAGCACGGCGCGGCCGCTCATGTCGGGCAGCATGATATCGAGGGTGATCGCGTCGAAGCGCCGCTCGCGGCAGCGCGCTAGCGCTTCGGCTCCGGTAGCGACAGTTTCGGCGGCATAGCCGGCGCCGCGCAAAACCGAGGCGATCCAGGCGCGGTCCTGCACATCGTCTTCGATGACCAGAATCCGCGGCGCGCCGGGCTGGGCGGCAAGCGATTGAGCCGCTTCGACGGCGGCGCGTTTGGCGCGAAAAGCGCGCGGCAAAATAGCGTGGAAGACGCTTCCTTTGCCCGGAGTGCTGCGCACGCCCACTTGGCCGCCCTGCGCCTCGACGATTCTCTTGGTCAGGGCGAGGCCCAAGCCGGTGCCGGCGAATTCCTTAGAACTGCCGCCATTGAGCTGTTGAAACTCGCTGAAGAGGCGGTGCACATCTTCGGGCCGAATGCCGATGCCGGTATCCTCCACTTCGATGCGGAAGTAGTCGTCGTCCAGAGCGGTGACGCGCACCGCAACCTCGCCTTGGTCGGGCGTGAACTTGAGCGCGTTCGAGATGTAATTGTAGAGAATTTGCTTCAGGCTGCGCGGATCGGTTTCAATCTCGCGCAACCCTGGATCGCATGCAGTTCGGAGCTTGATGCGTTTTTTCGCCGCCAGCGTGCGCACGATATCGGTCACTTCAGCGACAACGTTCATCGGGTTCGTGATCTCCGGACTGAATTCGAATTTTCCAGCCTCGACCTTGGAAAGGTCGAGAATATCATTGATGAGCTGCAAGAGATGGCGCGCGCTGGTTAGAATGTCCTGGAGATATTCCTTATGGTCGGCCGATATCGGGCCGACTTTTTCATCGTGCATGATTTCGGCGAAGCCGATGATGCCGTTGAGCGGTGTGCGCAGCTCATGCGACATGTTGGCGAGAAACTCGCTCTTGAGGCGGTTGGCTTGCTGGCTCAAGTGATTTTGTTGTTCGAGCTCGTCATTTTTTCGGCGCAGCTCTTCCTGGAGTTTTTTGCGATCGGTGATGTCGCGGATGGCGCTCATGACGAAGAGGCCCTCTTCGGTGGCGAGCGGGCTCAAGCTGATTTCCACTGGAAACTCGCTGCCGTCCTTGCGGCAGGCGAACAGCTCCAGCCCCGCGCCCATGGCGCGGGCCCTGGGCTCGGAGAGATAATTGGTGCGATGACCGACATGGCTTTGCCGGAAACGCTCGGGGAGGAGCAACTCGACGGGCTGGCCCAGCAACTCTTTGCGGCTATAGCCGAACAGCGTCTCGCCCTGGGCGTTGACGAGGACAATCCGTCCGGTGTTATCGACCATGATGATGGCGTCGGGCACGGTTTCGAGCAAGCCGCGGTAGCGCGCGTCGAGAATTTTGGCATGATTGAGCACCTTAATCTCAGTTACGTCCTTTTGGTTCGCGGTGACAAAGCGCAGCTTGCCCCGGCGATCGCGCACCGCCTTGGCAGTGATATCGACACAAATCGCCGAGCTGTCCTTTTTCCGATGCACGGTTTCGAGCACAGCCAGGCCATTTTCAATGGCATCGCCGATGACTCGCTCATATTCTCGGGCAGTCTCCGCCGGCGCCAACAGGTCATAAGCGCACTTCCCGAGGATTTCCTCTTTGGTGTACCCATAGACGGCTTCGGCCCCGGCGCTCCAGTAAAGCAGCGTGCCGTCAGGCGCGACGGCAATGAGCGCGTCCGGTGAGGTCTCGAGCAGTAGGCTGGGCAGATCGCGGCGAGCCGTGGTGAGAGCAGTGCGCCGGCGCGGCCGTTTGTCTGGACGATCAGACTTGTTTGCCATCGTTGACTCCCATTCTATCGTGCTGCTGCGACCG
>JBLMXG010000067.1:0-20657 GCA_050257635.1 Chloroflexota bacterium
GCGCGATGCCAAGAGCCTCACGCCGCAGGAAATCTGGGACGGCATCGGAGTCTCGAAGCAGGGCGCTCTCGATTTGCTGCGGCCGCTGATGAGCGCGGGCCTGGTCAAAAGAATCGGTTCGAGAAAATCCGGACGCTACATTCTCGCGTGAGCGGACTCGCTTTACGCGTAAGCAAAACGCCCAGCGAAGAACTTTTCGCGTGCAAATCGAATGAGATTCAAACCTCTGGAGCCGCATCGGCCTGTCGTGTAAGGTCGACATGTGTTACGCAAGTAGGACATCGCCGGACAGCGGGAGCGGAGTCTATGGCCAAACCTAAAAAAAGCGCGGGCAACTCCAAGAAAAAGCCCATCGAACAGTACACGCACAGGGGCAAACAGCGGGCGAACAATCCGCCGGTCGGGTTAACTCAAGTGAAACGGCTTGACGCCTAGTTGATTTCTTATCCAGCTCACTCAATTGAGGACTTACCCAGGCAACTAAAGATCATGGCGCGATCCACAGTTCATTACGCTGACAGCGAGACGAATAACATACTCAAGCGGCTGCACAACAAGCTACGCCCCGCCGGGACGCCGGTGCAGCGTGTGGAATACATTATCGAATTGCTGCTGCTTCGGATCTTTGAGGTGAAAATCCAGCAAGACCCTGAGTTCGTGCAACTCCGCGAGGTTTTTCGTTCGAATCCCGACGCGGCAGACCCGAAAAGCCGTGAGAACGACAAGCTTCTTTTCTCGGAGCTTGTCCACCTCGCGAACGACCAAATTCTTCCTGCGCTCAATCAGAGGTTCTTTCCATTCTACGCCCGCATCCTGAGCGAGGCGCGCAAGGTATGGAAAGGCAACCTCTCCACGAAGGTTCAGGACCAACTCGTTCTCATCGAAGAAGTTTTCAGCAATTCGAACTTCTCCAACAACGTCACGAGCGGGAACATGGCCGAGATTATCGGTCTCGTGGCGGAATTGGACAAAGACCGTCTGTTGAAGACCGACTTGCTTGGCGATGCCATCGAATCTGCGCTTTCCGAGACCGGCGGTACGAAGGACATCGGCCTACACCGCACGCCGGACCACATTCGGCAGTTCATGGTCGGCCTCGTCGCGCCGACTTTCAACGATTTCATCTTTGATCCGACCGTCGGCACGGGCGGGTTTATGTTCGACAGCTTCGAGTCGGTAATGCAGGGCGTGAGTCAGGACGGACACTGGCCCGGTTCGAAGGCGCATCCCGAACTCGCCGCGTGGTTCAAGGACTGGTTCGCCAAGCACCGCGTCGCGATGCCGTCCGTCGAGACCGCCACCGACTTTTATCGCAACGGCGTCGGGGGCATCGAATACCTCGGCATGGTCCGCAAGATGGCCGCGATCAACTTCTACGTGCGCGGGCTCAACCCCGGCAACATCCAGCAGGGCGACGCGCTGGAAAAGTTCGGCACCGAGATTCTGCCACGGAGCAAGACCGTCATCCTCGCCAACCCGCCCTTCGGCGCGGAGCGCGACAAAGAATCCTATCCCAACGTCTGGAGCGAGTATCCCACCGAGAGCGAGACCACGATTCTCTTCGTGAAGCTCATGCTGGAAACGCTCAAGCCCGGCGGACGCTGCGCCGTCATCGTCTCCGAAGGCTTCCTCACCTGGGATCAAAACAGCGCCCGCGCCCTACGCCGCGCGTTGCTCGACGAGTGCGACCTCAAGGCCGTCATCAGCCTTCCGCAAGGCGTCTTCGTGAGTAAAGGCGGCCAAGGACCGAAAACCTCCATCCTCTACTTCGTCAAAGGCGGGCGCACGCGTAACGTGTGGTTCTACAAGGTGACGAACGACGGCTACACGATGGGCACCAACCGCAAGCCGCTATCCGGCTGCCAGCTTGTCGAGGCGCTCGATCTGTTCCATCGCTACGTGCGCGAAGGCAAAGAGCCGCCGGAATCGCGCCACGCCTTCTCCATCCCCGCTGACTGGATCAAAGTCCTCGACCCGCGGGTGAAGGACAAAATCCGCGACGAAACTCGCGCCGAGATGAGTGCGCGGGCGGCGGAGGACAAGGCGAAGCTCGTCGAAAAGCTGGACGCGCAAGTTGTCGCGAAGAAACTCACCGCTACCGAGCGCAAAGATCGCCTTAACCAGCACGACGAACTCTGGCGAAGCAAAACCGAGAACGCCATCGCGCAGAAAATCGAGCGCGCCCACCTCTACTCGTTCAACCTTCCGAACTACCGCAGTAGCCTAATCCCGGCACAGCTCGCGGCGTGGAAAGATTTCGCCGCGACCTACAATCGCAAGGAAGGGCCAGCAAAGACACTGGAGCAGAAATACCGCGCCATCGCTGCCGCCGCGCCTGACGAACTGGATGAACTGATTTCCGGCCTCGACCCGCGCCACACACTGGAACTGGACATCGCCCGCCAATTCCTGACCGGTATCGCGCCCGAACTTTTCACCAAGCATCCGCACCTGCGGACGTTGCAGGAAATCATCGCCTCCCAGCAGAAAGCCCCGCGAGTCCAGTTGAAGGAGTTGCTTGAACCGGTGTCGCGACCGGTTGTGCTGGAAGAACGCCGCACCTATCGGCGTGTGACTGTGAAACTCTACGGCAAAGGCGTTCAGTTGCGTGACCGAGTCACGGTGGACGACCTGAAAGGCGACAAGTGGTTTCAGGTCAAGGAAGGCGACCTCATCTTCTCCAAGATTGATGCGCGCAACGGTGCATTCGGACTGATTCTCGAAGCGCTCGACGATGGCATCGTGACGAATGAATTCCCGACCTTCAGACTGAAGAATTCCGAATTTGAACCGCTTGTGTTATCGGCGCTGTTGGCGAGTAAAGCGTTTTACGGGCAAATAGAAGAGAAGGTCTCTGGTGCAACCGGGCGAAGAAGGTTTGAGCCTGAGGATTTACTCGGGATGGAAGTTCCACTTCTGGGCGATGACGTGCGCCAAGAAATTACGGATGAATTGTCACGTTGTCATGCAACGGTTAGCGGCGTCGAGTTGTTCATTTCCGGTTGGGATGCAGATTAGTATCTTTTCCGTGATGGACTAATCGTCCGCCTTGGCAAGCTCGCTGACGTTGACGCCTCGATCATCAAAGACCTGAAAGCAGTGGCCGACTCGCGCTACGTTGGCGGCGAGCATATTGAGTCGGGCACAGACCGATTGGTCGGTTCGCAAACCGTCTCTGAGGCTGGGATAATCGGTCCATCCTATTCCTTCCGAAAAGGCCAAGTCGTTTACAGCAAGATTCGACCGAACTTGCGGAAATGCTTTTTCGCCGAGTGTGACGGCGTGTGTAGTTCAGACATCTACCCGTTCAACGTAACATCAACCGACATTCTGCCGGAATACCTCGCTCTCGTAATGGCATCGCGTTGGTTCGCCGGCTTCACCGTTGAATTTCACGAGCGGGCCGGAATGCCGAAGATTAACCGCGACCAGTTGGCCACGATTGATATCGTCGTGCCGAGTCCTGAGCAACAGCGCTGGGCCGTCCGACGTTATCACGAAGACCGCGCGCTTGTTTTGCAGTTGGAAATGCGAGCGACCAATGCCCGCGAGCGAATTCAGCAAACCCTCAACCGCATTTGGGAGAGTTGAACATGCCCACGCGCACCAAGACCGGCATTTTCGACAACGAAGCCTCGGCGGTGGACTTGAAGGTCTATGACGCGCTCAAGGATTTGAAGTGGACGCTGGGCGACACGCTGCTTTACCAACCGAGCTACGCGCTCACGGAGGAGGAGCAGCGCGATTTTCCCGGCAGCAAGTCCATCAAGCCCGACTTCGTGCTCCAGGATTTGCAGGGCTTCGCGCTGGCCGTCATCGAAAACAAGCTCGACGACCCGCAGAAGGCGTTGCCGAAGCTGCGGCTCAAATACAGCCGGTTACTCAGGCCGCGCTTCCTCTACGCCTGCGCGTCGGACGGCGCGGGCGGGCTTAAGATTCTGTTCTTCGACATGGCGTGGCGCGGCACGGACACGGCGGAGTTCAAGCCCGTGGACGGCTTCATGTCGCTGGAGGAGATTAAGCTCAAGATCGAGCAGAACCGACAAAAGCAGCGAGAGGAGGCGATTGATCTTTCGCGTTATCAAGATATTGCCGGTGGTTTTGATCCGGCAGCCGGGAAAGAGCGCTATTATCATGCGGAATGCATGCAAGTGCTGTTAGATCGCTACCGCGAGGGCAAGATGAAAATGCTTGTTCACATGGCAACCGGTCTAGGCAAAACGCGTATGGCAACGGCGTTTGTCAAAGCGCTTCTCGACCACGCGCTGGCCAAGCGGATTCTGTTCGTCGTGGATCGGCGTACGCTGGCACGCCAGGCCATCAACAAAGGGTTCCGGTTACTGACACCGACTTACAACAGCCATTGGGTCACATCATCGAACTGGCGGGC
Organism: Chloroflexota bacterium; assembly: GCA_050257635.1. Taxonomy (GTDB): domain Bacteria; phylum Desulfobacterota; class Binatia; order UBA9968; family UBA9968; genus DP-20. The sequence continues at coordinate 4,391 of JBLMXG010000067.1, forward strand.
GCACACGAACAAGAATATCCACGCGGTTGTGATCGATACTCTCGAAGGGCTTTACAACAAAATCCCGAATAATTTTTATGATCTTCTTATAGTTGATGAATGCCATCGCTCGATCACCGTCAACCGCAATCTGATTTTCGACCATTTTGTATGTCCTCGCATTGGCCTGACAGCAACGCCAAAAATCGCCGTTCCCGCCGAAGGGAAGGAGATAGACCCGGAGGATCTTGCTATCAATGATACTTACCGGGTTTTCGGCTGTGAGTCGGGAATAGCAGATTACACGTTCGACTTGGAACGAGGTATCGAAGAAGGGTTCCTCGCCCCATACCGTAAAGAAGAGCATATTACCGACTTGACGCGGGAGGCGATGGGACGCGGCATTGTTTATGACCATTTGTTAAATCCCGATACTCGCGAACGAATCGATCTCCCGCAGGAGGAGCAGATCGAACTTGAGCGCTTGAACAAGCGGGTTCTAAGTGAAGAGCAGGCCAAGCGTTGGGCGGAAATTATCCGCGCAAAGACGGAGTACGGGGAAAAGGTGCTGCTCTTCGCAGCCAGCCAGGCGCACGCGCTGATGCTAGTTAAGGAGTTGAACGTCGCGTTCAATGACAAAGGCGATAGCCCGCGCTATGCGGAAGCCATCATTTCGGAGAATGACGAGGTCAACGAATCTCTTAAAGAGTGGTTCGAGCGCCCGTACTCGAACCCACGCGCGGTCGTATCAGTAATGGACATTATGAGCACCGGCGTGGATATTCCCTGCTTGCGCTACATCGCATTTGGCGCGCTCACTAAATCGGTTGGTAAATACATTCAGATGCTCGGCAGAGGCACGCGGCTTGATCCGAAAACTGGAAAATTCAGCTTTACGGTCCTCGATTTCGTGAAGCAATGTGAACGGATGCAGGACAACGGCAAGGGTACGCCGCGGCAGAATGTCAAGGTAGTGACCGGCGAGGAAGGTGGCGGTGGTGGAGGGGGAGACGGCGGAATCGTGATTGACGGTATCCTCGACAATCCTGATCCGGCTCATTTGATACAAAGAACAGTGGTAGCGGACGGCAAAGTGAAAATCATAGACAATATTCCAATCGCGAAGGCCCGCGAGCTCTTTGAGCAAGGAGTAAAGTCAAGCCAGGATCCTCGAATCGCCGAGCTCAAGCGGAAGGCTTGGGAAAACAAAGATTACGAACCAAGCGAGGAGGAATTATCGATCATTAAGTCGTGGATTGGAAAACCCGATATAATCTTAAGCGAAGAACAACTTCAAAAAATCTATGAATTTCCCGGTGGATCAGTATGGGATTTCTTTTTAGATGTGCTCGGTGCTAAAAAAATCCCGACGACAGGGGATCGAATTGAAGCCGGATTTGAAAGCTATGTTCAGCTCTACAACTTTACCCCAGATCAGACGGAGGCGTTGCGCAAGATTAAGGACGCGTTCGTCGCGAATTTGTCATCGCGGGGGCGTGTCGATTTAGACGCGATATTTGCGAATCCGATTTTCAATCGCCTGATTGGCAGCTTTGAAGAAATCAACGCGAAATTCGACGGACAGTTAAAGGAAATCGTCGCCAAGATGCGAGAGAGTTTCAAAACCGCCGCGTAAGCAGTTCAATCAGAATAAAATATAGGGCTTCGTTTGACTGGATCACAATGCTAATTCGACGCATGGTCTGGGTGCAATTCTGGGGACGTAGTACCGATTTCCGTTTGTTCGTCAGCTCGGATCAGGAACCGGACTAGCGACGAAATCGACCGGGTGCTGGCGGCGCACTACGGGTTTACGGACGAGGAGCTGGACTTCATCATCAACTACGAGATCAAGTACCGGATGGGACGCGACGTAGAGGGGGAGGAAGAGTAATGAGGAATAAGAACGGCTGTCTTGCTAAAAATGTAGCTTGCCGTAGGTTTGGCTGATACGGTGGAGGCCCAGCTTTCTGGTCAGTCCCCAGACGAAAGCTTGGCAAAGGCCTTTTGTTGACTCGCTCCAATCATGGCGGTATAAAGCCGATTCTACCGTTTTGTGTGGTGTCGATATTGCTGTAAAATGTGAATTCGAATTGACCTCCGGCTGATACGATTAAAGGAGGACAAAATGAAAAAGCGAGCAATTTTAAAAGGCAAACGAAAAGTAAAGAAGATACAGCGGAATTCGGTCAACGTCCTTCTAAAAGGCCAAAAACACCCAGAAGCTGATACCGCGCTCGAACTTGTGGAGGTTTACGAAGCGGTCGAGCGAACCTACCGGGCAGCGGTAATGGCCGGCGAGACACATGCCGGTGTGGCATATTCAACAAATTATTAAATCGCAGGCACGTGCCTACCTGGGGCCAAATCCTTAAAGAAGTAAGCGAAAGCGCAAGAGTACGCGCTCCCATCGGTCCTGATTTAGACGGCATACGGCACAAGTATCTCCAAGGGTTAAAGGCGATATCTGGCAGGCCGGTCATTTCCTATTCCAGCGGTTGGCTTCAGAAGCGCAACAGCCGGATTACGTATTCCGTTGAAGGTTCCGACGTTCATGGATTCATGGAGTGCTGTTACGGCGTAAAAGAGCGAGAACTGGATCTTATTCTTCACAGCCCCGGCGGGTCGCCTCAAGCGGCAGAGCAAATTCTTGAATACCTTCGAACGCGGTTCGATTATATCCGGGCCATCGTTCCGCTTCAGGCAAAATCCGCTGCTACGATGATCGCCCTTGGGTGCGATGAAATTCTTGTCGGTGCCCATTCGGAATTGGGTCCGATAGATCCGCAAATTCTTGTTCCGGTACCCGAAGGTAGCCGCTTTGCACCGGCGCACGCAATTCTACGGGACTTCGAACGCGCTAAGGAGCAATGTAAGCAGGACGTATCGAGCATTGCAGCTTGGACGCCGATACTCCGCTCCTACGCGGGCGGTTTGATCGAGTTTTGCAATCAAGCAATAAAGCTCTCGATGGAAGTCGTGGCAGCGTGGCTCGAAAAGCACATGCTGCGACACGCGGACATGAATATTCCCGAAAGCGAGCGCGCGGCAAAAGCGGCCCAAATCGCGGAGTGGTTCGGATCAGCGGATTCTTACGATAGGTTTCGCACGCATGCCAGGCCGATCCGTTATCCGGAACTCCAATCGATAGGGCTACGGGTTAAGCGGTTGGAAGACGATGATGCTCTTCAGGATGCCGTGCTGTCTATTCTTCATGTCAATGAAATTACTTTCAACGGACCGGCAGCTAAAATTATCGAGAACCACGATAATCGGCGAATGGTCGTCGTCGAACAAAATATAGCTATCCAGGCGCAACCGCCACCCCGGCAGCCTACAAACCCTCCTCTTTCAAGACAACAGCGCCGAGCATTAGAGCGCCAAGGTCGCCGATGATGCACCGAAGCGAAGTAAAGCGCAGCTTTTTGAGCTAAGAAGAGTCTCACCAGACCCAATTGAGCCTCAGCCCGACTAAGGCAACCGGGCCCTGGCGGCGCACTACGGATTTTCGGACGAGGAGCTGGACTTGATCCCTTCGACCAAGCTCAGGACAGGCATCAACTCCGACATCAAGTACCGAATAGGGCGCGACGGGGAAACTGAAGATGGTTGAATATTGGCTTGGAGCAGTTTAGTCGATTGGATTTGGCGTGACCCCGACGAAATCCAAGACGCTATTGGGCGACCTGCGGCGGCTGATCGCCGAGGCGCGGCAAGATGTTGCCCGGCAGGTAAACTCCGCGCTGGTTTTGCTTTATTGGCGTATAGGTAGGCGCATCCAAAAAGACATCTTGAACGATAAGCGGGCGGAGTATGGGGCGCGAATTGTCTCCGCAGTGGGGAGACAATTGGAAAGGGAGTTCGGCCGGGGCTTTGACGAGAAGTCCTTGCGGCACATGGTACGTTTCGCCGAGGCTTTTCCGGACGAGCAGATTGTCACCGCACTGCGGAGACAATTGGGCTGGACTCACTTCAAGCGGATTATTTATCTCGACGATCCTTTGAAGCGCGACTTTTATGCCGAGATGTGCCGTATCGAGCGATGGAGCACGCGCACTCTTGAAAAGAAGATTGGCGGCATGCTCTTCGAGCGCACAGCCTTGTCGAAGAAGCCCAAGGAACTGATCCGCCACGAACTCGACACGCTTCGTGCCGAAGACACGCTCACGCCGGAGTTGGTTTTTCGCGACCCGTACTTCCTCGATTTCCTCGGCTTGAAGGATCGCTATATCGAAAAGGACATCGAAGACGCGATTATGCGGGAGATGGAGAACTTTATCTTGGAGTTGGGTGTCGGCTTCACTTTCGTGGCGCGTCAGAAGCGCATCCAGGTGGACAGCGATGATTTCTATCTCGACCTGCTGTTTTTTCACCGGGGGCTTCGGCGTCTTGTGGCTATCGAACTGAAACTGCGCGACTTCCAACCCGCCGACAAGGGGCAGATGGAGCTGTATTTGCGCTGGCTGGCGAAATACGAACAGAAACCCGGCGAACAACCTCCCATCGGCCTGATTCTTTGCGCCGGAAAGAAGCGCGAGCAGATCGAATTGTTGGAACTGGAAAAAAGCGGCATCCGTGTCGCCTCATACTGGACCAAAGTTTTGCCTCGCAAGCTTCTGCAGAAGAAGCTCCACGAGGCCATCCAGCACGCCCGCGAACGACTGACACAAGAGAACGCAACGCTCCTGTCCGAAAAATGATGATGAGCCAAAGTAGCGCGGAGAGGACTGCGCTTACGATTTCGAAATTGACACCATCAGATCGGTGTTGGCCTAGGGAGCTATCCGACCGTTTACAGCGCAAAGCGCCGCCGGCGTTGTGGGCCATGGGCGCGGTAGAAATCCTCCAAGCGCGAAAAATTGGCTTGTTCTGCTCGGTACGCTGCCCTGGCGACTCAATTCTCGAAGCCTACGATAGCGCTCGAAAGCTCCGCGATGAGGGGGTGACTGTCGTTAGCGGGTTTCATTCTCCTGTCGAGAAAGAATGTTTACGGATACTGTTGCGGGGAAACCAGCCGATTATTATCTGTCTCGCACGGGCATTCGGCAAAATCCGGCTTCCGTCAGATTGGCGGCGAGCGCTGGAATCCGGCCGTTTGTTATTGCTTTCAACTTTTGAGAAATGGCCGCGGCGTCCAGACAAGAACTCCACTGCTTACAGAAACGAGTGTGTGGCCGCGCTCGCCGACGAGGTTCTCATAATTCATGCAACACCCGGAGGAGAAACCGAGCGGGTTGCCGAGTTGCTCGAGCGCTGGAGAATTCCTAGACGAAAATGGGATAAGACCCATTAGCCACCACGATGACTCGTCCGAAAGAAAATCAAGCCCGCGAGCGGCGGATTGAAATGGAAATTGTCGTCGATGCATATAACGCCGAGGAGCGGGCGATAAGGTAGTATTACTATCTCGAGGAGACGCTCAAGTTTCCTTTCAAAGCGCGCTGCAAGTCGAAACGTGAAATATCGCCTTTGCGTGTCGGCAAAGAGGTGGAAGTGGTAGGGATGGCGCCGGAGGAGGAAGGCTTGTCGGAGATGTTTGTACGGCTGCGATGGCGCGGGACCAGGCTCGCTGTGCGGCTAGGTCAGCTGGAAGCGTTGGCGGCCGATGCGAAAACGAAAGAAGCGATCGCGGATTGGCATTATTGGGTCGGCCGCGGTTATAATTTCTGGCCTGCTTTGTAAACGCGGCATTTAGAATCTGTTTTTCCAAGCATAAGATGCCGGAAGGAAGTGAAACGATGGCGAGAATCAACATCGACGAACTCAGCGAAGCGGAACTCATCGATCTGAACCATAGAATAGTGGAGCGGCTGCGATTCTTAAGCCAGATGCGGGCGCATTCGCAGATGCTCGACTACAAGATCGGCGAGCGGGTGACGTTTCACCCTGACGGCTACCCGCAATTGTTCGGGATCGTGAGTCGTTACAATCGAAAAACGGTTACGGTCATCACCGATGCGGGACAACGCTGGAACGTTGCGCCGGGTTTGCTTCGTAGAATCGATTCCCAAGGGGAAAACGATACCGCCCAACGAAAGGTCGTGCCGCTGAAAAAAATCTAGTCTACCGCTCGTCAGCACCTAACCGCCACCTCTTCGCGATTTTATTTCCGTCGTTGGCGCTCCCTCAATATGCAAGCGGGGATATCGAGGACTGCCCCGGAACTTGCGCCGTTTGACTTAAAAGCGCGGCGACGGCTACATTCGCTCGCAATTACCCGGAGATATTTTACTCTCATGCCCCAATCTTCTTTCAATCCACCTTGGTTCGTGCGCAAGGATCTCGACGGTTTTTTCGGGCTGATGATCGACAATCTGATTCAGCTCATCCTGATTGTCACACTATGCCGTGAACTAATCCGCCTGCCTGACCCTTACATTTTCGGCCGGATTCTTCCGGGCGCGGCTATCTCGATTCTTTTCGGCAATTTTTTTTACGCCTGGCAGGCCCGCCGGCTGGCGCGCGAGACCGGCAGGGAAGATGTAACCGCGCTGCCCTATGGCATCAACACAGTGAGCCTCTTTGCCTTTGTGTTTTTTATCATGTTGCCGATCGTGCAAGAGACCAAAGATCCAATCTGGGCGTGGAAAGTGGGATTGGTCGCGTGCTTTCTCAACGGCGTCATTGAAATCCTCGCCGCTTTTATCGCCGAGCGCGTGCGCCAGGCAACTCCGCGAGCGGCGTTGCTCTCCGCCCTGGCGGGCATCGCAATCACTTTCATATCGATGGATTTCACTTTTAAAATTTTCGCTCGGCCGTTGGTCGCGCTGGTGCCGATGGCGGTGATCTTTGTCGCCTATTTTTCACATCAAAAACTTCCCCTCGGTCTTCCCGGCGGCATGGTTGCAGTCGCGATCGGCACGCTGTTGGGTTGGACCTTGGGGACGATGCATGGCCAGACGATATCGCTGAACGCTTCACTGGCGCTGCCGACCTTTGTCGGCGGTTCGCTCTGGGAAGCGCTTAGCCAGCCCGCCTTTCTCAACTATTTTTCGGTGATTTTTCCGATGGGAATTTTTAACGTAGTTGGTTCATTGCAGAATATCGAGAGCGCCGAGGCCGCCGGCGATCGTTTCCGCACCTTTCCCTCGCTCATGGTCAACGGTGTCGGTTCGGTGGTCGCGGCGCTGTTCGGCAGCGTGTTTCCGACGACAATTTACATCGGCCACCCGGGTTGGAAACGATTGGGCGCGCGCTCTGGTTACTCCGCGCTGAACGGGATCTTTATCGCGTTTCTCTGTCTCACCGGCACGATCCAGTCCGTGCTGGGATTGATTCCGCTGGAAGCGGGCATCGGTATTCTTCTTTATATCGGCATCATCATCATCGCTCAGGCGTTTCAAGAAACCCCGAGAGAACATGCGCCGGCGGTCGCCCTTGGCATTGTTCCCGCTCTGGCTGGTTGGGGGTTGTTGATGGTCGAGACCGGGTTGCGCGCGGCCGGAAAATCGCTGTTCCAAGTGGGCTTGGCACGCTTCGATCAAGAGAGCTTGGCAATCCACGGCATGATTTCGTTGGAGCGCGGTTTCATTTTTTCATCGATGATTCTCGCCGCCATCGGTGTGGCGTTGATCGAGCGCAAGTTCGCTCGCGCCGCGGGCTGGTCATTAGCAGCGGCGTTGCTTTCGGGCCTGGGCATCATTCACGCCTATGAGCTCACGCCGGAGGGCATTGTCAGTCGGTTCGGTTTTTTGGCCGCGCCGGATTTTCTGATCGCCTATTTGCTGTTGGCGGGACTTTTTTACGCCGTTGATTTTGCGGCGCGCAAGGACAGAGACGCTTGAAGCGCTTTGGTCGCGTCGGGCTTAAGACTGCGCCGTTGCCACCGCGACGGCGACATGCTCGCGGTTGTTGACGTGAGTCACCTGCCAACCGCGCCTGCCGTCATGGCTCAAGCGCGTCACGCTGCCGGGATCGAGGTGAAAGGTGCGATAGTCGTTGAGCGGCGTGCCGGTGATCCGGCAGACGATGCCGAGAATGGGAAAGTTGTGGCTGACCACCAGAATTCCGGGTGCTTCGGGGTGGCGCTGAACGATTTCGTTCAAGCCGTTCCACGCGCGCTCGGCGACATCGGCGAGCCGTTCGCCGCCTGGAACGCGGATCTCCGCGGGTTCGCTCCGCCAGCGGATCAAAAATTCCGAGTAGGATTCTTTGATTTCGTTGAAGGTCAAGCCTTCGAGCTCGCCGTGATCGAGCTCGCGGACTCCGTGTTCGATCATCACCGGCAGGTTGTGCGGTTGGCTGATGACCTCGGCGGTTTGCCGGGCGCGCCGCAGATCGCTCGAATAGATCGCGTGGATCGGTTCGCCGCTAAGCAGCGCTGCGGTTAGCGAGGCTTGGCGCAAGCCGACCTCGCTGAGATCGCGATCCGTCGATCCCTGGCAGCGGCCCTGCAAATTCCAATCGGTGGCGCCGTGGCGCACTAAAACGATCTGCACTGGCGAATTCTCACGAAGACGTATTGGGAAAGCTCCGAACCAGCTTTGGCTCAAACTCTCGGTCCGAAGCCTCCGTCAATTTTACCAACTCTCGGTTCACTTTAACTTTCTTCGAGAAAGCTGGTGTTGACCTTGATCGTCGCCTTGCTTTTCAAACCGTCCATGAATTTGACCAACGCGCGCTGCCGGCTTTCCGCCAGCGCCTGTTTTTTGAGATTCTCTTTTTCCTTCTCGAACTTCTCCATATCGGCGCCCTGGCTACCTTTAAACATAATGATGTAGAGGGCATCCTTCTGAGTATAAAGGCGGTCTGGGATCGGCTTCTGCGCTGTCAGAGCAATCGGTCCCGATTTCATTTCCGCCAGATCGCCGATCTTGGGTAGCTGAGGCGCGCTGCGCAAAAACCAGCCGGTTTCGTCGAGCTTTAAATGGTTCGCCTGCGCCAATTGCTCTATGTCCTTGTCCTTTTTTAGCTGATCGAGCAGGCTATTGCCACGCTGCAAAGCAAGCGCGTAAGCTTTGGACTCCTTGAGAGTTTTTTCGATCCGAGCGGTCACGCTCTCGAGCGGCGGAATCGTCGGTTCCTGGCGCTGCTTGAGGCGCAAAAGATAATAGGCATCCTTGCCCTCGACAACGGGACTGACGTCCTTAGCGCTCAAGGCGAAAGCATTTTTATAAAACTCCTGGTTCTCGCCGATTTCCGGCAGGACGCGGCCGGTCGTGATCCAGTCCGTGGTCTTAAGTGTTATGCTGCTCTCCTGGGCCAGCTTGTTGAAGTCGGTGCCGGAGAGCGCTTTTTCACGGTCGCGGTCGGCTACTTTTGCCGCTTCGCGTTTGGCTTTTTCGGTTTTCAATTTCTTGACGATTTCCGGAGTCGCTTCTTTGAGCGCCAAGGTTTTCTCTGCCTGGGTGTCTTCAATTTTGAAAATTTGAAATCCCGACGGCGTCTCTATTGCGTCGCTGACCGCGCCCTTAGCCAAGCCAAAAAGAATTTTCTCCATCGGCGGCGGCATCTGTCCGGCAGCGATCCAGCCGATATCGCCCCCCTCGGCGGCAGTGGCATCGGCGGATTCTTTCTTCGCCAATTGTGCGAAGTCTTTTCCGGCGCGGGCTTCTTTGACCACTGCTTCGGCGCGAAGCTGCGCGGATTTTTTTTGATCCGCCGAGGCGCCGGGCTCGAGGGCAATCGAAATGTAGCGAACTTTAACTTCTTTGGGTTTGTGAAACTGCGTGTTCACGTTGGTCTTGTAGTAATCGTCGATTTCTTTGTCGCTCACTTGTACTGCCGCGGCAAATTGATCGTAGGGATAGGACAGATACTCGACTTGAATCTTCAAGGGCTCTTTAAGCGATTCCTTGTCGCGCTCGTAAAACGACTTGATCTCGGCGTCGGTGAGCTTGACCTCCGGGATGAAATCGCTGATCGGCAGCTTGATAAAGTTGAGATCAATCTTCTCCTGATCGATGCGATAGCGCTCACGCACTTCAGCGTCGGTTACATGGACGGCGTCGAGAATTACGCTGTAAAGCCGTTGAATCGTTAGCTGGTCGCGTTGCTCTTCCTCGAACTGCTCCGGCACAAGTCGGTTGGCTTGCAGGATTTGCAGGTAGCGGTCCTTGCTGAACCGTCCGCCGAGCTGAAACTCCGGCGCTTTGGCGAGGTGGTCGGCGAGGTCATCATCGCTGGCGGTGAGACCCAGGCTGCGCGCTTCTTGGAGCGCGAGCTTTTTATTTATCAGCGCTTCGACCAGGTTGCCCTTGATGTTGAGGCCCTTGAGCATCTCCTGAGTCAGTGAGCCCTTTAGCATATCGCGATAACGCTGCACTTCACGCTCGTATTGCACGGCAAATTCGCTCTGGGTAACCGGATCGCCGTTGACCTCAACGACGTTGGCCAAGTGCGAGGTGCCGTATTTGCTGCCGCCGTAAAACGCGACGAAAACTACGATAATGATGCCCAGGAGGATGGTGATGCTCCAGTTCCTTTTCCTTTTTCGCAAAAAATCAAGCATGGACAACGAGACCTTTCGGGAAGAAACGCTGAAAATTAGCCCTTTAATGATAAAAAATGACCCCCCGTAATGCAACCGGCGGCGTTATTGTAAAACGGATTTTCTCTAATTTTTTCATTACCTTGCTTGCTTTATGCAAATCTGTTATTTTCTCGTTGCTTAAGTCCGCTGTTTCGTGCGCAAAAAGGAGTTTTCTGATGTGGGGTAGCCTCATCGGCGTCTTTTCCAACGATCTCGCGATTGACCTGGGGACTGCTAACACCCTGATTTACGTCAAGAACCAGGGCATCGTGTGCAACGAACCGTCGGTGGTGGCAGTGCAGCAACGCAACGAACGGGCGGGCAAAAAAGTGCTCGCCGTCGGCGCTGAAGCCAAACGGATGTTGGGCCGAACTCCGGGAAGCATTGTGGCGATCCGGCCGCTCAAGGATGGCGTTATCGCCGACTTCGAAATTACCGAGGCGATGCTCCGTTATTTCATTCAAAAAGTGCACAATCGTCGCACCCTGGTACGCCCGCGCATCATCGTCGGCGTGCCGTTCGGCATCACGGAAGTCGAGAAGCGCGCGGTCCGCGAGTCCGCCGAATCGGCCGGCGCGCGCGAGGTTTATCTGATCGAGGAACCGATGGCGGCTGCTATCGGTTCCGGGCTTCCGATCACCGAGCCAACCGGCAACATGATCGTCGACATTGGTGGCGGCACCACTGAAGTTGCGGTGATTTCCCTCTCCGGCATCGTCTTCTCGCGCTCCGTGCGGGTGGGAGGGGACAAGATGGACGAAGCCATCGCCCAATTCATCAAACGAAAATATAATTTGCTCGTCGGCGAGCGCACGGCCGAACTGATTAAGATCACCATCGGTTCGGCGTATCCCAGCGACGAGGTGCAGACCATGGAGATCAAAGGGCGCGATTTAGTTGCGGGTGTGCCCAAGACCGTCGTGATCACCGATGAGGAAATCCGTGACTCGCTGCTCGAGCCGATCAATCAAATCGTCGAAGCGGTGCGGCTCTCTCTCGAACGGACGCCTCCCGAGCTCGCCTCCGACATTGTCGATCGCGGTATCGTCCTGGCCGGGGGCGGGGCGCTGTTGAGGAATTTGGATATTTTACTTCGGGAAGAAACCGGATTGCCGGTGATGATGGCAGACGATCCGTTGACGGCTGTGGTGATGGGGGCCGGCAAAGCCTTGGATGAGATTTCCCTCCTCAGAGAGGTCGCGGTTCACTAGGGCGAGGTCCGCATCCATCCCGATGGTTGGAAGCAATCGAGCCTTCCATGCTCGCTTTTTTACGTAAGAATCAAGTTCCATTAAGCTCTTGCTTCTGCCTCTTACTGTCCATTTACATTCTCACCGTCGCTGCCCGCGGACAGCTGAAAAACGAACCTCTGAGCACGCTCTTGATGTGGCTTATGCGGCCGCTGCAAATCGCTTCGCAGGGCACCGTCAACTGGATCACCAACCTGCAAGAAAACTATGACACCCTGGCCGGATTCCGTGCCGAGAATGAACGGTTGAGAAAACGGATTCAGAGCCTCGAAGTAGAGAGACAAAAGCTATTGGAGGCCCAAGCGACCAACTCGAGGCTCAAACAACTCCTCGATTTCCGTAGCCATTTACCCGGCGCGGCCGTAACGGCCTCGATCATCGCCAACAGCGCCAGCAGTTGGTTTCAAAGCTGCCTGCTCGACAAAGGCAGCGCCGATGGCGTCCGCAAAGGAATGGCCGTGGTCACGCCCTTGGGCGTGGTCGGACAAGTGGTCGCGGTGACGCCTCGCACAGCAAAGGTTTTGTTGCTTACCGACCCCAACAGCGGCATCGACGTTCTGGTGCAACGCACCCGGGCACGCGGCATCGTTTCCGGATCTTTGGACAATGGCACGGTGCTTAAATACGTTAAACGGAGCGAAGATATTCAACAGGGCGATCGGCTGATCACCTCGGGCATCGACGGCGTGTTTCCCAAGGGCTTGATGGTCGGCGCCGTAATCAAGGTGCACAAGCAGCATCTCGGTTTGTTTCAAGCCATCGAAGTCCAGCCGGCGGTCCAGTCCTCCCGCGTCGAAGAAGTCTTGGTGGTTGCCGCCGAGAACAGCGCGGAAAAACGGTGATTTCGAAGGCCGCAACTCTCAGCGATTTTTCCATGAGGGTTTTCTTACTCTATTTTTTTATCGGGATATTTTTCCTTTTGCTGCAATCCACGTTATTTCACTTGCTGCCGTTCGGTCCGGTGGTGCCGGACCTCGTGCTGGTGTTGTGCGTTTACTTGGGCTTGTATCATCCCACCGTGGGCGCCGCCCTGGGCGCTTTTTTGTTAGGCTACTCAGTCGACGTTATGTCGAGCCGCTTGCTGGGTCTCAACGCCTTCGCCATGACCCTGGTATTTTTGGCGGTTTATTTCAGCTCGCGCTCTATCTGGCTGCATCACCCGCTGGTAAGCTCGCTGGTTGTCTTACTCGCGGCATTGGTCAAAGGGGTGGCCCTGGTGCTGGTCTGGGCGGTATTTCTTAGCGTTGACAGATTTTGGATTGGCGCAGTTCGTTATATAATGATGGAAGCTCTCATCGCCGCCGTGGCGGCTCCTTTGGTCTTTTCGCTGTTACGGCGCGGCGAAAGCTATGTCAATAAATTCAGCGCTGCGGTGTAGAAACGATGGCGGCACTCGCGGAGATCAGTAAACAAGACGGCGCGCCGGAGCTGCGCCGGCGCGCCCGGCTACTCTACATCGTTCTCGCCGTTGCATTCTTGGGGCTGGTGAGCCGGCTGTTTTTCCTACAAATCATTTCTGGCGAGCGCTATACCTTCCTGTCCGAGAACAACCGTATCCGCATCAAGCGCGTGGCGGGTACCCGCGGCATGATTTTCGACCGTGAGGGCCAGCTCCTCGTCGATAGCCGGCCGTCCTTCGATCTCGTTTTTGTCCCGGAAGATTCCGAGGATCCCGAAGCAACGCTGCGCCTGCTGGCGCGTTACCTGAAGGAGGATGCAAAAGAGTTTCTAACAGTTTTCGAAGAGGAAAAGAACCGCGCCGCCTTCGACGAAATGGTTTTGGGCCGAGATGTCGATTGGCCGACGGTGGTCGCGGTGGAAACTCATCAGCTCGACTTGCCAGGTATCAGTCTGCGTGCCCGACCCCGGCGCAGTTATACCGATGGACCGATGGCGGCGCATGTCTTGGGCTACCTGGGCGAGATCAATCAAAAACAATTGAAGCTGCTCAAACCCCGGGGCTACGTGATCGGCGACGAGATCGGCCAATACGGCTTGGAGCGGCGTTGGGAAGAGCTGCTGCGTGGGCAAAGTGGCGGCCAGCAGGTGGAGGTCGATGCTTTGGGACGGCGTGTCCGCGTGCTCCACGAAGTCAACGACGTTCCTGGCTATACGGTGCATCTCACCTTGGATCGCCAACTGCAGGAAACCGCTTATGAGGCGCTCAAAGGCAAGGAAGGCACGATTGTCGCACTCGACGTTGACAGCGGGGCGATCCTCGCGATGGCCAGCACGCCGGCGTTCGATCCCAATGTATTTGCGCGCGGCATCAAATCCGACGAATGGAGCGCGCTGGTCAAGGACCGCCTCCGGCCGCTCAGCAATCGCGCCACGCAGGGACAGTATCCGCCCGGATCTACCTTTAAAATCATTATGGCGATCGCGGGTTTGGAAGAAGGCGTCGTCCAGCCTGAAAGTTATATTCAAGATCCGGGTTTCTTCCCCTTCGGTAACCGCAGTTTTCGCGACTGGAAAAAAGGCGGTCACGGCTTGGTCAATCTGCACAAGGCGATCGTCGAATCGTGCGATACTTACTTTTATCAGTTGGGGCCGAAACTGGGGATCGATCGAATCGCCAAATGGGCGCGCGCCTTCGGTTTGGGCGAAAAGACCGGCGTGGGCCTGGACGACGAAAGAAGCGGCGTCATTCCGGATACCGAGTGGAAGCGAAAAAGATACCACCAGCCCTGGTTTCCCGGCGAGACGGTTTCGGTGGCGATCGGCCAGGGTTACGTGACTGTCACGCCGTTGCAACTGGCGAACATGATGGCTGCCGTGGCCAATGGCGGGAAACTCTATCGCCCATACCTAGTGAGCAAAGTGGAGTCGGTGGACGGCGCCACCGTTCGAGAGTTTGGCCCGGAGTTGATTCGCACGATTGCGCTTAAACCGGATACCTTAAACCGCCTGCATCAAGCCCTGGCTGATGTCGTAAGCGGACCCCACGGAACGGGCGGCGCCGCCAAATCACCGACGATCGCCATCGCCGGCAAGACCGGCACAGCCCAGGTGGTCGAAATGAAAGGCGGTTATCTCAAAACCGAACAGCTCGCCTATTTTAACCGCGACCATGCCTGGTTCGTTTCCTACGCGCCGGTCGACAATCCGAAGGTCGCCATCGCGGTGCTGGTCGAGCATGGCGGCCACGGCGGCGACGCCGCGGCGCCGATGGCGAAAAAAGTTTTTGAAAAGTATATCGAGATGCAAAACCAGCCGGCGGGCAGTCAACAGGTGCGCCTGGAAGGAGCGCCTCGTGCAAATTGACCGGCGCCTGATTTCCCACTTCGACTGGACGCTGTTGCTGCTGGTTCTCGCTTTCGTCGCCGTCGGTGTGGCGACGATTTACAGCGCCAATTTCGATTTAGCTACCGGCCATGCCGGCGCCTTGCCGACCCGCCAAGTCACCTGGTTCGGCCTTGGCTTGATCGCCATGATCGTCGCGCTGAGTTTCGACTACCACTATATCGATCGGCTCGCGTATCCGTTTTACGGCGCAATGGTTCTGCTGCTGATCTTGGTCATGGTCATCGGCCACTCGGGCGGCGGTTCGCAACGCTGGATCAACCTCGGTTTTTTTCGTCTGCAACCGTCGGAGCCGGCCAAGCTCGCCGTCGTGCTGGTGATGGCCAAATATCTGCAGAGCGATGAGCCGGCGCGCGGCTATGTCCTGCGCGATCTCTGGGTGCCGTTCCTGATTATCGCGCCGCTGGTGGTTTTGACTCTCATCCAACCCGATCTCGGCACGGCCATCATTCTCGGCATCGTGTTCATCAGCATGATTTTAATGGGCGGACTGAAGCTTCGCTCTTTCGCTTTCCTGGTCGGCGCCGGCTTGGCTTTCCTGCCGATCGGCTGGCATTTTCTGAAATCCTATCAGCGCAATCGTATTTTGACCTTCCTCGATCCCGACCGCGACCCGCTCGGCGCCGGCTACCACGTGATTCAGTCGCAAATCGCCATCGGCTCGGGACGGCTGTTCGGCAAAGGATTTCTGCACGGCACCCAGAACCGGCTCGACTTCCTGCCGGCGCAGCACACGGATTTTATTTTCGCGGTATTCTCCGAAGAATGGGGCTTTGTCGGCTGCGCGATTCTGCTCCTGCTTTACTTCATTATGATCGCCTACTGTCTGCGTCTAGTACAACGCGCTAAAGATCGTTTCGGCGCCCTGCTGGTTTTCGGCATGGTGGCGATCGTCTTCTGGCATGTGGTGATCAACGTCGCCATGGTCGCCGGCGTGATGCCCGTCGTCGGTGTGCCACTGCCCATGATCAGTTATGGCGGCTCGGCACTCGCTTCGATGATGTTCGCCATCGGAGTAGTCATGAACGTCAGCATGCGGCGGTTTGTGTTCTGACCTCTATCGATCCAAATTAGATTCATCGGCCCAAGCGTTTCGTCCAAGGATTCGATTTGAATCGATCCGTCCCGCCAGGTATCGATAAACCCGGATTCCGCAGTTGGAATCGAGACCAAGAGCGAGGAGCAAACCTTCCGTAGGGAAGACAATGGGCTTGTGCCTCTAAGCCGACTCCGATCGTCGGTGCTTTACGGAGAAATCTTATCC
>JBLMXG010000068.1:0-10120 GCA_050257635.1 Chloroflexota bacterium
ATGAGCGGCGTTCTCGATCGCTTTCCTGAGCTGCGCGTGGCGTTTTTCGAGGGCGGCATCGGCTGGGTACCCTGGCTGATGAGGACGCTCGATCACCACACGCTGTCGGCTTCTCCCGGCACGACCTCAGTCAATGATTTTTTCAAAAAGCGGGACAAGCTCAAAAAGGAGCCGAGCTCCTACTTCGATCAGCTCTACGTGGCGGCCATCGCTTGGGAAGATTACCTGCCGCAGATCGTCGAAGTCTGGCCGGACCATAACATCATCATCGGCAGCGACTTTGACCACGGCGACGCCATTTCCACCTGGCCGAACACGGTGGCGCCGATCAAGGCGATGCCAGGCCTGTCGGAGGGGGACAAGGAAAAGATTCTCGGCGGCAACGCCGCGCGATTGTTCGGAATGAAGGGATAGAGCCCGGCCGGGACGGGATTCGGATGGGCATATATCAATAGGTTTATCCGGACGGAATCGAGTCCATCTTCGAGGGTGAACAACCATGAAAATTTATAAGCATGGTGTTCTTGCGTAGGGGCGTATGGCATACGCCCTTCTAAAATATTGGAGGATCGATGAATCGTTTTATTAAATTATTCGCAATTGTGTCCTTGTTGATTTCCGTGGCGCCGAGCGCGGCGGCGACGCTGCCGGAGGTGGCGAGCCAAGTCGAAAAGATGAACCGCACGGAGCGCGAGGCGTTTCTCGTCAAAGGCGCCAAGGCGGAAAAGGAAATCATGTTCTATGCCACCACGCCGGTCACTCAGGTCGCGGTGCTGAGAAAGCATTTCAACGCGCGCTATCCGTTCGTCGAGCTCAAGCATTATTATTCACCGCGCCAGGGGATTTTAAACAAGACGGTCAGCGAGTACCGCGGCGGCGCCAATATTACCGATGTCATCATGACCGACGTCAGTTACGGAACGGTGCTGATGAAGGAGGCGGTGTCCGCTTCCTACTCGACGCCGGACGCATCGCGCTACGTGCGCGGCTCTTACGATCCCAAAGGCCAGTGGTTCACCATGTACATGCTGACCACGGCGCTGGTTTACAACCGCAACATGGTCAAGCCGGGTGAGGCGCCGAAAACCTATCAAGACCTGCTCGATCCAAAATGGAAAGGAAAAATGATGTTCGACCCGGAAGCGGCGTTCATCATGGCAGCCATGGAGCAGGCTTGGGGCAAAGAGAAGGCGCGGGATTATCTCTCGCGCCTGGCCAAGCAAGATCTGATCTTCCGTCGCGGCACAACCTTGACCTCGCAACTGATCGCCGCCGGCGAACAGCCGATCGCGATCGCGATCAATGCCGAGACTACCGCCGACATGCGCGACAAGGGCGCGCCGCTCGGCTTCAGTGTACTGCCGCCGCGGATCATCAAGCCGAACGGTTTCTTCGTCGCCAAGAAAGCGCCGCACCCGCACGCGGCGCTGCTGTTCACCGACTGGGCGTTGTCCGAAGAGGGACAGAAAGTTCTCGCCAGCGAGTTGGGCAAGGGCGTGGCGATGAAGGGCATTCCATCCAAGTACAAAGAGTTTCAAGGCGAGCCCGATTACGTCGTCGGCCCCGAATTCGGCAACCAGTTAAAACAGCATATGACCGAGTTTCAGAAGATTTTCGGGTTGTGATCAGCCGCTGCGCCGATCAAGACGTGGTAGGGTGTTTGGGACGCGGACAAAGAAAAGATCGGGGACAGCAATGCCGGTATCATGATGATACAGGGGCGTATTTCCTACGGCCTTGATGATTACACAAAGCAACCGCCGACTCATACGTTCCTCCTCAACATGACAATGCCTTTCCAGACGCGCTGGTATTTCTTCGTCGCGCTCGTTTCCATAACGTTTATCGGACCGCTCTCGCTCCATCTGTTCATTCCTGCCATGCCGACGGTTAAGGAGGCGTTCGGGGTCTCGACCGGCGTGGCTCAGCTCACGATGTCGCTCGCGATGCTGTCGATGGCATTCTTCACGGTCGCGTACGGCGGCTTGTCCGACCGCTTTGGGCGCAAGCGTGTGCTGCTGGGCGGGCTGGTGCTGTTCACCTGCGGTGGTGCCACCTGCACGTTCGCAGCCAACATGCCGGTGCTGCTCGCGGGGCGTATATTGCAGGGAGCGGGCGCGGGGTGCGGCGTCGTGCTAGCGCGCGCCATCGCTCGCGACGTCTACGGCCAGGACCGTGTTGCTCAGGTGATCGCCTATCTCACCGCCGCCTACGTCCTCGGGCCGATGGTGGCGCCGCCGATCGGTGGCCAGCTGACCACCGTCTTTGGTTGGCGCGCGCTTTTCGTGTTGGCGTCCGTTGTCGGGTTGTTGGTGATTGTCGCGGTAATCTTCGGTGTGCCGGAAACTCGAGCACGCGGCACAGCGCTACCTCATGGGGTATTCGCGGGGTACCGGTCCCTGCTGCGGCGTCGGCGCTTCGTCGGCTACATGCTACAACCCGGACTGCTGTCGGGCGCTTTCTATACCCAGGCGACCGCGGCGTCATTCCTTGCCACTGAACATCTCGGCGTCGATGCCGCCAAGATCGGCTGGTGGTTCTTCGCCTTCCCGATCGGCTTCATGACCGGGAGTTTCATCTCGGGCCGCATCGGCTCCGGCCGTTCGATCGAATTCATGACCGTGCTGGGCGGCATCATCGGGGTCGCCAATGGCGCGCTGCTCGTCGGCTGGCTTTACTTCGGCGGCGTCTCGATGGCCGCGCTCTACATCCCGGGTATCTTCGTCAGCCTCGCGCAGGGCCTTTCCATGCCATACGCCCAAGCCGGCGCGATGGCTGTAGACACCGAGCTTGCCGGATCGGCCTCGGGCGCGGTGGTATTCTCGCAGTTCTTCTGGCCGGCCGCGCTGCAGCAGCTCACCGGGCAGCTCGCCGACGGGTCCTGGGTGCCGATGGCGGCGGTGCACGTTGCCGCAGTGACCGTAGCGCTGCTCGCCGGCTGGATGGCGGCGCGGGCTAATGGCTAGTGCTTTTAGATAGCGTTAAGGCAGCCGATCTTTCGTTACTCGACAGGCCTTCTGCCAGGCTCGGTGGATAATCCCGAATAATTCGGCCAAATGGAAACTACAGAACCGCGCTCTCACGTTGAACACGTGGTGCCACCGAAAAAAATGCAAAATGTCAAAATACCTGACTTGACGCTTTGCCCTCTATTTTTTTCAAGCCTTCTTGTGTTCAGACAGCACGGCAGCGGGCATCATGCTGTTTTTGAGAACACACGGTAAACAGCCTGGGCCGCTTCCAATAGACGGTGATCCTGGTTGCGGTGGCCGATGAGTTGAATGCCGACCGGCAGACCGGAGGGCCCGGCAAACATGGGCAGGGTCACGCAAGGAGTATAGGTCCACGTCGACAGGATATTGAACGAGGTATCGCCCGTACTGGTCAGTCCTGCCGGAGCTTCCCCGAGAGCGCTGGGCGTGAGCAGCAGGTCGATATTCCTCATGGCGTCGGCGAGATGTTCGCGGCACCGAACCAGCACGGCTTCGGCCTCACGGTATTGTTCGTAAGAGACGTTGAGCCATGCGGCAAGTTTGTCGTGCTGGAACTCGCTCAATAGGTTCCAATGATGATGCCGTTCCCAGGTGAGCGCGCGGCTGAACTCGTAGTCGTTGATGCGCCGGCCCATGGCCTCGAAGCTCTTAAACGGCTCTCCGAGATCGAAATCGGAGACCTTAGCTCCAGCTCTCGCGAGCGCGCTTGCCGCCTCTTCGAGTAAAGTTTTAGTGTACTCTTCCGCACGGTCCCAGAACATGCTGCGGCAAAAGCCGATCCTGAGCTCGTTCACTTGAATGGCGGCGAGAGGTTTTGCGGCGAATCCTGTCAGTGCGGCTCGAAACAGAGCGAGGTCCTCGACAGCGCGGGCGAAAAGCCCCACGGTGTCGAAGGACGCGGTATTCTGCTTTACGCCCTGCGTGCTCACTTCCCCATAGCTCGGTTTGTAGCCGATGCAACCGCAGAACGCTGCCGGACGAATCACCGATCCGACCGTCTGGGTGCCAAAGGCGAGCGGCACCATGAAATCACCGACCGCGGCGGCCGAGCCGCTGGAAGAACCGCCGGGGGTATGCCGGGGGTTGTGCGGATTCGTCGTGTTTCCCAATGGAAACCGACTGGCAAACTCGGTGGTCACCGTCTTGCCCAAGAGCACCCCTCCAGCCGCGCGGCTTAGCGCCACACACGCGGCGTCCGCCGTCGGACGGTTGCCTTTGTAGATGGGAGAGCCGTACTCCGTGGGCAAGTCGGCCGTGTCCATAATGTCCTTGGCAGCGAAGGGTATTCCGTGAAGCGGACCGCGGCTAGCGTTTCTGTCGCATTCCCGGGCCTGCGCCAGGGCAAAATCGCGGTCCAGATGGACCCACGCTTTCACTTGCGATTCCCGCGCATCGATCCGCTCGAGACAAGAGCGTACCAGGGCTTCTGAGGTGAGTTCGCCTTGGTGAATGCGCGCCGCCGCTTCACTCGCCGATAAGCGAAATAAATCCGCCATATGATTCTCCTTCAATAAGGATCCAAAGAGGAATTCAACTCCAGAGTCGAGTTCGAAAGACTTTTGCAAACATAACCGAGCAGGCGCAGTCACTGCAACAAGTGCAACCAATGATCGCGATCTCCGCATCTTGATCACCGACGGCCACGATGTCGCCGGTAGAGCCATGTTTCAGCTTCCGGAAACTATCCCCACCGGCACGGGCCAAAAAGCAGCTTGGGTTGCGCGCCGCTTGTTGTGTATAAGATAGAGGCTAATACACTATGAAGAAACGACGCGGATCATCAACGCGCAGCACGCGAGCCGTAAAGAACGAAAAAGGTATGAAGTCAAAGAAGATTAACTTTTCCGATATCCCCGAGTTGTCCGACCAGCAGCTATCGTCCATGCGTCGGGTCGGTCGGCCGACCGTCGCTGAGGAGCCGAGGAAGCTCATCGCGATTCGTTTGGACCCAAAGGTTTTGGGCTGGCTGCGCAAAACCGCCGAGAAAAAAGGGTTGCCGTACCAGTCGCGCGTGAACGAAATCTTGGTCAGCGAGATGCGCAAGGCAACTTAGGATTCAGTGACGCGACCAAAATATTTCAAGAGCAAGAGACTCGACTCTCAAGGCTCTCATTGCTCGACGCTCAACCACCATTGCCAACTGCCAAGCTGTTCGTAAAAGTTCATTACCCCTTCTTTGGCTTTGGTTTAGCAAACAAGCCCGAAATTACGAGCACGATAACAGCTAGGTTTACAATGAGGGACGCGGATAGCATGTGGCCATGCACCAGTCCAATTATCAGTTTTCTATGCTCTATGACGATTTCGGCCACAACCATTCCAGGAGCCCCAGCTAAACCATTATATAAGGTCCCATTGAGCGACCGGCCGACTAGGTAGTTGGCCCAGTCCACTCTCTGTTTCAGCATTAGTTTGTAATCGTCGGCAGGAATGCGAGCAACGTGCTGCCATCCGTACCACTTCGTAGCGACCTTAAAGGCGAGCCAGCCAGC
The DNA here is from genome assembly GCA_050257635.1 of Chloroflexota bacterium. Taxonomy (GTDB): domain Bacteria; phylum Desulfobacterota; class Binatia; order UBA9968; family UBA9968; genus DP-20. Next base: position 5,486 of record JBLMXG010000068.1, read on the forward strand.
GGCAAGCGGATAACTAGCCGCGTAGAATGTGACAAAAAATAGTAACCGCTCGATGAGTCCAAGCTGCCCCGCGCCAGAATCCCCTCTAACGACGGGCGGCTCGATATCGATGCTCCGGTCAAGAAAGGTTTTACACAAGAAGCCCAGTAGAGTCGTAATGAGTAAACCGCAAGCGATAGCTAAGGATTCAAAAGTAGGTTCGATGGGTTTGGGCATCGGCGCTGCTATATCGCTTCTGAATATTGGCCGTCAAGCGGGGAGAAAAAAGGGGACGCGAACGTTTTTAGGTCTAGATTTGGGGGTCCAAGGTTTGGGGTCTGGTCGTGGATCTTGACGTTTCGATTTTCCCTTCTATCTATTCGCTGGATTAGTTTCACTTTAGGCTTTTCAATGCAAACCTCACGTGTGCTACCCATGGTGAAACAGAAGGAGAATAAAATGACGCTGCCTTTGGAACGTTTTCGCATGCTCGATCTGACTCGCTTGGTGCCAGGGCCGATGGCGACTTGGATGCTGGCCGACCTTGGAATGGATGTGCTGAAGATCGAAGACGTGGCTGATCGGAGCGCCTATCGCAATCAGCAGGCAGCGCGTCAGTCGCGAGAGAATTTCACCGCTAACGAGGAAGCGCGCGAAAAAGAGTCGCGGGCCAATGCCTGGGATCACACGCACCGCAACAAGCGGAGCATCGCGGTCAATCTGCAGAAGCCGGAAGGCCAGGCGATCCTTCATCGGCTGGTCAAAGACGCGGACGTTTTTTTCGGCTCGTATCGTCTCGGCGTTTACCAGCGCCTGGGCGCGGACTACGAGACGTTGAGCCAGATCAACCCGCGCCTGATCTACGCCACCATCAGCGGCTACGGATTCGGCAACAGTTTTACCGAATGGCCCGGCAACGAGCGCAATGCCCAAGGGATGTCCGGGGTGAGCGCGTTCATGACCGGGCAGGACGGCGAGCCGGCGGACATGCTCTGCCAGCCGGTGGACGCCTATTCGGCGGCGCTGGCTGTGATCGCGATTCAATCGGCGCTTTTTGCCCGCGAGCAAACCGGGCGCGGCCAACAGGTCGACATCTCACTTGCGGAAGGCGGCACGGCGTTCGTGAATTCCAACACACCCGACTACTTCCGTTACAAGAAAGTGCGCCAGCGCGGCTTCCCGAGCATTGGCAACCTGCGCTGCAAGGACGGCAAATACTTGAGCAACGCGGCCTTCGCGCAGGCGCACTTCTGGGCACCGTTCTGCGACGCCGTCGGCTTGCCGGAAATGCGCGACACGATTCCGTCGAACAACGCGGAAATGATTCGCAAGGTGAAAGCGCACATGCTGAGCAAGACCCGCGACGAGTGGCTCGCGATCATCCCCAAGGAAATTTCCGTGGTGCCGATGCTCGAGTTCGACGAAGTGCTCGAAGGGCAGTACGCCAGGGAGCGCGGCATGGTGCTGGAGCTGGAGCACCCGCTGGAAGGAAAAGTGCGCCAACTGGCGTCGCCCTTTCGTTTGTCCGACACGCCGCCGGCTTTTCGCCGCTTTGCGCCGGCGCTGGGCGAACACAGCGTGGAAGTGCTGAAGAGCATCGGTTACAGCGAGGACGAAATCGGCGCGCTCGAAAAGGCCGGCGTTGTCCGAACGCAGAATCTTCGTCCGTAGCGTTGACCGTTTCTTCAGGCGTCAGTAGCGTGCATCAGAGTTGCATAACTCTACTAACTCGCCTTCCGTATCCCCTAGTCCGCTATCTCATCGACGAGTGATTGTGCAGGAATTTTGTTACGGTGCCGGCGATGACGTTTTCTTGGCCTACGAGTTCAACACAAAGCTGACAGGCTCTGCTTACTTGATTTGCTTTTTTGATTCATCCGCAAAGCCGTCTTTGAACGGGGTTATCTTGTTTTTCAGGTGGCCAAATTTGTTGGCTGCCATCCGTCCAACGTCCCCGAGCGCTGCAGAAGAGCTAATAGACTTAGGCAAGGAGAAATCGGGGGCAGGTCTTGTCTCTTGGCGTTTGCTGACGTTTGCTCATCGTCGAATAGTGTATAACGAGATGAACGGTCGGCTTATTCCGACTGGAACCCCATTTATCTACCACTTCTTCAATACGTCGGTCTCTACTTGCTACGGCGAACGAATACCACTCCGCTCTATCTCACTTCGGCAGGAAATCGTTCGTCGCGATGTCCGCGAGAGTCGGGCGCTTTTTCAAGATGCCTGCCAGTTCCATGACGTCGGCGGCAGCCTTCAACGCCCGCTCCGTTATCCGCCCGTCGCGACTGTAGGCCGGCACCGTTGCCTTGATCCCGGTGAGGAGAGCGTCGCGCGGGGTGGCGCCCATCGAGGGTTGGAGCGCATCGGCGATCTCGTCGGGCTTGGCGGCGAGAGCCCACTGATTGGCACGGAGGAGCGCCCGTACCATCTTCCGCACAAGGTCGGGATCCTTCTTGATCACGTCGGGCCGGGTGACGAAGACCTGCTGAAGAAACTCGGCAAGCGCCGGGTCCTCGCCCCGCGCGTTGTCGATCAGCAGGATGGCGTAGCCACGCGCGATCGCTGTGTCGGGCAGGGGCGGCGACATGAGCGCGACGTCGACCTTGCGTTGCTCGAGGGCCGCGAGCCAGGTCAACCCGCTCCCAACCGGAAGAACTGTAGCGTCCTGCTGCGGCACCAGCCCAGCCTTGCGAAGAGTGTAGGCGGCGAGATTGGCGGTGAGCGAACCGGGCTGCGTAGTTCCGATCGTAAGACCGCGGAGTGCTTTCAGCTTGTCGGCGAGTGGCGATTTCTCGGTAATGCCCTTGGCCTTCGCCACGTCTTTATGCATGGCCCAGTTGATGAGCGCGCGGGGAATCACGCCCATAACGATGACCAGATGCTTGCCCTCCTGCCAGGGAAGGATGACCTGGTCGCTTGCAGTGTAGGTGAAATCAACGTCGCCAGCGATGAGCGCCTTGATGTCCGGCCCGCCGCCGCCGGTCACGGTCAATTCCACGTTAAGACCTTCCTGGGCAAAGTAGCCCTTGGCCTCAGCGAGATACACGGGCGCCGTCGTCAGCGCCACCACCGGTAAGGTCATCTTGACCTTGCGACGCGCCTGGGCGTGGGCGGGCGCGGAGATCATTACCATAAGCATGACGAGCGCGACGAGCACGCAAAAGCGGTTATTAGAAGTAAGTGTCATAAAGGTATTCTCCAACTCCAACGGTACGAGGCGAATTCCGCACCCGCGGCTTTCCGACTGCATCCTCTTGCTTCATCCCATCCTTACTCGGCAGCGGATGCTACTGCGCGGATGAAGCGGCTGTCAATGGAATTTTTGCAGCGGTGAAGCGACGCGCTCACGAGTTCGCGCGAGAGGATCGTCATCGGCTATTTACGCTGCACTTCTCGGAGGTGTTTGTGAACTTTCTAGGCGGTCTGATTCGATGGCATCCAGGTGACCGCGACAAAGGCGGTCAACTCGCTTCAGCAGTGTCGGTATGCGCAATTCTCCGTGGAGATCAACGATCCGTGCAGCAGCTTCGTTTAAATCCATTCCTGCCGTGCTCACGTAGATCGGTCTCGTGCTCGTGCCGCGCCAGACGGATTGGACTGCTGGACTAGGTCGAAAAGGGTTTTTCGCCACACCAATGACGGCTGCAGTTTCGTCGAGGGCTTTGTGCAGGTAGGCCCCCAGGCCAGGATGGTCCCAATCTCCCAGCCATACATAGCCGTCGATGATGACGACATCGGGGCGGACCGCAAGTTTCGAAATAACTGACAGCAGGGCCGGCAGCTCGCGGCGATAAAATCGTCCGGGCTCGTAGGGCGCCGCATCTTGCACCCGTTCGGTGATTGCGAGAGCGGAACGCGCATCGCACCAACTGCGAAACAGGATGCAAGCGGCAATGGCATGGGTATTTGTGTAATGGACGTCGGTGCAAGCGATCATGCGCTCCAGCGTAATACCGGAGATATGCTGGTTCAACGACGGTTCCGTTTAGAAACATTTTCGGCGAAGCGCTGGCACCGCTTGACGTCATTGCCACGGACCGCAAGAATACTGTTTGTGGCAACCGTCGATCAAAAAGCCGTTGAGCAAGACTGGAACGCGCGCGGCTTTTCGTGCGATCTGTGGGTCGATGCGCCGGGCCGCGTGTGGCGGGACTTCATCCATGAAACCGATGAGCTGGTGATGCTGGTCGAAGGCGAAGAAGAATTTGAAATGAACGGGCAAATACACCGGCTGAAAATCGGTGAAGAGCTTCTCATCCCCGCCGGCACCTATCACACTGCACGCAATGTCGGCAGGAGGACGTCGAAATGGTTGTACGGCTACAAGCGAAAGTAACTCTAACCTCCGCGGCTATAGACGCAGACCATGTCAGGGTTTGTTGAGTTGATTCTTCCGCGAATCCATTTTTGAGCAGGGTTGTCTTGGTTCTCAGGTGGTCAAAACTCCCGGCTGCCATCCGTCCAACGTCACCCGAGCACTGCACAAGAGTTAACAGCCTTACGCAAGTCGGAACATCCCGGAGTGCACTTATCCCGGATTCCGCAGTTGGAATCGAGACCAAGAGCGAGGAGCAAACCTTCCGTAGGGAAGACAATGGGCTTGTGCCTCTAAGCCGACTCCGATCGTCGGTGCTTTACGGAGAAATCTTATCC
>JBLMXG010000069.1:0-29622 GCA_050257635.1 Chloroflexota bacterium
GCCGATGCGCCGGCTCGGGTGCGCATCGCCTACGCCAGCCGCAGCAGCTCGGCGATGCCGCTCTACATGGCGCTGCAAAAGGGTTACTTCAAGGCGGAAGGCTTGGATGTGGAAATTATTCAGATGAATCCTCGCCTGGGCGCGACCGCCGTGGTCAACGGCGATGTCGCGTTTGCCACGCCCTTTACCAGCACCTTTCGCGCGATTCTCCAGGGATTTCCCATGAAGCTGGTGTTTATCAACCTCAAAAAGGGACCCTACTTCGTCATGGTGCGGCCCGAGATCAAAGATGTGCAGCAGTTGAAAGGCAAGAAGATCGGTGTGGCGACGATTCGAGGCACGGATCAGCTAGTAGCCGAAGAGATGCTGCAGGCCAAGGGTTTTAACCCGAGCCAACTGCAAGCGGTCGCCATCGGCGATGGGCCGCTCCGAATGCAAGCATTGATCAGCGGCGCCGTCGATGCGATCTCGGTGGCGCCGCCCCATGATTTAATGCTCAAGAAAATGGGTTACCCGGCGTTGGTCGGTCCGCCGGCCGTGGGTTTGCCTTCAGCCGGATTGCTCACCTCTGATCGATTGATCAAGGGAAATCCGCTGCTGGTGAAACGGACGCTAAAGGCGCTGTTGCGCTCGCATCGCTATATTCTCGACCATCGCGAAGAGACCATCCAAATCTTGATCAAATGGCTGCCTCAGCCCGTCGAGATCGCCGAGCACTCCTACGACAGCGAGCTTAGGACGCTCAGCCCGGACGGCATCCTGACCGACGCCGAAATCGAAGCGATCATCACACGGGTCGGTGAAAAGAAGCGCCCTTTGGACGAAGTGCGCGACTTCTCTTTCGCCCGGCAAGCGATGAAGGAACTGGAAGCGGGAAGATAAAAGCGTCCCCCACCTCGTTCCTCCCCCGCGATGAGACTGTGTCATGACGTCATTCTGAGCCGTAGGCGAAGAATCTGCTTGTTGCACGCTACGAGAAAAGCAGATGCTTCGCTTTCGCTCAGCATGACATTCAGGTAATTTTGCGCATTACGACACAGTCTCGATGCAAGGAGGATGTAAGGATGGGGTTAGTGCGCTCGATTGACGTCGTAGGGCTCGCCCAGCTCTGCGGCGCCAACAACCTGCGCGGCGATGTCGTGGCGCCCGTGCATCATGTGGAGATGCATGTCGCGATAGAAACGCTCCAGCGGGTATTTTTGGAAGAGCGATGTCGAGCCGCAGATTTCCGCCGCGTTCCACATGACCTTCTGTAAGGTTTCTTTGGCCATCCACTTGGCTTCGTGGGCGGCGATCATCGCGCCGTCAGGATCGGTTTTAAACATGCGCACGGCGTTGTAGAGAATCAGCCGCGCGGCGTCGATCATGCTTTTAAGCTCGCCGAAACGCAACTGCCGGTAAAGGTCTTTGCCGCCGCCGCGCTCGCGGATATAAGCCAACGCCCAGTCGTACATGGCGCGAGCCGAGCCAAGATAATTCGCCGTGAACGCGAAATTGATTTTACCCATCCAGTTTTCGTCGAGGAATTGCCCCGGCTTGCCGAGCAGATTTTCTCCCGGCACAAAGCAATTCTCCAGATAAAGCCAAGGACTGATACAAGCGCGCATGCCGGTTGGACGCCAGATCTCGCTGTCGATTTTCAAACCCGGCGTGTCGCGGTGGATCATGAACATGATCGGAGCGGGGTGCGTATCCGAGGCGACGCGGCCGATCCAGAGCCATTCGGCGAGACTGGCGTTGGTTGCGTAGTGTTTGGTGCCGCTTACGAGGTAGCCGCCTTTGACCCGCTTTGCGATGGTCGGTGGCACGCCATGAGGTTCGGCGCCCGCGCCTGGGATCAAGGCACCACGCGCGATCGTCGGTGCGATCCAGGTTTGAATCTGCTCATCGCCGGCCATCGCGTCGATCATCATGAGCGCGTTGTTGTGCACTTGAAAACAGTGCGCGGTCGAGGGATTGCCGTAAGCCAGATGCTCGTCGAGGAGAAAGAAGGAGAGGGGATCGTCGCCGTAAAGGCCGAACCCAAGCCCGTTGCGCCGTTTGCCGAGGTTCGCGAGCAGCCAGCCCTCGCGATGGAGGTCTTGAATGTCCTCCAGCGGCGCTTCGACGGCTTGATCATAACTCGCGGCGCGCGGCGCGATACGCTCACGGACAAGTATGCTGACGCGGTCGATCAGGCGGCGTTGATCATCGGTAAAGCGGAAGTCCATGTCACAACTATGCTTCTAAAAAAATAGGGAACGGCACCGGCCGTTCCCTATTTGCCATTGCAAAAAGGAAGCTCTCCCGGCGAGCGCCCGGCATCACGCTAGGGCCGGGCGGCAAAAGTCTTTTGATCGATCATCCATTGCTTCTGCGGCGATAGGTCGACTCGCTTGTTGTCGATGTTCTGGTCCTTGGCCGTCACTCGCAGGATTTCGAGCGGTTCCTGTGCGGCGCTCTCGAACCAATACTTGAAGCCGCGCGGGATTAAGATCCCCTCGCCCTTTTTATATTCACCGATCAGTTTGTCGCCCTCGCCATAGAACTTCACCGCGCCCGTGATGACGTACCAGAAGGCGTCTTCGCCCGTGTGAGTATGGAGATTATTTTCGCCGCCGTTTTTCACCACTTGCACCTGGACCTTCATCAGGTCGCTGTTGCACACCTGCCAGGTTTTTTTGACGCCCTCGAATTCCGGAGTCTGATGTCTGAATTCTTTTGCTTCCTGGGTCATAAATCACCTCGCTGGAAAATTTGCGGTGAGCTTATTCCGGTTTAGTGGCGCGGGTCAAGGGTTCCAGGAATGGGATAGGGCATTGATCGATGAGCCGGTTTGCCGCGGGCGTTGACGGTTTGCGCATGAGTGTATTAGGTTGCGCTTACCGACTTTCACGGTATTTGGAGGGCCCATGCAGAAGTGGCTAGCTATCGCGTCCCTAACGGTTTGTTTGCTGTTTAGCGCGGCGTTCGCACACGCCCAAAATTTACCGATGTTGAATATGGGCTTCAGCGGCGCCGGCATTGGCTCCGATTTACTCAAAGTGATCGGCCGTAATGGGCTGTGGCGCAAGCATGGCATCGACGTGCGGACGATCTATCTCTCCAGCGGCACGCTGATGGCGCAAACGCTCTCGTCCGGCGATATCGGTATCGCCGGTTTCGATACTCCGGCGATGCTCAACCTGGCTTTGGCCGGCAACAGCCTGAAGGTCGTCGCCGTGCCGATCAACCGACTTGAGCCGCTTTTCGTCGTCCGCAACAATATCAAAACCCCGGCGGACCTGCGGGGCAAAAAAATCGCCATCAGCCGCTTTGGCTCGGGTTCGGATATCATGACCCGTGTGGCGCTGCGCTATTGGAAAATCGATCCGGATAAAGATGTCAGTTTTTTTCAGTCGGGCAACACCCCGACGCGCATGGCCGCGCTCGTTGCGGGCCACATGGACGCGGCGTTGGTGAGTTCCACTGGGGTGGCGAAAATCGTTGCCACCGGCTGTTGCCGTGTCCTCGCTGATCTCGCCGAGCTGCCGCTCGAATTCGCCAATTACGGGGTCGTGGTGTCGGGGGACGTGCTTAAAAATCAACGAGACAACGTCAAGCGGTTCTTAGAGGCCATTATCGAGGGGATCTACACTTTCAAGAGTAAACCCGACATGGCGCGCGCTATTTTGCGCGAAGACAACGGCAAGGCCGACGTGGACGCGCTTTATGCCCGGTTGTCGAAATCTTTTCGCGACTTTCCATCGCCCGAAACCCGGGGTATTCAAAATGTCATCGACTCGCTGCCCACCCCCAAGGCGCGCGGTGCCAAGGCGGAAGGTTTCATCGATTCCACGCTCATGGAAGAGATCCGCAAGAGCGGGTTTATGGAGAAGCTGCACGAGAAATAGCGAGACATGAAGGACCGCGATGGCAGAGATTCTCATTTCCAACGCGCTGATTTTGCCGATGACCGAAACGCGCCGGTGGTTTGCCGGCTACGTGCGCGTGCAAGCGGGGCGGATCGTCGAGATCGGCGGCGGCGCTGCGCCCAAGATCGAGGGTGACGCGGCAGTCATCGACGCGGCTGGTTGCGCGCTCATGCCGGGCTTGATCAATGCGCATACCCATCTCTATCAGGTGCTGCTGCGCGCCGTGTGGGAAGATCTGGAGCTCATGCCCTGGCTCCAACGTATCTACGGTTGCGCCCGGGTGCTGCGGCCGGAACACTTTTACGCCGGCAGTTTACTCGGTTGCGTCGAGGCGATCCGGAGCGGCGTAACCACCCTCTGCGAACATAACTTTGTTAACCCGGGTCCCGACTGTGCTTTAGAGACCATCCGGGCTATTCGTGACTCCGGCCTGCGCGCGGTGTTCGCTCGCACGATTATGGACACCGGCGATATCGTCCCTGACTGCACCAAGGAAAAGCCCGAGCAAGCGTTCCAGCGCATCGACGCCTTGGTCGCCCGCCATGGAGGCGACGACCTGCTCACTTTCATGACCGGGCCCAACACGCCGCCGATCAATACGACGGCCGAGCTGCTGCGCGAGATTCGCCTCTTCGCCGACGACCGCGGGCTCGGCATCAGCGCCCACGTCGCCGAATCGAAATCGGTGGTCGAGTGCGCGCGCCGGCAACACGGCAAAAACGGCGTGGTCGAGTTTCTCCAGCAGTTCGGGATTCCTTCGATCAAGTCGATCTTCGCTCATTCGGTTCATGTCTCGGCGGAAGAAATCAAGATATTGAGTGAAACCGGAGCTTCAGTTTCGCACAATCCGGTGAGCAACATGATGCTTGGCGACGGCGTTGCGCCGGTGGTGGAAATGCTGCGCGCGGGAGTGAACGTCGCGCTCGGCACCGACGGCGCGGCGAGCAACCATTCGCAGGATTTGTTCGATACCATGAAGACGGCGTCGCTGCTCCAGAAGGTGCATCATCAAGACGCGGGTGTCATCGATCCCTATTCCGTTCTGCGCATGGCGACGGCGGGCGGCGCCAAAGCGCTGGGACTATCCGATCTCTGCGGCACGATCGAAGTCGGGAAACGTGCGGACTTGATCCTCGTCAATCTGGATGCGGCCCACAACCAGCCGATGAACGATACCTTCAGCCAAATCGTTCACTGCGCCAAAGCGAGCGATGTCCGCACGGTCTTGGTCGACGGCGAAATCCTGATGCGGGATCGGCAGCTGGTGCATCACGACGAGGCTCGGTTGATTGCTGAGGCACAACGAGCCCATCGCGATCTTATGGAGCGCGTGAATCGGTTGTCCTTCTAAAATAAGCGCCGCAAACGTCGAGGGCTGAATCCCAGGCATCGCCGGCCCGAACGAGTTGAGTCGAAAAATTTCTTAGCCGCTTCGCTTCTTGAAGATGACAATCCCGTGGCGGTGGTCATTTCGAGCATAGCGATAAATACTTCTCACACCGGATATTGCTCTTCCATGACCTATCTCTTGCTCGCGATCTTTGGCTCCGGCGTCCTGCCGGTGATCTTTCGCGCTTTCGAAACCTGGGGCGTGAATCTGTTTTGGGCTATACCGCTCAATTATCTGACTTGCGTGGCCCTCGGTAGTCTTCTTACCGGTGGCTCGCTCGATCTGTTCAGCCTGACGGCCGAGCCGTGGATCGGTTTCGCGGTGGTACAAGGCGTTTTGCTCGCGGTGAATTTTTACCTGCTGGCCTATACAGCCCAGCGGGCCGGGGTTGCGATCGCGGCTGTGGCGAGCCGCTTGTCGGTTGCGATCCCGTCGTTGCTCGCGTTTGCGCTTTACGGCGACCCCCTGACGCCGGTGAAAGTTGCCGGCCTGTCGGCAGCCCTGGCGGCGCTGTATCTTTGCACCGCGCCGGAGCGAGACGACCGCTCGGCGGCGCGGCTGTTCCGGCTCTTGCCGATCCTGGTTTTCGCAACCTTCGGCGGTTATTTTTCAATCCTCAAGTACTTGCAGACCTATTATCTTGCCGAGTCGGCCTATCACAGCTACGTTATGTCGGGTTTTGTCTTCGCTTTTCTATCGAGCATGATCATCGCTGCGCTCAAAGGCGCCTTCCCACCGGCCGACTTTCGCGGCCGCCAGATTTTAGCAGGAGTATCTCTTGGCGGAGCGAATTATCTCGCGGTCTATTCGTTGATCAAAGTTTTAGCGTTAAAAGGCTGGCAAAGCTCGCAGCTATTCCCGATCTACAGCGTCGGCGTCGTGGCGGTGAGCGCGCTTCTGGCAGTGTTGTTATTTCGCGAGCGTCTGTCGAGCCGAAAGATGCTGGGATTGGCGGTGGGCGTGGTCGCCGTGGCGCTGCTCAATCGCTAGCGACCGTCGTCAGCGGAGCGTCTCCGCGACTTTGCGCACGATGCTGAAATCGAAAACCTGCTCGGGAAGCACCGGCTGTTTGGGTTTGATGCGCACCGACGCGTCGGCGATCATTTCACGCTGGATTGCGTCGCTCACCGTGCCGTTCGCGAGAAAGGCAGGACCGGCAGCTTCGTAGACGCGCTCGGCGACTTTCTCGGGATTCTTGCCAAGGTCGACCCAGGGCCCCTTGAGAAAGTCGATGGCAAACTTTCGGTCGGATTTGATCAAGCGGATGGCTCTCAACATCGCGCGCACGACCTTGGTCACCATTTCGGGCTGCTCGGTTAGCAGGGACTTGGTCGTTGCCAGCCCTCCTTGCACGGAACGATAAACGTCGGCCGCCGAGACCAGCTTGCGAAAACCGTCGTCTTGAGCGGTAAAGGTGAGAGGCATCTGCAACGGCGCGGCATCGATAACTTTGGCTTTCAGCGCGGTATAGGTCACATGGCTCGGTCCGGTTGCGAGTATAACGACTTCTTCGGGGCGAACGTTGTTCGCTATTAGAATTCTGCGCGCGAGAATCTCCGCCAAAGAGCCGACGCCGCCAGTGCCGATTTTCTTCCCTCTAAGCTGTTGCACGCTGGTGATGTTGGGTTGCGCGATGAGATCGAACGATGGCTGGTCGGTCACAGCCAAGATTACCCGCATGTCGGCGCCCTGGACCGCGGCGCTCACCGCCGATCCGGTGGCGGAAGCGAACTGAGTGCTGTTCCCCAAAGTCGCCTGAATGGTTTGGATCGCCTGCATGACGATCAGCTCCACATCTAATCCTTCTTCACGAAAAAAACCACGCTCCTTGGCGACGAAAAACGGCATGGTCGTGGTGCTTCGCGCCGCCAAGCCGACACGGACGCGCGTCAGATGGCCGGCGCCGTCGGCAGAGAAAAGATCGTTGGTCGGAAATATTCCCAGCCCGATCGTCAATATCGTCAGCGCCGCAGCCCGTATCGACTTGGTCATTGCGTCCTCCCCCTGACCGGTGCAAAGCGATCGAGGATAAATAATTTCAAGTTTGCCGCAACCGGATTAGGCCAACGTTTGTAAACTTGAGTCAACAGCCGCGTGGCGGACGGGCCGAGTGGCTGGGCCGGTCGGTATACTAAATTACAGAGACGGCGTGTCGCCAGCCTGAGAAACATGCTGAATCAAGCGCTCCAGTTCTTCGTAGGGCTGGGCGCCGACCATCAAATATTTGCCGGCGAGGAACGTCGGCACTGCGTTGACGCCGTAGGTGGCGCAGCGCCGCCAGTCTTCGTCGACCGCTTCTTTGTATTTCCGGCTCAGCAAGACGTCAGTGGCTTCATCCGCGGGTAGTCCAAGCCCCCGGGCAATTTCCACCAAGGGCTCGACTCTGCCGATGTTCTTGACGTCGACGAAATAGGCGCGGAACAGGGCATCGTGGGCTTCATCGCCCTTGTCCTTTTCTTCGGCCCACTTGGAGAACTCTTGAGCGAGGCGGCTGTTGTAGGACATGTTGCGCTCGGCGTTGAATGGCAACCCTTCGCGATCCATGTTGCCCTTCATACGTTGGTTGCGCGCGATGATCTCCGGCCCGCGCGGACTGCCCTCTTCGGGCGTCTCCGGATGGAGGGGGAATTGGGTGAACTTGACCCGTAATCCGTACTTCTTTTTGAGCTTCTCGACACGCCCGGTGACGAGGTAGCACCAGGGTCAGACAAAATCGGAAAAAACTTCGAGGACTAAGGGTTCGGACATGTTAACCTCCAATTAAAAGTCTTCAAGCCCTTCCAGCCGTCCGATGATAAAGCAAATCGATCAGATTCCTACGTTCAAGGGGTCAACGTTTCAGATCGATTCTAGGGTTGACCCTGGTGCGAAGTCAACGGGATTTTAGACGGTCACCGCTAAGTTGACTTTAGTTCTCGGGCTCGGATAGTTTCAAATTACGATCATGCCGTTTGTCACTGTCAACAATATCGTCCATCGCTACGTCGATGAGGGATCGAAAAGCAAACCGGCGATTGTGTTGGTCAACTCCCTCGGCAGCGACCTGCGCATTTGGGACGAGGTGGCGGCGCGATTGGCCAGCGACTTTCGCATGGTGCGCTACGATTTTCGGGGGCACGGCTTGACCGAGGCGGCAAATGCGCCGTATTCATCTGACGATCTTGCGCGGGACCTGGTTGAATTGCTCGAAGCTTTGGATATTCCCCGTGCGATTGTCTGCGGCGTTTCCGTGGGCGGCATAATCGCCCAGGCCGCCGCGCTGGCCCATTCCGAACGGGTACGCGCCCTGGTGCTTTGCGATACCGGGGCGTGAATCGGGTCGGAGGCATCATGGCAGCAAAGGATCGATAAGGTGTCCAGCAGCGGTGTCGAGCCTTTGATCGAGATGACAATGGAGCGATGGTTTTCGGCTGGCTTCCGCCGGCGTCGCGCCGATGACGTACGCGGGTTTTCGATAATGCTGCGGCAATCGTCAGTGGAAGGATACGCAGGGGTTTGCGCAGCATTGCGCGACGCCGATTTCCGGCAGACGGTAACTCGGGTGAAAATTCCCACACTGGTGCTGTGCGGCGCGGAAGATATCGCCACGCCGCCGGAGCTTGGCCGCGAGCTGGCGGGCTTGATTTCCGGGGCGCAGTTCTCATTGATCGAAAACGCCGCCCATTTGCCCTGTATCGAACAGCCGGAGGCGGTGACCGAACAAATGCTGCGGTTCTTTCGGGAGGTGTCAATTGTCTGACGACCCATTCGAAAAGGGCATGGCGGTGCGGAAAGCCGTGCTCGGGGCTGATTATGTGGCGCGCGCGGAGGCGAACAAGACGGATTTCGACGCCGACTGGCAGCGCTACGCAACAGAGAATGCTTGGGGTGCGGTATGGACGCGGCCAGGGCTGGATAAAAAAATTCGCAGCATGCTAACGATAGCGATGCTCGCCGCTCTGGGTCGGCAAGAAGAGCTCGCACTCCATATACGAGCGACGCGAAATACTGGAGTGACCAAAGACGAAGTCAAAGAAGTACTGCTGCAAGTCGCCGTCTATGCGGGCGCGCCGGCGGCGAATTCGGCGTTTGCCATCGCCAAACAGGTGTACCGAGAGATGGAAGGCGAAAGCACGTAACCGAGAGGTGCCGAGCTATGAAGATAACGGAATATAATCCCCGCGACTGGCGATCCCATCCGCCGTATACTTTCAAAGCCTACGGGTCATCGGTCAAGCGTGGGCCGCTGAAAAAACTCGTGCCGATCCACCAGACACTATCGGAAATCACCGGGCCGTTGTTCAGTGACATTAAACTGGAGCCGGGAGAAAACGATCTGACGCGCGATCCCTCGACTGGGAAAGAGGCGATGGGCGAGCGTATCATCGTCGTCGGCAAGGTGCTCGATGAAGACGAGCGACCGGTGCCGAACACGCTGATAGAAATCTGGCAAGCCAACGCGGCGGGCCGTTATCACCATCCGGTCGACCAGCACAATGCTCCGCTCGATCCGAACTTCACCGGGGCGGGACGATGCGTGACCAATGAAAAAGGCGAGTACCGCTATATCACGATAAAGCCCGGCGCTTATCCTTGGCTCAATCATCCCAATGCCTGGCGGCCGGCGCATATTCACCTGTCCCTGTTCGGTCGAAGCTTTGTCACCCGCCTGGTGACGCAATTTTTCTTTCCCGGCGATCCGCTGATTCCGATGGATCCGATCCTCAATTCCGTTTCCACCAAGAGCGGGCGCCAACGGCTGATGTCGAGCTACGCCCACGATGTCACTGAGCCCGGCTTTGCCTTGGGCTATCGCTTCGACATCGTGCTGCGCGGGCGAAAGGCGACGCCCTTCGAGGAACCCCGATGAGAAAGCAAACACCTTCGCAAACCGTCGGGCCCTTCTATGCGATCGGCTTGACGCGCAAGCCGATGAACATTATGGCGAACGAGTCGACTCAGGGCGAGCGCGTTTGCATCGAGGGGCAAGTTTTTGACGGCGACGGGATAGCGATACCCGACGTTATGGTGGAAATCTGGCAAGCCAACGCCTATGGCCGCTACAGCCATCCCGACGATAAACAGGAAAAGCCACTCGATCCGACGTTTGGCGGGTGGGGCCGCTCGGGCACCGACGAAAAATGCTTTTATCGTTTTGAAACGATCAAGCCCGGGCCGGTGCCTGGGATGGGCGATTCCGTTCAAGCGCCGCATATCAACGTCGTGATTTTTGCGCGCGGCATGCTGGTGCACGCCTACACCCGTATTTACTTCGCCGACGAACCGGCCAACGCCACAGATCCAGTCTTGAACTCAATCAAAAACAAAAAACGGCGCCAGACTTTGATGGCGACACCTGGAATAGAAGATGGCAAAACCGTTTACCGATTCGACATCCAGTTGCAAGGCGAAAACGAGACGGTATTCTTCGACATGTGAGGGGACAGCGAGATGGACCGCCGGAGTAATAGAGTGTTGGAAGAAGTATATCAGGGGACTTTTGGATCGCTTTCGGAGGACCAGCCCTGCGTTGAGCGATCCGTCATCCTGATGAACGTAGTGAAGGATCTGCTTTGACGGAAATTCGCGGTTAAAGTTAGCGGTTAAAGTTAATGGTCAATCTCCTCGATTCCGCCATCTTCGCGCCCCTGTTTATCGACGACGAAATTTCACGCCTGCTCAGCGACGATAGTTTTGTGCGTGCGCTGGTAGCAGTGGAAGTCGCATTGGCACGGGCCGAGGCGCGGGTCGGCGTGATTCCGGCGAGTGCGGCGGAGGAGATCACCGAAGCGCAAACGGGGACGATCGATGTTGGCGCTCTGGCCAAAGGAACGGCCCGTTCCGGTTTCCCGATCATCGCCCTGGTTCAAGAGCTGCGCAAACATGTCAGCACGGAGGCGGCGCCCTACGTTCACTGGGGCGCAACGACGCAGGATATAATGGACACCGCTTGCGTCCTGCAACTGCGCGCTGTGATCGTACGACTCAAAGCGCAAATCAGAGTCATCGCGCAACATCTGAGCCCTCTGGCTGAAAAACATCGCCACACCGTCCTTGCGGGGCGCACACACGGCCAGCAGGCGCTGCCGATCACTTTCGGTCTCAAAGTCGCCGCTTGGCTCGCGCCGCTGCCGCGTCACGACCAGCGGATTGAAGAGATTTCAGCGCGCCTGTTTGTCGTGCAATTTGGAGGTGCCGCCGGCACGCTTGCCGCCTTGGGCGATAAGGGCTTGCCAGTGACGGAAGAATTAGCCAAGGAACTTAAATTGGGCGTGCCAGCGATGCCCTGGCATGCGCAGCGTGATAACTTCGTCGAATTCGCGAGCTGGCTCAGTCTCGTGACCGGCTCGCTCGGCAAGATGGCGCAGGACATCATACTACTGGCGCAGAGTGAGGTGGGCGAGGTCGGCGAGTCGGGCGAAGAAGGGCGGGGCGGCAGCAGCACCATGCCGCAAAAAAGCAATCCGATAACCAGCGAGCTTATACTTGCCGCTGCGCGAACCAACGCGTCGCTTTTGTCCGCCATGCATCAAGCGCAGATTCAAGAACAGGAGCGAGCTACTCATGGTTGGCAGATGGAGTGGTTGACGCTGCCGCAAATGATCTCGCTCGCGGGCGGCGCGTTAAAGCACGGCGCTTATCTGGCGAAGAATCTACAAGTGGACCCGGTGGCCATGCGCGCCAATATGGCGCGAGCCAACGATGTAGCGCTAGCTGAGGCCGCGGTGTTTGCGTTGGCCAACGGCATGCCACGGTCGAAGGCGGAGGAGCTGGTAAAGAAAGCCTGTGTTGTCGCGATCGCTGAAAACAAACCGCTCATCGAAACGGTGAAAAGGCTGGCTGGAGGTGCGGTAAAAAAAGGAAAAGTCGACTGGCAGGCCCTGGCCAAACCGGAGAGCTATCTCGGCGAAACGGAAAAAATCATCGATCGGATTTTGCACCAAGCGAAGAAACTTTCATGACCATGGAACATTCATCTCCCGCGACCCTGACAGAATTGCTCGGCGCGCGCGTCGCACGCCATCCCGATAAATTGGCGTTAATTTTTAAAGGACGTCAGTGGAGCTACGCCGAGTTTCAGCGCGAGGTTGACCGGGTCTCCAATGGTTTTCTTCGCATGGGCGTCAAGAAAGGCGATCGGATTGGGTTTTTGCTGCCGAACTCGGCGGAGTTTCTGTTCGCAACCTTTGCGGTGACCAAGATCGGCGCGGTTTTCGTGCCGCTCAATCCCCAATATACCGCCGAGGAGGCGGAGTATGTCTTGCACCATTCGGAAGCAGCGATAGCGCTCACCTCGCCGGACTTGTTGGCGCTGGTTCAATCAGTGCGCGACAAGCTGCCCGACCTTCGCCAGGTGATCGTGACCGAGGCAGGGGATTATGCGGGCGCGCTTTCGTGGAGAGACTTCCTCGCCGGTATTTCGGATGCTGTGCCCACAGTTCAAATCGATCCGGAAGATCTCGCATCGATCACCTACACTTCCGGCACCACCGATCGCCCCAAGGGCGTGATGCTGTCGCAATATGCCTACGCCTTCGCGCCGCGTATGCGGGCACGGGGTTTGGGTTGGAACGAGAGCGACCGAGTGCTCTGTGTGCTGCCGCTATTTCATGTCAACGCGCTTTGCCACACCTGCATCGCTATGCTTTCGGTCGGCGGCAGCATCGTGCTCATGGAAAAGTTCAGCGCTTCGCGTTTCTGGGACGAAGTGCGCGAGCACGGCGTCACGACTTCGAGCTTGATGCGCACCATCCCGCAGATTTTGCTGAGCTTGCCGGAAAAACCCGACGATCGCGACAATCCGCTGCGCTTGATCGTGACGCTGCTGTCGCCGGAGATGCATTTGCGCTTCGAAGAGAGATTCGCTGTCAAAGGCGTGCCGTCGTACAGTTTGACCGAAGATATTTTGAGCGTCATCGGGCCGCAAAACATGCCGAGAGAGAAATTGGGAAGCTGCGGTGTCGCGCTGGCGCCGGAAGTTCACCACATCGCGATTCATGACGAAACCGGCCGGGCGCTGCCGCCGGGACGAGCCGGCGAGATCGTCAAGCAGAGCCCGACGGTGATGAAAGGTTATTACAAGAACCCGGAAGCCACGGCGAAGGCGTTAAAAAATGGCTGGCTTTACACCGGCGATCTCGGCTATCTCGATGAAGACGGTTTTCTCTACTTCGTCGATCGGGTCAAGGACATGGTGCGGCGCGGCGATGAGAATATTTCTTCCGAGGAAGTCGAGCGCGTGCTTAACTCTCATCCCGCCGTCGCCGAGTCGGCGGTCATCGCCGTGCCCGATCCGATTCGCGGCGAAGAGGTCAAAGCCTATCTTGTTCTCAAGCCGCCCGCCACGCCCGAGTCCGTGCCGCCCGACGCGATCTGGAGTTTTTGCAAACCTCACCTGGCGGCTTTCAAGGTGCCGCGCTATCTCGAGTATCGAAATGAGCTGCCGAAGACGCCGAGCTCCAAGGTGCAGAAAAATATTTTGCGCGACGAGAGCAAGCAGCCGAGCCGCAAAGTCTTCGATCGCGCGGCGGCTGAAACAAATTAGCGTCGCGCCCGTCGTCGACAAATTCGGCGGGATAAATTGCCGCTCGGCAGCAGTCTGGTACCCGGGCCGCGTTGTCGCCCAGCGTGATTACGAACCGAATTTCGTTTCATTTCCGACTTTCCTACCACCGCGCCTTGTTTTGAACCCAAGGCTTAAAGAAGCGGCAAAACTCTGGATATCGGGTCAAGTAAGCCGAGAATAATTTACAGTAGGCTTGCGATAACTCGGCGATAGTGCCGTGGAACGGCGGATGCACGATGATATGAATCCGACCGCGATCGTCACAGAGCGCAAAACAGGGCAGAACGACGGCGTTAAGTTGCTTGAAAAGCCGCGGCATCGCCGAGT
This sequence comes from Chloroflexota bacterium, assembly GCA_050257635.1. Lineage (GTDB taxonomy): Bacteria > Desulfobacterota > Binatia > UBA9968 > UBA9968 > DP-20. The sequence continues at coordinate 14,156 of JBLMXG010000069.1, forward strand.
CGATATAAAATTTTCTGCCGAAGGCTCGAACCTCCCCTTGCGGATCGCCGATGAGGCAATTGGGCATGGACATGTGGACTAGGGAGTTTTCCTTGAGAGCGGCGGCAATTCGCTTGCCGACGCGGATACGGCTCCAGGTATCGGTGCCGAGATGAATTTTTTTCCAGGCGCGGTGTTGTTCTCCGCCCCACAGCCGCGCTATCGCTTGTTCCTCCCAACTTCCTACTCGGCAGATTCGATAACCGAACCGGGAGAGCACGGGCGGGATCAGCGGGTTAATGCCGAAGTTATGACTCGAAAGGATGATGGCGCCTTTGCCCGCCGCTAACGCGGCTTTGATGTGGTCTTCGCCTTCGATTTTGAACAAATCCCGCTCGGCCGGCAGTTGCTCGCGCCACAGGAACGGCAGGTTGTCGAGATAGCGGCGATACACCAGGTGCTTTTCGGCGATAGCCCGCAATCGCTCCGGACCGACCTGGGATTCGAGCACGCTGCGAAGCGGGCGCAAATATCTTCGCGTATGCGGGTTGAAGCGAAGAGATAGGCCTACGATCCATCGGCAAGTGACCATTAGAGTCTCCGGCGATAGCCTTCGGCCGAACCCATATAGCGCTGGGGTCTGACAGAGCAGATGGAGGATCGATAGTTTCATGGCTTGCGGCGGCACCGACTATCAGCAGGGGATTGCCGGACAAACCGCTTGCGAGCCAAAGCCGATCTTTATCCTTTGGCAGGGCATGGGTTTCCGTCCGAATGAGGACATATCGCGCCTGTCCTAAGGCCTCCAGCCGGCGGCTTTCAGCTCGGCACCGAGCTTATGGAGCAAAGCGAAATCGAATATCCCTTGCAGCATCGGCGGTGCGCTCGAGCCGCGAAGCCGGAGCGCGGGGGCGAGAGCTTTTTTTTGGCTTGCGCCGTCGATGGTGCCGTCCGGAGTCATCGCTTCGCGCATCGCGCGATAATATTTTCCCGCATGGGCGCTGTCCAGGCGCAAAGTCTTCGATAAAATCGGTATTGTGCCGGTTTCGTCGGCTAGCACGGCATAGTGTCCTTTGAGCGTGGCGCGGGCGAATCTCTTGACGAGAGGGAAATTCTTCTGGAGCATCTTTTCATGGACGCCTATGCCGCCGCCCGGAAACACCAGGTCCTGCTTGACAAAGGATAGGATCTGATTGAAACCGGCCTCCTCGGCATGGAAGGTTGACGGAGGAGACAGCACCGCCGCGTCGATCACGCCGTTTAGAAGAGACTGCAGCCTGGTGGCCGTGTTGCCGATGCCCACCAGGATGACGTCGCGCTCGGAGTCATGTTTGTTTCGCTCGAGAATTTCAACGAGCATGGCGTGACCGGCGGTTCCTAGCGCCGGCACCCCGATCCTTTTCCCTTTCAAATCCCCCAACGTCTTGAGCTCGGAGCTTCCGTAAAGGAAAAAGAGCGGCCGTTGAAACGAATTCATGATAATGCGCAACGGCGCGCCGCCGAGAATGGCGGAAAAAAGTCCGGAGCCCATCGCGGCGAAGTCGACATTGCCAGCGATCAGAGCATTTACGCCCAGGCCTACAGGCATGTGGACGAGCTCTACGTCCAAATTCTCTTCCCGGTAATAGCCCTTTTCTTTTGCTTCGATGGCGGCGATCACGTAAGAAAGGCCCGGTATCGCGACCCTAAGGGTTGCGCTTTCCACTGGTAGCGCTGGCGCGAGAAGCAACGATATGGCCAGAAATACGGTCGTGAAGATCCGCTGCACGCAGCCGAGTTTATGCGGCGGTCGTCGAATCGAGAGCGTTGCGCTAGACATGGGCGACGCCGGGCGATCGCTCGTGCCCACCGGGTGTTGCCGTAGCAACGGTCCAAGCCCCGGCCTGAGTTTTGGCGTAGCGCCAGCAATCCGTTCTCGTTTCGGCCCGAAAAGCCGCGCGACCCTGAGCATGATCCGACCCCCTTTGTCGCCCTCCTTTATTCGGAGGGATGGTCGTACAAATAGCGAATGACTTTGCCATGGGCGTTGCGCGGCAGCGCGCCGCGAAATGATATAGTCTGCGGGCATTTGTAGGCGTCGAGGGAGCGAGCGCAATGGTTGACGAGCTCCTCGCTCGTGACGGCGCCATTCGGCACCACGACCGCGGCGACAGCCTCATCGGGTTGTCCGGGTCTTACCGGAAATACGACGGCGTCTTTAACCCGTGGATGAGCGCGCAGCGCATCTTCCACTTCCGCCGGAGCGACACGATTGGCGCCGACTTTGACCACCCGCGATATTCTTCCGATGACAAATAAATTGCCGTCCTCATCGAGCCGTCCCAAGTCTCCTGTATAGACATAGCCGTCTCGTCGATTGGCGTTTCGCTGCAACACGGCCTTTGCCCAAGCGTACTTCACTTGGGAAATGTCGAATACGATTTCGCCAACAGCGCCGGCCGCAACGATTTTGCCTTTAGCATCGACGATCTTGACGGGAAACAAGCCGTTTTTTCGCCCGACCGCCCCGGGAGAGCCGTTCAGATTCACCGTGAAAGCGGGAACAAAGTGCGCGCCGCCGTATCCTTGAGCCAGCCGCAGACCGAAGCGCCGATAAAACCGGTCGTAAATATCCCGAGGCAGATGGGTGCCGCCCGAAATGCAACGGCGCAACGAAGATAAATCGGCGTTGTACGCCGCGGGCAACCGCGCCAGTAGATCGAAAACCATCGGCACGGTGAAGAGGACGGTCACGCGCTCGCGGGCGATCGCGTCGATCACCTGACGGCGATGGAAATTTTCCAAGACCACAGTCTTTAATCCCTGGACGATCGGTAGGACAAGATGATTGGTCGTGTTGAGGCCGCTGGTAAAGGGTCCGGTGGAGAGCATCGTGTCGTCGGGCGCAATCCGCCAGGCAATCGCTCCCATTCGTGCGCGCCGGTACAGATACTCCGCGCTGCGCAGGAAAATGACCGGCTCGCCGGTCGTGCCTGAGGAGGACGTGCCGAGGACGGCTTCCCGGCGAATAATTTTTTTGCGGGCAAACTCACCGTCCGGTAGCGCGAGCGCCAAGCCCTGCCGGGCATGCCAGAGAAGGGTGTGTTTCGCCGCAATGCCGCCCGCGCTCAGGCGCGCGACGAAATCTTTCGTTCCCGCGACCGCCGGGGACTGCACGGCCTTGATCGAGTCCGGCACTTTCCCGGTGGGTAAAACCGGAATCGTCACAATGCCGAGAGCCGCCGCGGCAATGAACAGCGCATAAAATTCGGGGCTGGGCGGAATGCCCGCGAGCAGATGATCGCCGGGGCCGAGTCCATGCTCCTGGAAGTATCGAGCAATGCCGCGCGTCTGCCGCTGCAACTCGGCGAACGTATAGGCGCAGCGCGTGCCGACCACCGCGATCTTTTCGGGATGGTGTTTGGCCGAATTTTCGAGCGCTCGATAAAGCATGATATACGAGCCGTGCGCAGCTGCTCCGTTGCGAACGGGAGGGCAAATTCTGTATACGGCAACGCCGATTTTGGTTCCCTAAAATGCCAACTTCTTGGAGGGAGCGCAACCGAATAGGGCAGAGAAAAGGAGCGAGTGCTTGTGCGGCCAGGGAATATACGCGATGCCGATCGACCGTCTCCGGGTCCTTTTCACATCGACGTACGCCGCGGCAGAAATTCGAGCGCCCGGCACTACAGGATTTCTACTGGTTGATCATTCGGGGCGAGGGCAATACCTAAGTGGGACCGAAGATCGGCAAATTGACTTTCAGCGCCTCCGGGATCAGAATCCGGGCCAGAAAAATGATCGTTGGATCGATTCAAGCGCGGGCTTCCGCGCCTCGGGTAAACTACGACGCCATCGCCGACGATTACGACCGGTCTCGGCCGAGCTATCCCGATGAACTGGTTGATGACATCTTGACTTTCGCGGCAGCGCCGCCGGGAGCGAGAATCTTAGAAATCGGTTGTGGAACCGGTCAGGCGACGACTTCGTTTGCGGTTCGCGGCTTTCGCATGGTTTGCCTGGAGCCCGGCACCGCTTTGGTTGCGATCGCTCGCAAACGGCTAAAACCATTCGATCAAATCGAGGTGATATGCCAAACCTTCGAGGCGTGGCCGGCGGAACGGCGCGCGTTTGATATGGTTTTATCGGCGACGGCGTTTCATTGGGTATCGCGTCGCGTCCGGTTTGCCAAGGCGGCGCGTGTGCTTCGCCCCGGAGGGGTGCTGGCGGTCTTCAATTCCGTGGCATGCGTCGAATCGGCGCCGCTGCCGGATGCCGTGAAGCGCATCATGAACCGCCCTTCGGTATCAGCGAACGCTTCACAGCCATGGCCTTTTGAACGACAATTCCGCGATAGTCGAGCGTTTGGCCCAAGCGACAAGCGCGTTTACCTGACGAGGCGGACCTACGACGCTCAGGGGTTGGAGAGCTTACTGAGTTCTTTTAACAGGTTTCGAGAGCTGCCCGTGCACGAGCAAACCGCCGTGATTGGGTTGGCGCGTGCCGCCGTCGCATCGCAGGGCGGCATCGTGGCGCTGGATTTTCAAGTGCGGCTCGTCATGGCGCGCCTTGAATCAATAGGGTCTAACTGGCGCCGTCGGTTCGCCTTGTGGCTCCATCGAGCCGAGTAGCATCGCGCGCGTCGTTGCCGGGTTATTGGTTCGTCACAAGTAAAGTAAAACGTGCTCGGCGAGCTTGCTGTGGGGGCGGGGTAAGGGAGATTTCGTCAGCGGCCAAGCTTTGTCTCAATAAACCGAAGCAGACCCGACAAGGTCGCAAAATTCTCCGGCCGAATCTCTTCGTCTTCGACCACGATGCCGAAGGTCTCTTCGATTTCCATGATCAACTTCAAAGCGGTCACCGAATCTACCGAACCTTCTTGAGTAAACCGCACGAGCGTTTCGGGCATCGGCTCGGTTGGCTTCATCTCATTGTTCCTCCGAAGCAACACCTCCAATTTGTCGCGTATGTCCGAGATCCTCATTTTAAAGACAACTTGAGTGCTTTGCGAAGCGCCGCCAGAATCGAATAAACTCCGGGGCATCGCGCAGGTAAGACTCATATACTTTCGCAAATTGGAGAGCAAGCTCCGGGAAGTCTGAAGGCGAGGGATGATGGATTTCGATAATCAATTAGCCAGTTGAGTCGCTACGGACAAAACAAGAAGGGGCAAAAGCAAGTGGGACTGAGCAGAGTATGGTAACTTGATAGCGGTCTGTCTCTTCCAGCGTTTATTGCGTTGAGATTATTCGGGTTGCAGAACGTTGCAGCCGAAGTTCGGGAGCGAATCAAATAAAATGCCGCGTTGATGCTGTCAATGGAGCGAGGAAGTGCGTAACAACATGTCCTTATCCGTGATGCCCGTTCCGATTCTCAAATCGCCTCGTCTCGGCAGCACCTCCGCGGACCGATCGTGGAGCATCGGCTCACCGGCAGTGCTCGACGTCGAGGTGCCAAGGATCTCGGAGTCTCTGATGATTCTCTTTCTGATCGGCTTGCTCCGGTCGGGCGGAATGCCCAGTCCGGTTTTTCGGTCCCATGGAATCGCGCAACTTATTTCGAGGCCGAGTTTGAGCGCGTTGAGCAGGAAGGATTTGTCTCCGGCGACGGCCACTCGTCCGCAAGGTTTGACCTGGGAAGATATTTTTCCGATTGGCGGGACCGGAAGCGAAACGATCCCCAGCGCCGCCGCGGCGTAGAACAAGACATAGAACTCCGGACTGGGCGGGATACCGAGGATGAGATAATCACCGGGGCAAAATCCGCGCTTCTGCAAATACACAGCCGCAGCTTGAGCTTTTTTACCAGCCCGCGATAAGTCAGCCCATGTTGCTCGCCGATGACAGCAATCTTGTGTGGATGTTTATGGCTCTGGCCTACCAGCGCGCGGAACAGCATTTCGATAAATTCAATATATGAAACTGTCCGGACCGACAAGTTACGCGGCGGAAAAAATCCTCTTCGGAGGCGCCTCGCTTACCATCCGTTGTAAGAGCGGCGTGACGGAGAACGAGTCGAAGATCAGCGCAAATTTTGACACGCCATATTCCTGCGATTTTCCAGTTCTCGGCTGATCCATCGACGAAATGGTGCTACCATCTCGCCATGTGGCAATCCATCCCGTTAACACTCTTCTGGTTTATCTATTTCGGCTCGCTAGGAATTTTTTATCCCTATTTTAGCCTCTATCTTAGAGAGAACGCCGGCCTCAGCGGAACGGAAGTCGGGCTGATCCTGGCGATCTCGCCGCTAGTCAGCATCTTCGCGCAACCTCTCTGGGGGCAACTGGCGGACCGCACGGGCGCGCGCAGCCGAACTCTGGCGTTTCTCACCGTCGGCACAGGTCTGGGATATTTGGGCGTGGGGCTTGCGGACGGTTTTTGGCTCATCATTCTGGCGGTGGCCGCGTTAGCTTTTGTCGGTACGGCGATCTTTCCGATGATGACCTCGGTGAGCCTGGCGATTTTGCGCGATGCCGGTAGCCACGCCTTCGGTTACGTGCGCGCCTGGGGTACCGTCGGCTATTTTGTGCTGATCATTCTTTTTCCCTGGCTGCTGCAGATTCTGCCGCGTCACAAGGATGTCGCGATGGCTTCGGCGGTTTCACAACCTGGTCTGGGGTTGATGTTTCCGATCGCCGCGACTCTAGTGCTGGTTGCGGCAGGCACCGCTTTCTTTCTGCCTAAGCAAGGCGCTGTTGCAGTGCGTGCTGCGCGCGGCGATTGGCATACACTGCTTCGCAACCGCGCCTTTCTGCGATTTCTTCTTTTCTCACTGGTCGCCAATTTTCTCATGCACGGCCCGATGTGGTTGTTCCCGCTGTTCGTGCGCTCCCGCGGCGGCGACCTCGGCACCATTCGCAATATGTGGATCTTGATGTTGCTCATCGAGGTTCCCCTGGTGCTTTCGACGGGCAGCGGTTTGCGGTGGCTCGGCGCCCGCGGCCTGCTGGCTGCCGGCGTATTGGTCGGCGGTTTGCGCTGGACGTTATGCGCACTGGTCAGCGATCCTCGATTGCTCTTCGCCGTGCAGGCCCTGCACGGTATCACTGTCGTCGGGCTCAATGTCGGCAGCCCGCTCTACCTCGATCTGGTCGCGCCGGAAAAATTGCGCTCCACGGCTCAGGGCATGCTCTCGATGGCGGCGAGCGGCTTGGCCGCAGTCGCATCGAATCTCTCGGCGGGGTGGTTGATCGATCGGAGCGGCATCGATCTCGTCTACCTGATTTGTGGCTTTGGCTCATTGATCTTGGGCGTCTGCGCGCCGTGGCTATTGCTCGGTGCACAGCGTCCGGCGCAAGAGATGCGCCAGGCCGCTTTGCCGAGCGATACGCCGGCGTGAACGGATAGAGGGTCCTGGGCTCCCGGACTGTTGTCGCTGTTAGTCGCGGCTTGAAAGTCTCCCCGGAAAGAATGCCTGTCGTGAGTTCACCGGAAAGATTTTTTCCTCCGGACAGTCAGATCTGGCGAGTAAATCGCGAGATGGCGCTGTTGCTTGCCGGAGGGCGGGCGCTGCTTATGCAGATCGCTCATCCCAAAGTCGCCGCCGGCGTCGCCGAGCATAGCCGCTTTCAGGAAAATCCGCTTGCCCGTCTCCACCGCACGATGAGCGCCATGTGGTCGATCGTCTTCGACGAGCACACGCTAGGACGCGCCGCGCTTGAAAGGATCGAGAGCGTTCACGCGAAAGTCCGCGGCGCGGTGACCTCAGGCGAGCCGTCGTTTGCCGGAGTTCACTACGACGCACTCGATCCAGAGTTGCTCTTGTGGGTGCATGCGACGCTGATCGATTCTGCGATGATCGCCTACGCCCGCTTTGTCGCTCCGATGGCGCCGGAGGAAAAAGCCGCTTATTACGACGACACGAAAAAGTTGGCCTCCTTATTCGGCATCGGGGAGGAAATCTTGCCGCCAACGATCGGCTCGTTCGACGCCTATATGCACCGAATGATTACCGGCGGGGCGATCGCCGTCGGAGCCACGGCGAGAAGACTGGCGCGCGATATTCTCTATGCCCGCCCGTGGATTTTCAAAGTTGCCGGACCGCTGTTTCGTTTTGTAACAACGGGTCTCTTGCCGGAAACACTTCGAGAAGGCTACGGCTTAAGGTGGAGTGCGCGGAAAGAGAAAAATTTGATTCTGCTCGCCGGCGCGATCCAGGCATTGCTTCCCTGGGTTCCCGCGCCGATACGGATCGTGCCCAACGCCCGCGCCGCTGAAAAGGGTTTGCGGCGTTAGCGCGGCAGTCCGGTGTCTTCCGGCGCGCCGAGCATCAGATTCAAATTCTGGATTGCGACGCCGGCCGCGCCCTTGCCGAGATTGTCGAGTCGCGCCATAAGCAAGGCGTGGCCCGACGGGTGCGGCAGGACGCAGAGCGAGATGCGGTTGGTGTTGTTGAAGGCTTGCGGGTCGAAGGTCGTCTCGTCGGCCGCCGCGGCATCCGCAAGAGGCTCGACATGGACAAAAGTTTCGTTCTCGTAGCGCGCCGCCAGGCTTTCCCATATTGCTTTGCCCAGGGTGGATTTCGCCAGCCAATTTTTTGGCAGCATGATTTCGACACGCATGCCGCAGCGAAACGGGCCGACGTTGGGAAGAAACTGCGGCTCGGCATCGAGGCCGCCATGGCGCATAATCTCGGGGATATGCTTGTGCAACTTCGCGATGCTGTAGGGCGCTTCGTAGGCGAGCTTCAAGAGCCCCCGCTGGGGATCTTCCCAGCGCTCGATCAGCGCCCGGCCGCCGCCGGAATAACCCGATAGGGCGTGGATCGGAAGCGCTGTATCGGGGGCGAGAAGCCCGGCATCGACGAGTGGCCGCACGAGCAGGATTACGGCGGAGGAGTAGCAGCCGGGATTAGCCACCCGTTGGGCGTTGGCGATGCGCTCGCGCTGTCCGGGGCACAACTCCGGCAAGCCATAAACCCAGTTGTCGTTGACACGATGGGCCGTGCTGGCATCGAGAATTCGCACCGGCGAATCAGCGAGCCAAGCCGCCGCCTCTTTCGCGGCATCGTCGGGTAAGCACAAGAGCACGATGTCGGCATCTCGCAGCGCTTTTTTTCGCCCCGCGGCATCCTTGCGCAATTCCTCGGGGAGGATGATGACTTCAATGTCTTTTCGTCCGGTTAGCCAGTCACGGATTCTGAGAGCCGTGGTGCCAGCCTGGCCGTCGATATAAATTTTAGGTGGCATCATGAATCCTGATTATAAAAACGCAAAAACAATCCTACGCTGATTTAAACGCCTTGGCAAAACACCGGTTTGGCGATGAGATGAGAACGGGGCTCGCGCTATTTATTCGCCGGCAGGCCCGCGCGCAGGTTCGCGTAAAGGAGCCGGTGAAACAGATGCTCGCCGGCTTCGCGCCGCACCGACAACCGGCCGGAGTCGTAGGAACGCGAGCTTAGGCCGCGCTGGACGGACTCGCAGATGGCTACGTCTTCGCTTTGAATCTGCTCGCTGATCGCGATACTGGCGAGGTTTCGCTCCCGAGTTGGCTCCGAAACGTCGGCGAAATAGTAATCGAAGATCACTTCCGTGCAATCGACGGCTCGAGGGATGACCAGGTTGGTGTCCATTACTTGATCGTAAATATTGATCATGAAGTTGGGATAGATCCAGTAATAGAGTGCGCGCTCGCCGTGCCGCACGGCTGCGGTCGGCGAGCCGGACGGCTCTTTTGAGATGGGGCTCGACTGGAGGCAAAAACGCTCGCCAGTTTCGATCGTGTAGTTGCCGTAATCGAGCACCGTGTTCAACCCACCGTGAATGTGCGGCACATGATAGCCGCCATCGAGGTAGTTGTCGACGAACACTTTCCAGTTGCAATGAAGCGTGTAAACCCGCCGCTCGAACCAGCGAAGTTGTTCAAGGTTCAACGGTTCAAATTGTCTGACGAGATCCGCGCCGAGAAAAGCCTCAAGCGATAGATCCTCCGGCTCAAGCTTAACCCATATCCAGTTTTTCCAGGCCGCGATTTGCACGGCGAGGAGGCCATGGGCCGCGCGATCGAAATTGACGACGCCGCCAAATTCCGGCGCCCGCAGGAGCACGCCTTCCAAATTGTAAGTCCAACCATGGTAAGGGCAGCGAAAATTGGCCGCGACTCCTTCGCGGTGCCTCGCTACGGCGGCGGCGTGATGACGGCAGACGTTATAGAACGCGCGCAGAACATTGTCGTTGCCGCGAACCGCGACAATTGACTCGCCGCCGATCTCGCAGGTGATATAGCGTCCAGCGTCGATTACCTGATCGACTCGACCAGCCATCTGCCAGGAATGAGCAAAAACCGTGCGCTGCTCTAGTTCGAGAATGCGAGGATCGATGTACCAGGAAGCCGGTGGGGTCGAGGCTTCGGCGAGAGATGATTTGGGATCGTAACTTTCTATGATCTCGCCAATGGAAATGGCCATGGCTTGCGTTGGATGAACATTTAGTGTTGAAGGACGCTCATTGCCCTTGTGCAGCGGCACCCACTTCGCGCCGCGCCCGTTGGGCGAGCGTCCAGTTGCGCACGCGGTCGAGAGGAACTGGGTCTTTGCTTTTGAGTTCCGCCATCGATTGATCGACCAGCATTTGCACCGCCGCGTCGGAGACAACGCCTGCGGACCAGCTGTTTTTGCCGAGCTCATAGCTTCTCGCCGCGACTTCTTGGTCAATTTTCAACCAGTTGACCAGGATCCGGATGGTTTCCTCGCGGTGGGCACCAGCGAAAGCCATGGCGCGAAAGACCGCGCGCACGACGCCGTAAACCTGGTGAGAATTCTTCTGAATGGTTTCGTCGAGAGCCGCGAGACCGGCGAGTGGCAATTCCATGCGCTCGCCGAACCACAGGAGGTCCTTGTAGCCTGCTTTAGCGGCTTGGAGGTTGTACGGCAAAGTAAGAATCGTCGCGTCGACGCTGCCGGCGGCGAGGGCGGCATAGCGCGCGGCGGCCCCACCGATCTGCAGACGAACGATGTCGCGATCGGGATCCAAGCCGTCTTGCTTCGCAACAGTGCGCAAGGCCAAATCGGCGGCGGCGCCGAAACTGCCGATGGCGATACGCTTGCCTTTGAGATCTCTGACCGAGCTGATCTCCTTTTTCACCGTCAAGAAATAATCGGGCCGGCCCAAAAGCACGGCGATCAATTTAACCGGCAAGCCGGCACTGGCGGCCTTGATCGCCGACGTGCTCGGGGTGGCATAATCCACGTTGCGGGTGAGCAGAGCGTTGACGGCGATGTTGGTTCGCATGGTAATCGTCAGAACGTCGAGACCCTCGTCGCGGAAAAAGCCCTTGCGGGCGGCGATCTCAAGCGGAAGGGTGCTCAAACCCGGTCCGGTAGAGGCGATTTTTACTGCCTCAATCGCTTCGGCGCCGGACACCGAGAGCGCCAAAACAGCGGCGAGCGAAAGGAACCACCCAAGCACAGCCAACTGTTTCATCTCGGTATGCCGTCAAGGCGGTGGAAGAGAATCGATTACGGCGATTATTTTTCTTCGGCGGTCACGTGAGCGCCGCCGAACGCTTCCGAGCGGTTGCCCACAAGCACCAGCGGCTCGGTGCCGACGCTGGTGATTTGATAGTAATCTTTGTCGGGGAAAAACACGATCTCATTTTTCTCGATGATTCGTTCCTCGCCTTTCAGCCCTTTGACCGAAGCTTTGCCTTGGAGCACCAGAAAAGTTTCGGGCGACTGATGGTAGTGCATGTCGGTATGCTCGCCGGGGCGAAAATAAAGTATCCAGGAGCGAAAAGTATCGCTCCCAAACAGCGGCACGAAACGTTTATTTTCGTTCTGCGCCGTGCGCACAGTGTCGTTGATATTGGCAAATTCCACGTCTCCTCCGAACTGTTTGGCGCCTCGGTATGGAAAAGCGATTCAACCGCGATCGGCTCGCGCGTGCCTCAGTCGGTCAAGTCCAACAGCACGCCATCGGGGTCCGCCAGGCTCTGTTTGCAGAGCTTGCAGCCTTCGAGGTTTTCTTTGTGTTTCTCGCCGTCGCGGCCAATGGCGACCTTTCGCGGCGCCGACGCCGGCGCGGCAGCTGCAAGAGCTTCCAGATCTTTGTTGGTCTGCGCGAGGCTTTCGACTTTGAAGCCGAAGTGATCGAGGCCCGGCATCATGCCACGATGCGTGACCATGCTCCAGGGTCGGATCGCTATGCCGACTTTGCCATCGGTCAGATAAAAGCTGTGGTCGCCGGACAGACCTTCGACAGGCTTCAGATCGAAAACTTTCTGATAGAACTCGGCGACAAAAGCTGGTCGGCCGCTGCGGATGCAGATATGGTTGATCCAACGCGGTTGTTCCCAGCCAAAATCGACGTAGCCTTCGCGGACGTTGCTCATGCCTTTTTGCGAAAGGTCCCACTGATTGCCGTCGGGATCGTGCCCGCGCAGGCCGGCAAAGGGCACATGGCTTTGGCTCTGGTGAATGTAAACGTCGGGATAGGATTGCTTAACGCGATTGCGCACAACCTGCACGTCTTCGACGGCGAAGCCGAAATGATCGAGCCCGGACCTGAACCCCGGCTGGCGTTGCAACAGTGCCAGACCGATCACGCCGTCGCTCAAATGACCGCGGCCCTTATTGTACTCGCCCTTTTCGTCGGTCATGCCGTTGGTGATTTTTTTCATCCCGAAGATCGTCTGATAGAACTTGGCTTCCCGGTCCCAGTTTTCGGTCATCACCGCGATATGTCGAATGCTTGCGAACATGGTTGCTGCCCTCCCTTTGAGTCGGATTCATGTCAAAGTTGGCTGCGCCTGTCAACCCGAGATTTGTCGTCGCTGTTTCGCCGATCCGTGGTGCCGCGCAATGCTTTCCACGCTTGATTCTAGCGCGGTGTAGGGATAAAAAAACAGCGACGTTCCGAGATATCCCGATGACGATTCGTTCCTTCGATTTACTTCAGCCGAAATCCTTGCAGGAAGCCGTGCAGTTGCTGCAACGGCATGGCGACGAGGCGCGCGTCCTCGGCGGCGGCACGACGCTGGTCATCTTGATGAAGCAGCGCGCGCTCCATTATCCTTATTTAGTCGACCTGCAATCAATCCCGGGCCTAAACGACATCCAGCGCGAAGCCGACGGTGTGCGAATCGGAGCGCTCGCGACCCATCGAATGGTGGAGACCTCGCCGCTTGTCCGGCAAGCGTTTCCGGTGCTTGCCCAAGCGTTCGGTCATATCGGCAATGTGCGCGTGCGGCAGACCGCTTCCGTGGGCGGCAATCTCGCCCACGCCGATTATCGTCTCGATCCGCCGCCGCCGCTGCTCGTGCTCGGCGCAGAGGTCACTGCGTTCGGCCCCAACGGTTCGCGCACTATTCCACTCAAGATTTTTTTTCGCGGCATGTACGAAACCGTCTTGGAGCCAGGAGAACTATTGGTCGACGTCAAAGTTCCTTTCATACCGGCCGGTGGTCGATCGGTTTATCTGCGGTATACGGCGCTGTCGGCCAACGACTGGCCTTGTCTGGGCGTGGCGGCGTTTCTGCTGAAAGAAAACGGCCGTTGCAAGGAGTTGCGCCTGGCGCTTGGCGGCGTCGCGGCGACCCCGCTGCTCATCGGTGGCCTGGAATTAACGTGCGACCAAGTCATCGACCAGGCCCTGATGGACCGAGTGCTGGAAATCGTGGAGAAGCAGATTTCTCCGTTTTCCGACCTCAGAGGGTCGGAATGGTACAAGCGCAGGATGGCCCGGTTGTTCGTGAAAAAGGCCGTGGAGCAGTTGAACAACGGTCAACCATGACATGAGAACTCTCGCAAAAGGCGGCCAAAACAGGCCATCGCTTATTTGAAGGTTAATTTTCAATGAACCGCGAGATCACATTCCGAGTCAACAATCGCACCGAAACCGTCCAGGTCAACGATGCCGAGACGCTTTTGGAAGTTTTGCGCGAGCGGCTGAAGCTCTGGAGTGTGCGCGAGAGCTGCGGCGTGGGCGCGTGCGGCAGCTGCACGGTGTTGTTGGACGGTCGTCCGGTCAGCAGTTGTTTCTTGCTTGCGGCTCGAGCCGGCGGTTGCGAGATTACCACGCTGGAGGGTCTCGGCGACGGTTCCAAGCTCGACGGCGTTCAAGAAGCGTTTGTCGAGCAGAGGGCGTTGCAATGCGCGTATTGCACCCCGGGCTTTGTTTTATCGGTAAAGGCGCTGCTGGACGAGACGCCCAATCCCACCGATGAAGAGATCCGCGAATATTTAGCCGGCAACATCTGCCGCTGCGCCGGTTATGCGGATATTTTGCGCGCTGTGCGCGCGGCGCAGCAGAAGCGCAGCGGCACGGTAACTCGCAGTTAGCCCCGAGCCTTCGAACTGCGCTCGCCGGGTTTCAAGTTGCCAGACTTTTCCTGACATTTTCCGCTCGTGATCAACCGCGCCCGTCCGGCTACAAAATTGTGCCGTACGAATTTAAATAGAACTGCGATTTTATCTTCGGCGATTTTTTAAATCGTTAAAATCCTTGAACAAAGGCGTTATTCAGTGAAGTTAAATCGGCCCTCGACGAGCGTGGCATGTAATATGCAGAATACCTGGTTCACACTGAAGTTTTGCAATTTTGGATTCGCGAACCCATGGCTATTTCACAAACCGCCACCTCAAAAAATTCGTCGCGCCGTCCTTGGAAGATCGACCGGCTGTTCGATGCCGCCAAGAAGGACACGGTTATCCGTCTGCGCTGGCCGTTGGTTATTCTTTCTTCCTATCTGCTTTACTATACGCCAAACGAGTGGCTGACGCCCACGCAAGTCCAGGCGATTCTGATTCTCTATCTGCTCAGCCACACGACCCTGTATTTTCTCGCCGACGATATTTTTGACTCGCGCTATTTTTACGGCCCGCTGTTGCTCTTCGACACGATCGTCCTTGTGGCCGTCGTGAGCACGATTGGAATCGCGAGTCCCGATTTTTACCTCGCCTGTTTCTTTACTTTGGTCGTCAGTTGCATCTGCAATGATACCCGCGGCCTGCTGGCAGTGACGATCTTGGCGCCGCTGGTTTATGGCTATATCGTTTTTTACACATCCGAGACGTTCAGCCCGAATATTTATCTGCGTCTTCCCTTTCCGTTCGTGATCTCGCTTTTCTACGGCTACTTCGCCCAGGTCGAGCGCATCCGGCGGGCGGCTCGGGAAAAAGAAGAGCAGGCGAGGCGGCAGCAGAAAACTGCCGAAGAAATCCGCCGTCAGCGCGAGCGGATCGAAGTCATGCACCAGGTCAACCTGGCGGTAACTTCGACCATCGACACGGAAAAGCTCCTCGCTTCGTTCCTCGAAGCCGCGCTCATTCACTTGCCCTATGCGGCGGCGATCGTCCGGCTGAGAAATCATGGCACGGGGGCGCTTGAAACCGCCGCTGCGCGCGGTTTTGAATCCCGGGAGCTTGGTGTTGCCGAGGGATCCCTCACCATCGTCGATCGGGTCGTCGATGACGAGCGCCCTTTGATCGTGAGCAACGTCTTCACCGACCTGCGGGTGGAGAGCCTCGATTTATTCAAAAATGAGGGGCTCTTGGCCTTTATCGCTCTG
>JBLMXG010000070.1:0-7361 GCA_050257635.1 Chloroflexota bacterium
GAGACCATGCTCATGTGGTTTCTGCGCGGCGCCGGGTTAAAAGGCCTGGGGGGAATGGCGCCACAACAAAATCTCAAACTCGGCAGCGGCGAATCGACGCGCGTACTCATGGTGATTCGCCCATTGCTGGAGATTTCCAAAGCGGACGTGCTGCGGTATCTATCTGAAAAACAGCTTGCTTACCGGGTGGACGAAAGCAATCGGGACCCGGCATTTTTGCGAAATTGGATTCGGACCGACCTGCTGCCGCGGATTGGCCGGCGCATCGATTCCCGTGTGCCCGACCGCTTAGGCCAGCTCGCGGCGTTGCTGCGCGACGAAGACGATTATCTTGACGAGGTGGCGCGCCAGCGATTCACCGTGATGTTGCAAAAAGATGATCTGGCCCGTCCGGCGTTTCTGGCACAGCCCAAGGCGCTGCAACGCAGAATTCTTCGCCTATGGATCGAGCGCGCGCGGGGACACCTGGGCGGTTTGGACTTCGTTCATATTGACGATATGTTGCGTCTAATAGAAGCAGGCCCCCCTCAGGGCAGCCTGTCGATTCCCGGCGGATGGCAGTTGGTGCGCGAATACGAATCGCTCAAGCTCGCAAAACCGGCTCAAAACCGAAGCGGATCTTGCTACAATTATCCATTAGAAGTCGGTGTGATACTACGGATTCCGGAAGCGAGCCTGGAGTTTCATAGCGAGCTGTTGGCCGGGTCTCCCCAAACTCTGCCGGGCGATTTGATGGAGGCCGTTTTTGATCATGCATACTTGAGCGAAGCCCTGGCGGTGCGCAATTTTCGTCCCGGCGATCGATTCCACCCCCTGGGCATGACCGGGCATAAGAAAGTTAAAGATCTCTACATTGAGAAGCGGGTGCCGCTATCGGTTCGTTCTCGCTGGCCGCTGCTGGTAGCCGGCGAGGAAGTTCTGTGGATTCCCGGTTACGGTCGCAGCGCTGCCGCTGCCGTATCGAAAAAAACCACAACCATGTTAAGCTTAAGAGTGCGGCCAATTTGACGTAAGGGGAAAACAAACTATTATTGATACAAGTAGTCACGTATGTTACACTTTTTTGCGTTTGTAACTTTTGGAGGCGCGGTTGAGTCAATCATCTAAACATATAGCCCTCTGGCTGGTTCTGGCGCTGATTATCCTGGCGGTATTCAGCGTGTTCAACAAGCAGCATGGCCGCGAACCGGAGATCGTCTTCAGTGAATTCATGACCGCCGTAGATCGCGGCGACGTCCAGAAAGTCACGATTCAAGGCCATAATATTCAAGGCGAATATAAAAACGGGGAGCGCTTCAGAACCTTCGCCCCGAACGATCCCGAGTTGGTGAAGTCGCTGCGCGAGAAAAAAGTCAAAATCGCGGCCAAGCCTGAAGAAGACTCACCCTGGTACATGGTCTTGTTGCTGAACTGGTTTCCGATGCTTTTGCTGATCGGCGTGTGGATCTTTTTCATGCGCCAGATGCAGGTCGGCGGCGGCAAAGCGATGTCGTTTGGCAAGAGCCGCGCGAAATTACTCACGGAAAACCAACATCGAGTCACATTCAGCGATGTTGCCGGCGTCGATGAAGCCAAGGACGATTTGCAGGAAATCATCGCCTTTCTAAAGGATCCGAAGAAGTTCACCAAGCTCGGCGGGCGAATTCCCAAGGGCTGCCTTCTCGTCGGTCCTCCGGGTACGGGAAAAACTTTATTGGCCAGAGCCATCGCGGGCGAGGCGGGCGTGCCGTTCTTCAGCATCAGCGGGTCCGATTTCGTCGAGATGTTCGTCGGCGTCGGCGCTTCGCGCGTGCGCGACCTCTTCGTACAAGGCAAAAAGAACGCGCCCTGCATCATTTTCATCGATGAAATCGATGCCGTCGGGCGCCATCGTGGCGCTGGGCTCGGCGGCGGCCATGACGAGCGCGAACAGACCCTCAACCAGTTGCTGGTCGAGATGGACGGCTTCGAAGCCAACGAAGGAGTCATTTTGATTGCCGCGACCAACCGCCCGGATGTCTTGGATCCGGCTTTGCTGCGTCCCGGGCGATTCGACCGGCGGGTCGTCGTGCCGCGGCCCGACGTGAAAGGGCGCGAAGGCATCTTGCAGGTCCATACCCGCAAAGTGCCGGTGGGATCGGACGTCGATATCGGCGTGCTTGCGCGCGCGACGCCGGGATTTGCCGGCGCGGATCTGGAAAACCTGGTCAACGAGGCGGCGCTGCTGGCGGCGCGCAACAATAAAGAAAAAGTCGACATGCACGACTTCGAGCTCGCCAAGGACAAGGTCATGATGGGTGCCGAGCGGCGCAGCATGATCATCAGCGACGAAGAGAAGCGCAATACCGCCTTTCATGAAGCCGGCCATGCCTTGGTCGCCAAGCTTCTGCCGGGGGCGGACCCCATCCATAAGGTGACGATCATCCCGCGCGGCATGGCCCTCGGTCTCACCCAGCAGCTGCCGATGGATGAAAAGCACACTTACAATAAAGAATATCTCCTCAATAATCTGGTCATTCTTTTCGGCGGGCGGGTGGCAGAAGAGCTGGTGCTCAATCACATGACCACGGGCGCCGGAAACGATATCGAGAAAGCCACCGACCTGGCGCGCCGCATGGTGTGCGAGTGGGGCATGAGCGAGAAGCTCGGCCCCATGACGTTCGGCAAAAAAGAGGAAGAGATCTTTTTGGGAAGAGATTTTACGCAAAAGGTCGATTATTCCGAGAGCACCGCGATCGAGATTGACGCCGAGGTCAGACGAATTATCCAGGACAGCTATTACAAAGCGAAGGACCTCCTGAAGACCAATTTGAGGCTCCTCCATAAGGTAGCCGAATCACTGCTGGAGAAGGAAGTTCTGGACGGCTCGGAGATCGACGCCATCGTAAGAGAATTTGGCGGGAACGGCGGATCGCCGCTTACGCCGTCGGCTGCCGCGGCGGTCGCCTAAGCTTTTCTCCCGAAGCGTCGGCTCCCAAATCTCTCCGTTCCAAATCATCAGTCACTCCCTGTGCGGATCGCTCTTATGCTTTGGCTTAGAGGGTTCGCGCGAGGTCAACAATCGCAACCAATTTTTGCGCGGAATACCATCGATGGCCGATAACAAGCCGCAAGCGCTAAGCTCCCGCCCGACCCGCTTTGCGCCGCTCACCGGCGACGAGCCCAAGACTTTACGCACCCGCCATGGCGAGATCGATTTTACCCGCCGCACTTTAATCATGGGTATTTTGAACGTTACGCCGGATTCGTTTTACGACGGTGGGCGGCGCTTCGATTCAGCCAAGGCGATTGCCGACGGCGTGGCGATGGCGGCGTGCGGCGCGGACATCGTCGATATCGGCGGCGAGTCTACACGGCCGGGCGCTCGTCCGGTTTCAGAAGATGAGGAGTTGGCGCGGGTGCTGCCGGTTGTCCGTGGCATGCGCCGCGAGGTTGACGTGCCGATTTCCATCGACACCTACAAGTCGAAAACCGCCCGCGCCGCTTTAGATGCCGGCGCGGATATCGTCAACGACATCAGCGCGCTGCGCTTTGACCCGACGATGACTTCACTGATCGCCGAGGAGAAGGTGCCAGTGGTGTTGATGCACATGCAGGGAGCGCCGCGAACCATGCAAGTGGAACCTCATTACAATGACGTGACGCGCGAGGTGCGTGATTTTCTTGCCACGCAGCTCTATGAAGCGATGGATGCCGGGATTGCTCTCGAGGCAATCATCCTCGACCCAGGCATCGGTTTCGGCAAAACGCTGGAACATAATCTCCAGCTGCTGCGCGGACTCCCCATGCTCGCGGCTCTGGCTCAGCCGCTCTTGGTCGGGGTGTCGCGCAAGACCTTCATCGGCAAGATCTTAAAGCTCGACCCTGACGACCGTTTAGAAGGCAGTCTGGCGGCAGGGGTGGCGGCCGTCCTGGGCGGCGCCAATATGCTGCGCGTTCACGACGTGCCCGAGACCCACAGGGCGGTACGGATCGCGGATGCGATCCGCTTCGGTCCGGCGCAGTGACAGGAAGCAGGTCATGTTCGAGCTGATCCAGGCGCTCCGTTGGCAGGACCTTCTCGATATCGGCATCATCGCATTCTTGGTCTACCGCGCGCTGCAGATCGTTCGCGGCAGCCGGGCGATGCAGATGATCATCGGGTTGGCTGTAATCTTGGTTGCCTACGTATCATCGCGCGCCCTGGGATTGCTCACACTCAACTGGATCCTCGATAATTTTCTCGGCTCAATCATTCTGGTCATCATCGTCATCTTCCAGAGCGATATTCGCCGCGCGCTTACCCAAGTCGGCAGCGCGCCGCTATTTGGCACCGTGGATCGTGTTGCGCTGCGCGGCGAGGATCTCATCGAAGAAGTCGCCCAGGCGGCGGTGGTGCTGGCCGAACGGCATGTAGGCGCGTTGATCGTGATCGAGCGAGAAGTGGGGTTGAACGAGTACATGGAAATCGGCACGCGGCTCGATGCGCGGGTGAGCCGGGAATTGGTCGAAAGTGTCTTTCTGCCCCATTCGCCGATTCACGACGGTGCATTGGTGATTCAGAAAGGCAGAGTCACCGCGGTGCGCTGTCTGTTGCCGCTCAGCACCAACCCCAACCTGCGCAAAACTTGGGGCACGCGCCATCGCGCCGCGCTGGGCGTGACCGAGGAGACCGATGCGGTCGCGGTCGTGGTCTCCGAACAGGAAGGCAGTGCAGCGCTCGTGGTAGGCGGTAACGTGACCGAGAATATCGACGGTGCCGGGCTGCGCTCCGCCCTGCGCGATTTGCTCAAGACATGAAGCAGCTCTGGGAAAGAATTGTCGCCCTTGCCGGCAGCAATTTAGGTCTGAAGGCACTGGCACTGATTATCGCCGTCGGGCTCTGGATGGCCGGCCATCGCGATATCGAGCGAGCCATCGAAGTGCCGCTGGAATTCCGCAACATTCCGTCCGACCTCATGGTCATGGATAACCGGGTCGATTACGTGGTGCTGCGTGTAATGGGACCGCGCACCCTGGTGTCTACGCTCAACGCCAGCGATTTGAAACTGGCTCTAGATTTGGACGGAGCGAAGTCGGGTTCATTGAGTTATCCGCTGGCTTCGGGTTACTTTAATGTTCCTCGCGGCGTCATCATCGCGCGTATTACCCCTCCGGTGCTTCACATTCGGCTTGAGCCGGTGGCACGGCGAACTTTGCCCGTCTCCGTGCGGCTTTCAGGAAAGCCGTTAGAGGGCTACCGAGTCGCCCAAACCGTCGCCCGGCCGGCAAGCGTCATGGTGCAGGGGCCGGCGGAAGAAGTGCGGCGCTTGACCGCCATCGAGACCATCCCCATCGACATCGAAGGCAGCCGAAGCACCGTCGGCCGCAGGGTGCGACTGTCCAACGACGGCAAACCGCTTTCGATCGCGCCGGACCAGGTCGACGTGGCGATCACGGTCGAGGAGGAACGGGTGACTCGGCTGTTTGAGCGGGTCGAAGTGCGCGCGCTGGATTTCAAAGGCGTCTACACGGTAACGCCGCCAACCGTTTCTCTCAAGCTGAGCGGTCCGAAAAGTATAATCGGGCCGTTGAAATTGGCTCCCGAACAAGTCCATTTGAATTTGCAAGGCATGGCGGTCGGTGCCCATAATGTGCCGGTGGAGCTGAACCTGCCTGCGGGAGTCGAGGTGGCCGAGCAAAAGCCGCAGCGCTTCCGTGTGCGGATAATCAAACGGACGGAGTAAGTAGTTTCCATGCACAGGAGTCCGGTGCGATGATTCAACCGCAGATCAAAAGCAAGAAGCCCGAGCGTCGTCTTTTCGGCACCGATGGGGTGCGCGGGGTCGCCAATCAAGAGCCGATGACCTCGGAAATGGCGCTGAAGCTTGGCCGAGCCATAGCTAAAGTGCTGCATGAATCTAAACTCGACGAGCAGACCGGGCGCGGAAAGCCACCGGCATTTTCCCGCAAGATGGATGAAAACGGTAAACACCGCTACAAAATCTTGATCGGCAAAGACACCCGACTGTCAGGCTACATGCTTGAAACCGCCTTGGCATCGGGGATCGTTTCGATGGGCGCCGATGTGCTGCTGGTGGGACCCCTGCCAACGCCGGGGGTGGCGTTCTTGACCCGAAGCATGCGCGCCGACGCCGGGGTGGTGATTTCAGCGTCGCACAACCCCTATGAAGACAACGGCATCAAGTTTTTTTCTTGGGATGGTTTCAAGCTGCCGGATGAAGTTGAAGCGCGCATGGAGGGCATGATTTTCAGCGGCGCGACCGAGGAGTCGCGCCCGACCGCGTCGGAGATCGGCAAGGCCTACCGCATCTCCGATGCCGTCGGCCGTTACAACGTTTTTCTCAAGAACTGCTTTCCGCGCCATCTCACTCTGGAGGGCTTGAAGATCGTCGTCGATTGCGGCCATGGCGCAGCCTATAGAGTCGTGCCGGAAGTTTTGTCCGAGCTCGGCGCTGAAGTGCTGCCGCTCGGCGTGCAGCCGGACGGTGAAAACATCAATCGGCGCTGCGGTGCGCTCTATCCGGAAACCGCTCGGGATGTTCTGCTCCATGAGGGCGCCGATTTCGCCGTGTCGCTGGACGGCGACGCCGACCGGGCAATCTTCATCGACGAGACCGGCGACATTCTCGACGGCGACCAGGTGCTCGCGATCTGCGCCCTGGATATGCAGCGCAACGGCACGCTCAAAAGCTCCGGCATCGTCGCCACGGTAATGAGCAATCTAGGATTGGAGTTGGCGATGCGAGGGGCCGGACTCGACGTCGTGCGCACCCAGGTGGGCGACCGCTACGTCGTCGAGAAGATGCTAGCGGATGGCTACAATCTCGGCGGCGAGCAGTCGGGCCACATACTTTTTCTCGACCATAACACCACCGGCGACGGCGCGATCACTTGCTTGCAGATGCTCGCGTTGATGGTAGAAAAACGCAAGCGGCTAAGCGAATTCAAGGGAGTCATGACGCGGATGCCGCAGGTACTGCTCAACGTCGCCGTGAAAGAAAGAAGAGATCTCTCGCAGATGACAAAGGTGCGGCGCAAAATCGCCGACGTGGAGCGCGCGCTCGGCGATCGCGGCCGCGTGCTGGTGCGCTATTCGGGTACCGAGCTGTTGGCGCGGGTGATGCTGGAAGGCGAGGCGGAAAACAAGATCCGCGCGATGGCGCAAGAGATCGCCGATGAGATACGCGCCGAGATCGGCGAATAGCGATGCTGCGCCTGGGAGTGAACGTCGATCATGTGGCGACGGTGCGGCAAGCGCGCCGTGCTGACCTGCCCGATCCCGTGGAGGCTGCGCTGCTGGCGGAAAAGGCCGGCGCCGACGGCATCACCGTGCACCTGCGCGAAGACCGCCGCCATATTCAAGAGCGCGATGTCGAGCGGCTGCTCGAGCTGGCCGCGAC